>DATANP010000320.1:0-2122 GCA_036266195.1 Thermoanaerobaculia bacterium | reverse complement strand
CCTCGCGGCCCGTGGCTTCGACCGTCACCGGCGCGCTGCTCGGTGGGCCGGACGACCTGCGCGAGCTGCTCGTCCGGCAGGTGACCTCGCCGGTCCGCTTCACCGCCGCCCTCGACGCCGCCCGCGATCTGGCGGACCTGTGGATCGAGGTCGGCCCCGGCCGCGCGCTCGCCGAGCTGGCCGCGGAGTCGCTCGACCGCCCGGTGCTGGCGATCGACATCGGAGGCCCCTCGCTCGCGGGACTGCTTCAGGCGGTGGGCGCGGCCTTTGCGCTCGGCGTGCCGGTCGAGACCTCGGTGCTGTTCGAAGGCCGCTTCGTGCGGCCGTTCGACCCGGAGCGTCTGCCCCGCTTCCTGGCGAGCCCGTGCGAGTCGGCGCCCGTCTCCGAATCGGTCTCCTCCTCTCCGTCTCCCTGGACCCCGGAGCCGGTTGCCCCCTCTTCCGGCGACGGGGCCGGGGAGGCCGGGAGGGGCTCGGCCCTGGACGTGGTCCGGCGGCTCGTGGCCGCCCGCGCCGAGCTGCCCGCGGCGGCGATCCAGGAGGACAGCCGGCTGCTCTCCGATCTCCATCTCAACTCGATCTCCGTGGGCCAGCTCGTGGCCGAGGCCGCGCGCCAGCTCGGCCTGCGCCCGCCCGCCTCCCCCACGGACTACGCCCGCGCCACCGTGGCCGAGGTCGCCCTGGCCCTGGCGGAGCAGGAGGAGCTGGGGGAGGTCGGAGCCGCCGAGCCCGACAGCGCGCCGGCCGGGGTGGACTCCTGGGTGCGCGCCTTCCACACCGAATGGGTGCCAAGAGAGCTGCCGCGGCGGTCTTCCTCCGAGCCCGGCACGTGGCGGATCGTAGCCCCGCAGGATCATCCTCTCGCCTGGACGCTCGCCGCCCGGCTATCTGAAGACGGCGTGCTCCTCTGCCTGCCGCTCCGGCCGGACGAGAGCCACGTCGGCCTCTTCCTGGAGGCCGCGCGCGAGGTGATCTCGTCCGGCTCGAAGCGGTTCCTGGTGGTCCAGCAGGACGGAGGCGGCGCCGCCTTCGGGCGCACCCTCCACCTGGAGATGCCCGAGGTCGCCACCCGCGTGGTGGACGTCCCCTTCGACCACCCCGACGCCGCCGACTGGGTCGCGGCCGAGGCCGTGGCCATGGAAGGCCATGCCGAGGCGCGCTACGACAACGCCGGGGTCCGGACCGTGCCGGTCCTCCGGCTTCTTCCCGATGCCGAGCCCTCCGATCTCCCCCTCGGACCGGAAGACGTGCTCCTCGTCACCGGCGGCGGCAAGGGGATCGGCGCCGAGTGCGCGCTCGATCTGGCGCGGACGACCGGAGCGCGGCTCGCCCTCCTCGGCCGCTCGCGCCCTGAATCCGACCCGGAGCTGGCCGCGAACCTGGAGAGGATGCAGGCCGCTGGAGTCGATCCCCTCTATGTCCCCGCGGACGTGACCGACGCCGGAGCCGTGGCCCAGGCCGTGGCCTGGATCGAGTCCGAGCTGGGACCGGTCACCGCCGTCCTCCACGGCGCGGGCGCCAACACGCCGAGGCCGATCGCGGCGCTCGACGAGGCCTCGTTCCTGCGCACCCTGGCGCCGAAGGTCCGCGGCCTGCAGAACGTCCTCGCCGCCGTGGACCCGGACCGGCTGCGGCTCCTGGTCTCGTTCGGCTCCATCATCGGCCGCGCCGGGCTGGAGGGCGAAGCGGACTACGCCACGGCCAACGAGTGGCTCGGCCTGCTGACCGAGCGCTTCGGCCGCGAGCACCCGGCCTGCCGCTGCCTCACCCTCGAATGGTCGGTCTGGTCGGGCGTGGGCATGGGCGAGCGCCTCGGCACCCTGGAGAGCCTGATCCGGCGCGGCATCACGCCGATCCCGCCCGGCACCGGAGTGGAGCAGTTGCGCCGGCTGCTCTCCGGCCCCGGCGGCTCGGTCGTGGTCGCCGGCCGCTTCGGCGATCCCGACACGGTCGAGCTGGAGCGGCCCGAGCTGCCCCTGCTCCGCTTCCTGGAGAGGCCGCGCGTGTTCTACCCGGGCGTGGAGCTGGTGGTGGACTCCGAGGTCTCGGCCGACACCGACCCGCACCTGGCCGACCACGTGTTCCGCGGTGAGCCGCTGTTCGCCGCCGTGCTCGGCATGGA
>DATANP010000319.1:0-19353 GCA_036266195.1 Thermoanaerobaculia bacterium | reverse complement strand
CGACCCCCATTGGGGTCGATCAGGGCGCCCCGGTCCTGTTCGGTCGATGAGTTGTTGTCCATGTCGATCGCCGGCTTGAGAGACGGCTGTGAGGCCTCCGGGACGACGATGGACCACACCGTGTCTATCCATTCCTGCAACCATGAAAGTACCCCCGGAACCCGGGCGGGCCGGTCCAGGGCGGCCGCGGGGAACGACAGGCCGAGCAGGGCGATCAGGACGAGGGCGGCCGAAAGACGAGACGAAGTGCGGGTCATGGCAAATAACCTCCTCTCCGAGGGACGGCCGGGACCTCCATGGCCCCGTGCCCGCGGAAGAACTCAGGCGCGGCAGAAGATTCGCGGGCGGGCGCAAGCGGCGATCGGAAGATTCGAGGCGAGGACCGCGACGCGCGCGGCCGCATCGTCGCGATCGAAAGAAAAGTAATCGCAACAAAGAATAGCATGAACTTTCCTCTACCTTGAAGGTGCCGCAAGAGAAGCTTCTCGGGACGCAACCCGCGGCACAGGTTCTGCGTAGAGAGGACGTTTCGACCGAGAGAGGAGCCTCACGGCCGGCCGCTTGACAGGGGCCGGGGCCGGGTATAGAAGGGGAAGGAGTTCAGCACCGAGCAGTCGAGGCAACCGGGAGGTCTCCCGTGAAGATGGCCCGTCTCAGCGTCCGTGCCGTCCAACTCGTCGGCACAGCCCTGGCCTTCGCGCTGGCCAGCCGGCTGGCCGAGGTCTTCAGCCTGCCCATCGGGCTCTCGTTCCTCTTTCCGGCTGCCGGCGTGTCGCTCGCTGCCGGTGCGGCGTTCGGCGCCTGGGGCGTGGCCGGCGTGGTGCTCGGCGTCTTCGCACTGCCCTGGGGGGCCGCGGACAACATCCAGGCCCTGCTCCTCTTCAGTCTCGCCAACGGCCTCAGCGCCGCCATCCCGGCCTGGGCCCTTCATCACCCGGTCGGCGGCAGCGGCCTGCGCCTGCGCCGCGCCTTCGACTACGGCGCGGTGTTCAACAACCTGGCTTCGGCCGTGGTGGGCACCTTCACCCTGGTCTGGCTCGGCCGGCTGCCCTGGGAGCTGCGGCCGGTGGCGAACAGCCTTCTTCTCTGGTGGACGAGCGACCTCGCCGCGGCCCTGGTGCTCGGGCTGCCGCTCCTGCTCGTCCTGCGGCCCGAGGTCCTGCTGACGGCACAGGACCAGGAGATGATGCGCGCCTGGCTCCGCGAAGGCCGCGTACCGCGCCGGTGCGCGACCCTGGTGATCCTCTCCGTCCTGGCCATCCTGGGCGTGGACTGGCTGGGCCTCGGCTTTCCGCACTGGATGGCCATTCCGCTGGTGATCCCGATCGGTCTGGCCGCCCTCGAAGGCGGAGCCGGTCCGGCGCTGATCGTCAATTCCTTCGCCTGCTCGGCCTACCTGGCGGTGGTGGTCCTGGGATCGGGGCTGACCGCCGCGAGCCAGGTCGGAGCGCTCGCGCCCGCCTATACGACCGTGGGCATCCTGACCTTCTACGCGCTGACCGGCGGCTGGCTCGGCGGCCGGAACCGGCGGCTCGTGGACCGCATCCGCGCCCACGAGGAACAGCTCGAGCGCGACTTCGAGCGCACGGTCGCGTCGCTCGCCGCGGCCATCGAGGCCAAGGATCCGACCACCGAGGGGCACGTCCAGCGAGTGGCGCAGCTCGCGGTCCTGATGGGCCGCAAGCTCGGCTACGACGAGCGGCGGCTCCGTATCCTGCGCTACGGCGCCATGCTGCACGACGTGGGCAAGATCGGCGTGCCCGAGGCGATCCTCAACAAGCCCGGCGGCCTCACGCCGGACGAGAAGGAGGCCATGGAGCAGCACGTGGAGATCGGGCTGCGCATCATCCGGGACGTCGAGGTCCTGCGCGAGGTGGACCCCCTGATCCGCTATCACCAGGAGCGTTGGGACGGCGCCCGCGCGGGCGTGAAGTATCCGGGCTACTTCGGCCTGCGCGGCGAAGAGATCCCGGAGAGCGCCCGCGTTCTCTCTGTGGTGGACGCCTTCGACGCTATCACCCACGACCGGCCCTACCGCCCTGGCAACTCGGTGGAGGTTGCCATCTCGGAGCTGCGCGAGGAGGCTGGCCGTCAGTTCGATCCCCGCCTGGTCGAGGTTCTCGCGGACGTGCTGAAGGAAGGGGAATGGCTCCTCTCCGAGCCGTTCTCCGCCACGTCTCTGAAGGTCGCGGCGGCGGGCTAGCCCGTGAACTTGTAGCCCAGCCGGTGGACCGTCACGATGTGCCTGGGGTCGGCGGGGTCGTCCTCGATCTTCTTGCGCAGCTTGGCGATGTGCATGTCCACGGTGCGGGTGAAGGGGATGGCGTTGTAGTCCCACACCTCGTCGAGCAGGGTCTCGCGCGAGACGATCTCCTCGCGGTGCCGGATGAAGAAGCCGAGGAGCTGGAACTCGCGCGGCGAAAGCTCGATCGGGACTCCCCCCTTCTTCGCCTCGTGGCGCTTGAAATCGAGCGTCACGTCGCCGAAGCGATAGAGATCCGGCGGCGCCGTGGCTCCTCCGCTCCTTCGCAGCACGGCCTCGGCCCGCGCCAGCAGCTCCATGAAGCCGAAGGGTTTAGTGATGTAGTCGTCCGCGCCGGTCTTCAAGCCCAGAACCTTGTCGATCTCCTGGCCGCGGGCGGTCAGCATGATGATCGGCACGTTGTTGCCGCCGTCCCGAAGCTGGCGGCAGACGTCCAGGCCGGTCATCTTGGGCAGCATCACGTCGAGCAGGATCAGGTCGGGCGTGGCGGACTTCGCCATGTGGAGGCCGGCCTCGCCGTCGTTTGCCACGGCTACGTCATATCCCTCGTAGGAGAAGCCGTCGCGCAGCGCGACCGACATGGCTTCGTCGTCCTCGACGATCAGAACTCTTCGCATGGTCAGGCCTCGGAAGTCCGGGGCTCGGTGGCCTCGGCGGGCACGGCCTGCGCCGCCGGTCCAGGCGCCTCGATGGGCAGGTGGATGGAGAAGGTGCTCCCTTCGCCGACGCGGCTCTCGACCGTCACATGGCCGTGGTGGGCCTCGACGATGTGCTGGACGATCGACAGCCCCAGGCCGCTCCCCTTGACGTCGTGGACCAGGCCGGTGCCCACCCGGTGGAAGCGGTCGAAGATCTTCTTCTGCTCGTCGCGCGGGATGCCGGCGCCGTGGTCCTGGACCGAGATCACGATCGAATCGCCCTCGCGCCGCAGGCCTACGCGGATCTCCTTGTCTTCCGTCTGGTAGGAGTACTTGACCGCATTGTCGAGCAGGTTGCTGAGCGACTGCGCGATGGCGCCCGGGTCGAGCCGGACCGGCGGGAGCGGCGCGGGGTCGCCGTCGAACGTCACGCGGAAGCCGTTCTGACGCAGGCGCACCTCGAAGGTCTTCAGCGTCTCGCAGACCACCTCGCGGACGTCCACGCACTCGAAACGGTAGCTCTTGCGGCCCGACTCGATGCTCGCGAAGTCGAGCAGGTTGTTGATGAGCTGGGTCAGGCGCCGGCTCTCGGTCTCGATGTAGTCGCCGTACTCCCGGACCTTCTCGGTGCCGTCGAACCGGCCGAGCCGCAGCAGCTCGCCGAACACGCGGATCGAGGCGAGCGGGGTGCGCAGCTCGTGCGAGACGTTCGAGACGAAGTCGTTCTTCATCTGCGAGAGCTTCATCTCCCGCGACGCCGTGCGCAGCGTGAGCGCGAGGCCGCCCAGGAGTGCCACGGCCAGCGCCGCTGACAGCCCCAGGTTGACGAGGAAGTTGCTCCGCGCCACCTGGCCCGCGGTGGCGTGCCGGCTGGCGAGCGCGATCTTCCAGTCGGTGAAGACGAAGGAGAAGTGCTTCCGGGCGTCGGTCCGCCGGTTGAACAGGTCCGGCTTTTCGGCCGTGGTGAAGACCATGGAGCCGTGATCGTCCCACACCGCCACCACCGGGTCGTAGCTCGGATCGTCGGCGTAGAACTTGGGGAGAGAGGCGTTGACCGCCTCCGGGAGAAGCTCGTCGCGGAAGTAGCTCTCGTCGAGGATCATGCCGGCCACGCCGACCAGCCTGGAGGTGTCGTCGGTGATCGGGTTGAGGATCATCCGGTACTCGGGGTAGCGCTGATCGACGAGGACCTGGACGGGCTCCGGCACCGTGCCGCCCTTGCGGGCCAGGGTGGCGAGAGGGGAGACGGCCACGTAGACCGCCTGCAGCTCCGGCGACCAGAGCGGCGGCTGGAAGGAGGAGCAGGTCGGCTCGAAGTAGTAGACGTGCCCGTCGTGGCCGTTGACGAAGCTCGCCACGAACAGCCGCTTCGCCCCGGAGACACCCTTCTTCTTGAAGTACATCGCGGCCTTGTCGAGCCGGTCTTGGGTGAACAGGCCCGGCGACAGGTTGAGAATGCGCTCGGCGTCGCTGCGGTAGCGGGTCTCGACCTTGTCGGCCACGGCCTCCAGGTAGTTGTCCGAGGTGGCCTCCTTGGCCTTGGCCGAGGTGTGGTCGAGCTTGACCAGCCAACTGTACTGGAGGCCGAGCAGGATCACCAGCGGCAGCAGGACCGCCGCGAACCCCACCAGGAGGGTGTGCTTCCGGAGCGCCGTCGTGGGCTTCATGACGAAGGGGATTATGGGGCAACCGGCCGGCCGGAGGGGAGGCCGCGAGCGTCTTTTACAGATTCATTACAGCGTTTTACGCCCGGTTGAGGAGTTTTACAGAACACCTCTCTAGTCTGGGATGACGGACGGCGAGCTACCTCGCGTCCGCTCCCGACAGGAGGTCCCGCAATGACTCGGAAGGTGTCCACCCTCGTCCTCGCCCTGATCCTCTCCATGGCCGCCCTGGCGTCCGCCGGGGGTGACAAGTGCGCCAAGGATGCCAGACATGCCGCAATGACCGAGAAGGCGAAACACGGCTGGCTCGGCCTCGAGCTCGACAAGGGCGCCTCGGGCTACGTCGTGACCGGTGTCGCGGCGGGCAGCCCGGCGGCCCAGGCCGGCTTCCAGAAGGGCGACGTCCTGGTCGCCTTCAACGGCATCGCGCTCAACGACGCCAACAAGGACGCTCTCAAGAAGGCGAAGGCCGGGCTCACGGCCGGCAGCCGGGTGACCTACACCGTCTCCCGCGGCGGCGCGCAGCGCCAGATCGCCGCCACGCTGGCCGAAGTGCCGCCGGAGGTTCTCGCGCGCTGGGAGAAGGAGTACGATAAGCCCGTGGCGGTCGCACAGACCGACAACTAGACCGATTTGCCGTGGGGCCGGTATCCATCTCTCCCCGGACCCACGGCCTTTTTCCTCTTCCCTACCGGATCGCCACCTTCACGCAGGCCCGCCCGAAGTAGATCTCGTCGCCCGACTGGAGCCTTACCCCCCGCGTGTCGCGGCTGCTCACGTCGATCGAGCGGCCCTCCCGGAGGATGCGCGTGCTGGACGCCCCGTGCTCGGCGCGGAGGCGCAGCTCCCCGGAGGCTTCGTCGTAGAGGATGCGCGCCTGCTCGCGGGAGACGGTCTGGTTGACGTCGCCCTCCTCCAGGAAGGCCACGTCGTTGCGCCGCCGCACCCGGCCCTCGTCGTCGACGATCTCCTCCATGCGGCCGAGGTTGAGGCGGCCGGCCGGGAAGGAGTAGACCTTCCTCGTGGCGGTGCCCTTGAGGACGGTCAGCTCCAGCGTCGGCCGCTCCCCGGTGGAGGGGATCGGGACCTGCACGGTGCCGGGGCCGACCGGAGCGACGGGTGGTGGAGCGCTGGCGCTGCGCTCGACCCTCTCGAAGTCGATCCGGTAGCGGCGGTCGCCATACTCCGGGCCGCCCTGCTCGGTCACCTCGACGTCCACCCTCAGGTCGGACGGCACCGGGCAGCCGCACTCGGTCAGGCGCTCGCGGATCTCGGCCGGCAGGTCCCAGACGTCCCGGACCACCGCTTCGAGCTCGATCTTCTCCCGCGAGCCGGGCGCCAGGAGAAAGACGCGCAGGCGGTTGAACGGGAAGACCCGCTTGCCGCCTCCGGCCGAGACGATGCGCGATTCGATCTCGTCGAGCAGGGCGCGGCGGATCTCCATCGGCTCCGTGCCCGTGGGCCACGGCTTCGTGAAGCGCTTCACCGCTTCGAACAGCTTGTCCATCTTCGTCATGGCGCGGTCTCGTTTTCCCTTTGCTGTTCCGGATTGAAGAGGCCGAGCGCGGATGCGGCCTGGATGATCTCTCCGCTCGCCTGCGCCGCCAGCCGGCCGCCATAGCCTCCATGCTCCACGATCACCGCGAAGGCGATTCTTCTTCCACCTTCCCGATCATATGGGGCATAGCCCACGAACCAGGAGTGGGAGCGCTTGTCCTGGACCTCGGCCGTGCCGGTCTTGCCGGCCACCGGCGGCTCCATGCCTCCGAGAAGGCGCGCCGCCGTGCCCTGGGTCACCACCTCGCGCATCGAGCGCGCGATGAAGGCCGTCGACTCCGAGGAGAGGACCTCCACCGGCTCGCCCTTCTTCGGCTCGCTGTCGTCGCCCACCCACTGGCCCTGCGGCATCGTGCCGCCGCGCGCCACGGTCGCCGCCACCCGGGCCATCTTGAACGGCGTCGCGATCACCTGCCCCTGGCCGTACGAGGCCTGCGGCAGCGCGTCCTTGAGCTGCTCCGCCGTGTTCGGACGCGCCGTGGTGATGCCCAGGAGCTGCGCCGTCTGGAGCAGCTCCTCCGGCCCCACCTCGTAGGTGCCGAGCTGGGCGAAGTAGGCGTTGCAGGAGACCACCAGACCCTTCTCCAGGTTCACGTCGCCGTGCGGAGTCACGTCCTGGACGTCGTCGCGGATCGGCTTGCCCCAGCCTCGCACCCGGTTGCCCACGCGGCCGCCCGGCAGCGGAACGCATTGAAAGGTTTTCTGCGTCACCGTCGGATCCTTGCGCAGCGCCGCCATCGCGGTGACCAGCTTGAACGTCGAGCCCGGCGGATAGACGCCGTAGCGCGCCCGGTCGATCAGCGCCTTTTCGTTCTTTTCCGTGGCCTTGACCGGCTGGTCGTCCGGCCAGGGATAGGAGACGCTCGCCAGCACGTCGCCGGTGTCGGGATCGAGCACCACCGCCGCCGCCCCCTCCTTGATCCCGGCCTCGCGGGCGTACTTGCGGACGATCTGCGCCACCCGCGCCTGGAGCCGGGCGTCGATCGTGAGCTGCACGTCGCGCTTGCGGTTCAGGATCTTCTGCACCGCCTTGTGCTCGGGCTGCCAGCGGTGGCGGAGGAGCGGCACGATGTCGGTGTAGTCGCGGCGGACCTGCTCGGTGACCGAGCCGTTCGGCTGCTTCACTTCGACCAGCTCCGCGAAATCGTCGTACCCCTGGAGCCGGATGCGCGAGTCGCGCTCCACGTACGAGCTGTTGCTCGCTCCCCAGTTGGCCCGCGAGCGCAGGTCGCCGAGGAGGTGGAACATCGAGCCTCCGAACGGATAGAAGCGCTCGCTGCGGCCCGGGCGCCCCGGATCGGTGATCGCTCCGATGGCCGCCAGGTCGGTTTTGTGTTTCTCCAATTCCTGCGGATCGCTCGTGGCGAGCGGCAGGCCGTTGCGGTCGTAGACCGTGCCGCGCGGGATGGTCTCCGCGATCGCTTCGAGGCGCGGGTTGTACTGGAAGCGCCGCAGGCCGTCGCCCTGGACCGTCAGCGCGCCGCGGGTCAGGAACTTGTTGGCCTGGAGCACCTGCACCTGCGCGGCGCGCAGCAGGATCGCTCCGCCCATCACCGCGAGGCCGATCGCCGTCCAGCGCACCGCCCCGACAAACCGGTCGTGCCGCTCAGGCGTTCCTGGACGCGCGGAGAGCGCCAGCACGATCCCGAACAGCAGGAAGTTGGCGAGCATGGCCGAGCGCCCGAAGCTCAGGAACGGCGAGACCACGCCCGAGAGGGGCAGCAGGCCGACCACGCCGCCCGCGATCAAAAGGATGTGCAGGGCCGTGAGAACCGCGAACCCGAGCGCCAGGAAAAACCCATAGGTCGTGCCCGCGCGCCGGGCGGTCCGCAGCCCGCGCCAGACCAGCGCGGCGTAGAGCACGAACACCGCCAGCAGCCCGAGGAAGCCGAGCTCCTCGCCGATCGCCGCCAGCACCATGTCCGTGTGCGCCGCCGGCACCTGGCCGGGATCGCCGAGGCCGAGGCCCGTGCCCGTGACCGAGCCGCCGGCCAGCGACCAGAGCGACTGCGCGAGATGGTCGCCGCCGCGGAACGAGTTGTCCCAGGGCGACAGCCACATCTGGATGCGGCCGGTGACCGTCTTCGGCACGCCGAGCTGATAGCCCGTAAAGAAGCCGGCGCCGATCACCAGCGCGCCCACGATCAGCATCACCGGCAGGCCGCGGGCCACGCAGTAGAGGATCAGGAAGAGGAACGCCATCACCAGCGCCGGCCCGAGGTCGCGCTGCAGGAAGAAGAACATCAGCACCGCGCCCATGGCGAGCACCGGGGGCAGCGCGTACTCCATCTTCGGCAGGCCAAGGCGCGACAGGAACCCGGGCAGGCGGCGCTCCTGCAACTCGCGCAGGAACTCCCAGCGGTCGAAGAAATAGGCCGCGAGAAAGAAGACGATCAGCACCTTGATCGCCTCGACCGGCTGGAAGCCGAAAAGGTTTACTTTCGCGTCGCTCCCCGCCGGGCCGCTGCCGAGCGTGATCAGCAGCACGGACAGCGCCAGCGCCGCGAGGAGAGGCACGTACGTCATGCGCCGCAAAGGAGAGCGCTCCCAGTCCACCTGGCTGGCGGCCAGGAGGAGCACGCAGCCGGTGAGCACGCCCTGGACGAACGTCACATAGAGAGTCAGGTCGCGCAGCGGGTCGCGCACGCAGACCATCACCATCAGGCCGATCCCGGTCAGCACCAGCAGCATCGGGAGGATCAGCTCGTCGCCTGGGAAGCGCCGGAAACGCCAGTACAGATGGACGGCCACGAACCCGGCCAGCATCAGCCCCGTCCAGAGCCAGAACGTCGAGCGGAACTTCGCCGGGGTGCGGACGATCAGGTGCGGCTTGAGCGCGCGAATCTGCGCCGTGGTCAGGAGCCGGACCGAAAGCCCCTCGTCGGGAGGCGCGCTCGCGCGCATTTCGGCCAGGCGCTCGCGCAGGCCCGGCAGGCGGCGCTCCTTGTCGATCTCCGGCGCCGGCACGCGGATCCGGCCCAACTCGCCGACGTTCGGCACCGGCCCCTCCTGCGTCTTGCGCCAGATCTGGCGGGCCACGAACATGCGCTCGGTGGGCTCGGTGAGGAAGTCGAGGAACGGCACCAGGTCCTCGGGCTGCCGCAGGTCGTTCAGGTTGAGGATCGCGCCCGAGGCGAGCCCGGCCTGCGTGGGCTCGAGCGGCTTGACCATGGCCAGGTAGGCCAGGAACAGGCCGAGGAGCACCGCGGCCAGGGCGCCCACGAGCAGCACGCCCTCGCGGTTGCGCACGCTGCCGGGACCCGGCTGCAGGCCGGGGATGCCAGAGATGTTGCCGGCGCCACCGGCGGCCTCGCGCTGGCGGCGCTCCGCCGCGGTGCTGCGGGTTACGGCCATCTATCGATCTCCATCATCGCTGCTTCTCGATCTGGTGAAAAATCTCGTCGATCTGGTCGAGGAGATTGTCCTCGTCGTCGTTCGCCGGCCTCCGGGGGTGGAGGCGCTGCTGGATCTGGTTCAGGCGGCTCACGGCCTTCGCCCGGTTCGTGGCCACGTCGGCGTAGCCCGCCGCGTCGTCATAGAAATTGATCGCCTGGAGCAGGGTGTCCCGGGACTGCTCCAGCAGCTCGGTCTCGGAATCCGTGCCGCGGGCCTTGACCGACCGCGCCCAGATCTCCTCGGCCTGCCGGCGGTAGCCGTCGCCCTCCATGGCCCGCTCCTTGCGGCCGAGCCGGTAGCCGCGGCGCTCCAGCTCCGCGAGCGACCGTTGGAGCTTCTCCAGGTCGGGCCGCTCATAGGCGTAGATGCGGGCGAGACCTAGATACGGATCGGGCCAGTTCTTGTCCCGCCGCGCCGCGTCCTCGAACTCCGAGACGGCGGCGTCGATCTTCTCCTCGGCCGCCGGCTTGTCGCCCCCCTGCCGCAGCGTCTGCGAGGCGATGCGGTCCAGGTGGGCCTTGGCGTAGAGCATCTTGGCCCGCGTCCGGCGGTCCAGGAGGTTCAGCTCCATGGCGCCCTGGAGATCGTCGTACGCCTGCTGCCAGCCGCGCTCGCGCACCCGCGGATACTCGGCGTGATAGCCCTCGATGACCCGGTCCGCCGTGTGGACCAGCGCTTCGCGCAACTCGTCGCGCACCGAGCCCACGGTCGGATTGAAGATGCCGAGCCACGAGATCTTCCGGTAGCGCTCCAGGATGCCCGTGAGGTCCGGATCGGTGTCGGTCACCAGATCGTGCTGGAGCTCGCGCGCCTCGCCCTGCACCCAGACCTGCGAGATCCCGAAGAGGAGCACCAGGGCGCCGATCAGCGCCAGGCCCCAGCGCCGGCGATGCCGGCGATGGTGGGGCGTCTCGGCCGGCGGCTGCGGACCGGGCACCGAGTCGAGCAGCGACCCGGAAGCCGGCGGAGGAGGGGGTACGATCACCGGCCGCCCCGGTTCAGGCTCGTACGTCCGCCGGGTCGAATCCAGGTCCGAAGCGGGTAGCGGAGCCGAGCCGTCCGTCCGCCGCGTCTCGCCCCCGGCCCGCGAGTCCTCCAGCGGGTGGACGGTACGGCGCGTAGCGCTCAGCTCCGTGGCCGCCGGCCGGTCCGGTGCCTCCGCGAGTCCCGGCGAATCGGGCAGCTTGCCGTCGCGCCAGGCCTCCAGGTCGGTCCGCATCTCGGCCGCGGACGGATAGCGCCGCGCCGGATCGAAGGCGAGCGCGCGGTAGATGATCCGCTTGAGCCCCGGCGAGGCCGTCTGCGGCAGGGGCACGGGCGGATCGCCCTTGCGCAGGCGGTTCTCCAGCTCCTCGGGATCGTGGGCGGGCCACGGCGGATAGCCGGCGATCATCGTGTAGAGGATGACCGCCACCGCCCAGAGGTCCGACTGCGCGTCCAGCCGGCCGGTGTTCAGGCGCTCCGGCGGCACGTAGGGCAGGCTGCCGAACAGGTTCACCGTGAACTTCCGGGTCTGCGACAGGTGCTTGGCGATGCCGAAGTCCAGCACGCGCACCCGGTCCCCGTCCTGAAGACGGATGTTCTCCGGCTTCAGGTCGCCATGGACGATACCGCGGCGGCTGTCCGTACCGGAGGAGAAGTCGTGGAACATCTCCAGCATCTCGCAGAGCTGGAGCGCGATTCCCACCGCCCGCGGCTCGGGCATGGGGCCGGAGCGCTCCATCACCGCGGCGAGGTCGTCGCCGGAGATGAATTCCATCGCCACCCAGAAGAAGCCGTCCTGGTCGCCCTGGTCGTAGACCGCGGCCACCTGGGGTGCGACCTTGGCGATGGCGGCCTGGAGCGCGGTGCCGTTGCGCTCGGCCGCCACCGCATCCGGGTCGGTGCGGCCGGTGCGGACGAGCTTCAGCGCGATCTCCGAATCCCGGCTCGGGTCGAAGGCGAGATACACGTCGCCGATGGCCCCGCGCCCGAGGAAATCGCGGATCGCGAAACGTCCGACCTGCGCCTGCGTCAACATCGTTACTTCCCCTGCCCTGCGGGGGGCTGGGTCTGCCTGGGAGCGACCTGCACGGCCTTTGCCCGCGGGGTCCCCTCGAACCGGTTCCAGTCGAAGATCTCGTCCCGGCGCTCGGCCGTGGGCAGCCAGACCCCGGCCGCGGCGTTGCCCGTGAGCTGGTTGTCGCGCAGCAGCGGCCGGGCGTCGTTCCGGATCTCCACGCCCGGCGCCTTCGCCGTGTTCGGTTTCTTCGGCGTGCCGTTCTTCGAGATCAGGTTGCTCTGGATCTGCGTGGCCGCGCCGCCGGAGACCAGGATGCCCGGGCCCGCGTTGTCGTGCAGGAAGCTCGACGCGATCGACGACCGGTCCGGCCCCGTGATCTCGATCGCGGCCGTGCTGGCGCCCGTGATCTCGAGCTCCGACACCTGCACGCGCGAGCCATCGATCCGCAGCCCCACCGTCATCGATCCGCCCTTCTCCGGGGCGATCCTGAAGCCCGAGATCCGGCCGTCGACGCCCTTGGCGGTCAGCACCGGATCGGTCGATCCGGCCGGAGGATGAAGGACCGCGGCGCGGGGCTGGAGGCTCACCAGCGACACGCCCACCGGCAGGTCGATCGTCTCCCGGTACTCGCCCGGAGCCACCTCCACCGTCTGTCCGTTCCGGGCCTCGGCCAGGGCCTCGGTGATCGTCGCGAAGTCCGTCTCCCCCGGTCCGACCCGGAGCGTGGACGAGGATGCGGGCGTCGGCGGCGGAGTCTCATCCGGACCGGTGATTCCGATCTCGCCGATGAACCCTCCCAGGACCCGATCCCTCAAGGAGGGCACGAACCAGACCGCGGCCGCCGCGGCCACGATCAACAGAAACAACGCCCAGGGGAGCACCCGTCTCCAGGCCGGCACCCGGGCGCTCGCGGACCGGTACGGGCTCACCGGGACGCTTGCCGAGCTGGTCGCCGCCGGCTTCATGGCGGCATAGCGCTCGCCCTCAACCAGCACCACCGAGATGTTGTCCTTGCCGCCCGCCTCGTTGGCGGCCTCGATCAGACTCTGGACGGCCGTCCGCGGATCGCCCGCATGCGACTCCACGATCTCGCGCATCCGGGCCGAGGGCACCATGTCGGACAGGCCGTCGCTGCAGAACAGCAGCGCGTCGTCCGGCCCGAACGGCACCACCTGCGTGTCGATGAACCCCTCCTCCTCGGGCTCGTGCGGAGCGGAGCCGACGTCGCGGAAGATCTCGTTGCGCCGCGGGTGGCGCATGGCCTCGTCCTCGGAGAGCTCGCCGGCGTCCTCCCGCGCGCCCACCGGCGAGTGGTCGCGGGTGACCTTCCGGATCTCGCCCCGCCGCAGCCGGTAGAGCCGGCTGTCGCCCACGTGCCCGATCGTGGCCTTGTCGCCGTCGAGGATCGCCACCGTGAGCACGCACGACATGCCGGACAGGCGCGGGTCCGCCTGGGCGCGCTCGAAGATCTGCCGGTTGGCCTGCGCAATCGCCTCGCGCACCAGACGGTCGAGGTCCGTGGTGCGCCGCGAGAGGCGGGCGCGGAGGATGTCGAGCGCCGTCTGCGCCGCCACCTCGCCGCCGGACTCGCCGCCGACGCCGTCGATCACCCCGTACAGACCGCGGTCGGGATCGTAGAGGACGCGGTCCTCGTTGTTCTCGCGCTCGCGTCCTGGATCGGAACCCTCGGCGGCGACCGGTCGGGAGGGCCTGACCGCGGCAGTCAACCCGTGGTTACCTCTTCCCCCGGTCGGCGAACGCCAGCCCGGCCAGGGCCGCGGCCACGAGGAGGAGCACGACCAGGAACGCGAGCCGGGCCCAGAACAGCGTCGTCACGAACCGGTCCTCTCGAACTCCAGGCTGATCACCCCGGCGAGCGCGATGCGGGCGCGGTCCGGCAGGTCCACCCAGCGGTCCATGTCCTTGGCCTCGCCCTCCACCACCTGGAGGCTCGGCGGCAGGGGGGTGCCGTTCACCGTCGTGCCGAGCTTGCTCAGATCCTTGATCCGGAACGTGCCGGCCGGCGTGCGCTGCAGCCGGGCGTGCTCGCGCGACACGTCCGGGAACGTGTCGAGACGCAGGTCCACCCACACATACGCGTCGCCCGCCTCGCGGCCGATCACGATCTCGTCCTTCGTCATGAAATACGTCTGCGCTCCGCGGTTGTCCGTGAACGTGATCCGCGCCCAGGCCGGCGCCTCCTCGCGCCGGGCGATCGTGGCGTCGCCCGACTGGCCGAGCCGGCGGGTGGTCGAGATCCGCCGGGTCTTCGACCCCGCCACGAACCCGGCCGACGGCGGCTGGGCGAACTCCGACACCACCTCGATGTCGCCCGGCTCCAGGACGCCGTTCGGGTCCTCCTGGAAGCGTACGGACCAGCGGCCCTCGGCGTTGACATAGCGCATCGTGGGCTGCGCGGTCTCCTTGCGCCGGATCAGCCGCTGGGCTCGCTGGGCGAGCGGAATGGCCGCCTTGTTCAGCTTCTCGAGCTCCTCCTGGAGGATCTTCTCGGCCTCGGCCTCCAGCTTCGGGAACAAGCTGCGCAGATGCTCGTAATCGTCCCCGTGCAGATACACCTGGTACAGGCTGGGCGCGACCGTCTCGGTCACCAGCGGTTCCAGGCTCTGCAGCATGTTGTCGCGGATGGCAAGGACCACATCCCTGCCGGTCGCGCGTTCTCGGGTGGTCGTCACACGGGCCTCCTGGGCCGTCCCGGTCCGGGACCGGCCGGGGATGAGTATATCTGTACGGAAGGCAAGCCGACCGGGTTGCCGGAAGGCCGTCCTTCGAGGGGAATTATTCCCGTTTTGTAATTTTTGCCTGGGCTGTTTTCGGCCGGAAAAAGAGTAGAATCAAGGCACCAAACCGGGAATCCCGGACGTGGTGAGGGGGTTATAACCCCTGAACGACGCCGATCCGAGCGCTGACGAACCTGCCCCCCGGCAGGCCAACCAGAGGGAGTAGACAACGAGTGATGATCGAACGCTCGCTTAGCCGCCGCCTCCGTGTCCCCGTCCTTCTCCTCGCCACCACCTTCGCCGTCGGCCCCCGCCTCCACCTGAACGAGGTGCGGAGCGCTGACGCCGCCCAGCCGGTCCAGCCCAAGCCCGTTGCGGCCGCTCCGGTGCCGGCCCAGGCGACCCAGACTGTTCCGGCCGTGATGACCCCGGCCACCACGGCCGCGGTCTTCGCGAAGAACGTCGAGGGTCTCTCGCCCAAGGTCCTTGCCATGGCGCTCGACGCGATGGCCTGCGCCAAGGCGAAGGGGGTCTCGGGGAACGACGACCTGCTGACGATCATCGACTACTCCCTGCCCTCGACCCAGCGGCGCCTCTGGGTGCTCGACCTGAAGCACGGCGACGTGCTCTTCAACGAACTCGTGGCGCACGGCCGGGGCAGCGGCGACAACTATGCCACCCGCTTCTCGAACCTGGACAACAGCCACCAGACCAGCCTGGGCCTGTTCGTGACCGGCGGCACCTACACGGGCGGCAACGGCTACTCGATGGTCCTCAAGGGCCTCGACGCTGGGGTGAACGACAACGCCGAAGCGCGCCACATCGTGATGCACGGCGCCTGGTACGTGAGCAACGACCAGATCCGCAGCCAGGGCCGCCTGGGCCGGAGCTGGGGCTGCCCGGCGCTCTCCCAGGACATGGCGCCGCGGGTGATCGACACCATCAAGGGCGGCACCTTCGTCTTCTCCTATGCCGGCGAGGCGAGCTGGCTGAAGACGGCCTCGAACAAGACCTGCGGCGGCTCGCACGAGCCCAACTCCGGGGTTGCCGCGGCCGCCTCCGTCATCGGCGTCGCGCACTGAGGTCCCTCCCAGGAGTTGCCTAAGCAGTACAGCATGGGCGGCCGGGCCGCCCCCTCCTCTTCCTCCGGCGGCGGACCGGGAGCGCCCACCCCCCAGGCGCCCCGGTCTTTGCGCGAGCGGTTCAGCGCGCTGCGCAACCTGCCGCCCTTCCTGAAGCTCATCTGGCAGACCAGCCCGGGCCTCACCCTGGCCGACCTCGGGCTGCGCCTCATCCGCGCGTTCCTGCCGGTCATCACCCTCTACATCGGCAAGCTGATCATCGACGAGGTTGTCGCCCTGGCTCGGACCGGCACCCCGCCCGCGAGCCTGGGAGAGTGGCTGGCGAGCGGCCTCCTTCATCGGCTCGGCTGGCTTCTGGCGATCGAGTTCGGCCTCGCCGTGCTCTCCGACGTCCTGGGCCGGATCGTCTCGCTGGCCGACACCCTCCTCTCCGAGAAGTTCACCAACATCACCAGCGTGCGCCTGATGGAGCACGCGGCCACGCTCGACCTGGAGGACTTCGAAGACAGCGAGATCCAGGACCGCCTGGAGCGCGCCCGCCGCCAGACCTCGGGCCGCGTCGTCCTGATGAGCCAGCTCTTTGGCCAGGCGCAGGACGTGGTGACCATTCTCTCCTTTGCCGCGGGCCTGGTGGTCTACGCCCCCTGGCTGATCGCCCTCCTCTTCGTGGCCCTGGTGCCGGCCTTCCTCGGCGAAGCCCACTTCAACGCCAGGAGCTACTCCCTGACCTGGGTGCGCACCCCGGAACGGCGCGAGCTCGACTACGTGCGCCAGACCGGAGCGAGCGTCGAGACCGCCAAGGAAGTGAAGATCTTCGGCCTGAACGCCTTCCTGATCGATCGTTACCGCGCCCTCTCCGCCGCGATCTACGAAGAGAACCGCCGCCTCGCCGCGCGCCGCGCGGGCTGGGGCGGCCTGCTGACCGCCATCGGCACCGCCGGCTACTACGTGGCCTACGCCTTCATCGCCTGGCGCACCCTCCAGGGCCGGTTCAGCATCGGCGACCTCACCTTCCTGGCCGGCTCGTTCCGGAGGCTGCGGACCCTGCTCGAAAACCTTTTGATGGGCTTCTCCCAGGTAGCCGGGCAGGCGCTCTACCTGGACGATCTCTTCTCCTTCTTCGAAATCGAGCCGGAGATCGTCTCGCCGGCAACCCCGATTTCCTTTCCCAGGCCGATCCGCCAGGGCTTCACCTTCGAAAACGTAGGCTTCCGCTATCCCGGAGCCGAGCGCTGGGCCGTGCGCCGCCTGAGCTTCACCCTCAAAGCCGGAGAGGTCCTGGCCCTGGTGGGAGAAAACGGAGCCGGCAAGACCACCCTCGTCAAGCTGCTCGCGAGGCTCTACGATCCGGACGAAGGCCGCATCCTGCTCGACGGCCACGACCTGCGCGAATACGACCTGGACGAGCTGCGCGCCAACATCGGAGTCATCTTCCAGGACTTCGTGCGCTACCACCTGACCGCCGCCGAGAACATCGCCGTCGGCCGCATCGAAGCCCGGAACGACCGCGCCCGCATCGAAGACGCGGCCGAGAGGAGCCTCGCGGACGAAGTCATCGAAAAGCTGCCGGAAGGCTACGACCAGATGATCGGAAAGCGTTTCCAGCGCGGCGTGGACCTCTCCGGCGGAGAGTGGCAGAAGATCGCGATCGCGAGAGCCTACATGCGGGACGCGCAGCTCCTGATCCTCGACGAGCCGACCGCGGCCCTCGACGCCCGCTCCGAGTTCGAAGTCTTCCAGCGCTTCAAGGAGCTGAGCGAAGGCAAGACCGCCGTCCTGATCTCCCACCGCTTCTCGAGCGTCCGCATGGCCGACCGCATCCTGGTCCTCGTCGACGGCCAGGTCGAAGCCATGGGCACCCACGAAGAGTTGCTGCGCCAGGGCGGTCGCTACGCCGAGCTGTTCGAGCTGCAGGCCGTCGGATATCGATAATCGTAGTTGAAGAAGAGCCCTTCTGCTGGAGCATGCGACGAAGCAGCCGGCTCAGCACTCGATTCTCGAGCTCCGCGGTCTGGGAAAAGCGCTGTGGGAGAACACGGACGCAGTGGCCCACGTCCGAGCGGAGCGCGAGTCGTGGGACTCCTGAGCGACCTGGGTGACGGGCCTGTAGCCCTTGATACCGCAGTCTTCATCTATCTCGTTGAAGAAGCCACCACCCGGAAATGCTGGCTGGACTGCCAGACGACCGCGGCAAGGATGACGGTCAGCACGAAGGTGGTCACAGCCGTGGCGCGGCAGCCGGTCTGAGTGTTGAGTCCATAGCTGCTCCAATAGACCGTCGTCGTGGCGTTCGGGTTCCTGACGGCGCGGCCGGCCGCCAGGCGTATAATTACTTCATGAACCACAAGGCGCGGCTCGCACTCGGCTTTCTCCTCAGCGTAGCGTGGATCGGCATCGCAGGCACTCGCGGGCTCGCGGCTCAGTTGGTGCCGCTCGGTCCGGAGGTCGATCTGCTCGCCAACACGTGGCCCGGGGAACCCTTCCTGGCCGTGCAGCCCGGCGGTGCCTACATGGTCGCCTGGGACGAGGAGGCTCCTGCAGTAGTCTCTTATCACTACGTCGCCGCTGGAGACACGCCCAAGGAGGACTGGCCGACCTGGATCGAATTTGAGGACCACGTTCCGATCGTGGATGCCGTCACAGCCGCACGGCAGGGTTTCGACGTGCTCTGGCACGAGCAGCAGATCGTTGATGAAAAGCCGACTGCCTTCTATCGGCAGCACCTGACTCTGCAAGGTGTGCCTGACGGCCAGCCGATCCGGCTGGGCGGGCCCGGCACCGAATGGGTCTGGCTTGTCCGGGGCAACGGGTTCATGGCCGGCTGGGCGCTGCCCCGCAAGCATGGCATCGTGGCGCGGCGCCTTTCGTCCTCGGGTCAGCGTGTCGGGCCAGAGATCCGTTTGAACAGCCGGCCCATCGACCGCTCAAAACCGTTCGTCCTGGCTGTCGCCGATGGCGGTTTCCTGGCCGTCTGGCGCGGAGCCGTGCCGGGTCCCACCCCGACCGCGGTGCTGCGGGCACGGCGCTTCTCGCCTGCAGGCAAGCCCCTCGGCCCCGACTTCGACGTCAACACGACCCCTCTGGGTGTGGTTGGGACGGAGCCCTACGTGGACCCGGACTTCAAGGTGGCCGCAGCTCCTGGCGGGGGATTCGCCGTCGGCTGGATGCTCGCCGACAGGATCTACCTGCGCTTTTTCAATGCCGCGGGCACCGCGCTGGGACCCGAGATCCCGGCAGTCAAGTCGAAGGACCTCGACTTGTTGGACAGCCCGCAATCCATGGCGTTCGACAAGGCGGGGAATGTGCTGCTGCTGTGGAGTGATTACTACCACGAGGATCTCCGGCTCCGGCTCTTCGATCCGCACGGCGCACCCCTGGGGCCGCCGGTCGGCGTCAGGAGTGAGGCCAGCGACATCTTCGACGCACCCTGGGGAGGCAGCGTGGCCTGGGCAGGCAACTCCTGGCTCGTCGCCTGGGCGGCCGCCGGGGCGTCCAGCTATGATTTCAGCACCGTCTTCGTCCGGCGGTTTGCGCAGAAGCCGTAAGCTGTTCAGCCGCCAGATGATCAATTCGCCGAAGGAGGCGAATTCGGCGAGTTGCCGGACGCATCCGACGGTCCGTTGGACGCATCCGGCGAAGCGCCGGATGGAGAAACCGGCTGATTTCCACGTCCGGCGAGCGGTAGTGGGGTCTTAGTGTGTTGCTCGGCTTTTGCGTTAGGCGTAAAATAGTCCTAAGGGGACGGAATGACGTCTGGCCCCGGGAGGTCAAAGAGATGGCAACGGGTAGACGGAACGAAACGCTAACGCTTAAAGGCGGGCAATTGCTTGCCTTGTCCCAACCTCCGGGCGAGAAGTGGCGCATCAGCTCCATCGAGCGCTATGCCCCTGCCGAATTTAAGACAGTCAGCGCGCCCAATGGTGCAGGTCGCACCCTTGTGGGGGTGCTGTCGACGTACAGCATGCCTGAAGAATGGGCGGATATGAGGTTTGATTCCACCGACGAAGCGGCGG
>DATANP010000318.1:0-12578 GCA_036266195.1 Thermoanaerobaculia bacterium | reverse complement strand
CCCCCGGCCGCAACCTGGAGCTGCAGCCGACCGTCACCGCCTCGCGCACCGACGTCATCGACAGCTTCCCGAACGGCGGCCTGGAGAAGGGCGACGAGGACGTCGATCCCGGCTTCACCGCACGCTGGGGCATCACCCCGAACACCAACCTGAGCGCCACCATCAACCCCGACTTCTCGCAGGTCGAGACCGACTCCGCCCAGCTCGAGGTCAACACCCGCTTCGCCCTGTTCTATCCCGAGAAGAGGCCGTTCTTCCTCGAAGGTGCCGACCTGTATCTCACCCCTCTCCAGGCCGTGTTCACCCGCACCGTGGCCGATCCGGACTGGGGCGTGAAGGTCAACACCAAGGAAGGCAAGAACGCGCTCGGCGTGTTCCTGGCGGACGACGACATCAACAACCTCGTGATTCCCGGCAACCAGGGCTCGGCCACCACCTCGCTGGATCAGTCGATCACGAGCGGCGTGGTGCGCTACCGCCGCGACATCGGCCAGTACTCGACCCTCGGCGTGCTCTATACCGGCCGCGAGGGCGACGACTACCACAACCGCGTCGCCGGCCTGGACGGCTTCTTCCGCTTCACGCCGTCGGACACCGTCCGCGTCCAGTATCTGAGCTCGGACACCCTCTACCCGCGGCAGTTGGCGCAGAATTTCGGCCAGGAGATCGATGCCTTCGACGGCGACGCCTTCCACGTCCAGTACGATCACTTCGCAAAACTGTGGAAAGGCTACGTCTCCTACCAGGACCTGGACCCGCGTTTCCGCGCCGACAGCGGCTTCATCCCGCGCGTCGACGTGAAGACCGCGACGGCGCAGGGCGAGCGCTTCATCTACGGCGGCAAGGAGGACTGGTACGCCCGCATGAGCGTCGGAGCGAAAGGGTTTCGCACCGAGGACCACACCGGCCGGTTGACCGACCAGCTCGCCGAGGTCTTCGGCACGCTGGCCGGCCCGCTGCAGTCGCAGGTCGAACTCTACGTGGACAGGGCGAAGACCTACTACAACGGCGAGACGTTCGATCTGAATCAGCAGACCTTCTTTTTCCAGATCAACCCGAGCGGCAGCCTCCGCCTCCGCCTCCAGGGCCAGCTCGGCGACCAGATCGACTTCGCGAACACCCGCCTGGGCGACCTGGTGTATCTGATCCCCGGAGTGCAGATCCGGGGCCGCAACCTGAGCCTCCAGCTCGATCACTACTATCAGACGCTCGACGTCGAGAAGACGCTGGATCTCAAGGGCGGCCAGCTCTTCAAGGTCAACCTGACGCAGGCGAAGGTGATCTATCAGTTCAACGTGAGGACTTTCGTGCGAGCGATCGTCCAGTACCAGGATCTGAAGCGCAATCCGGAGCTCTATTTCCGCACGGTGCGTCCGAAGCAGGAGGACCTCTTCGGGCAGTTCCTCTTCTCCTACAAGCTGAACCCCCAGACCGTGCTCTTCGCCGGCTACACCGATTCGCGCCTAGGCTTCCAGAACGTCGATCTCACGCAGACCGATCGCACGTTCTTCCTGAAGGTCGGGTACGCGCTGCTGTACTGATCGTGAATTACGGGCAGGCGCGAGCCTGCCCACTGGGAGCGCCGGCGTCCCGCCGGCACAAACCAGGAGTGGGCGGGGACGCCCTCTCCCGCGTCAGCGGGGGAGGGTCAGGGGGGGTTACTCAAAATCCTCGCCAAATTCCTTCAGCCACACCTCAACCAGATCCGGTCTCTTGATGCTCAACCACGCATCCCGGGCAGCCCTGGCATGATTCCGCCTCTCCGAGGAACCAACAGGTTCGCTTCTCGCTAGCCGAAGGTAAGCGGCGCCGATTGAGTAGGGATCCAGGATCCTCTCAAACAGGCCAAGGGCCTCGCGAAACCTCGCGTGGGCCGCGTCGTGATCTGACCGGTCAAACGCGATGTCGCCTAGTCTCTGGATGCAGTTGGCCTCTCCCAGCACGGAGCCGACATCTCTGAAGAGAGGCAAAGCCTCTTCGTAGCAAGCGCGGGCCGCGTCGTGATCCAACCGGTCAAGCGCGATGTTGCCCAGGCTGTGGATGCAGTTGGCCTCTCCCTGGACGTCGCCGACGTCTCTGAAGAGAGGCAAAGCCTCTTCGTATCGAGCGCGGGCTGCGTCGTAATCCGACAGGGCAAGCGTAATGTCGCCCAGTCTCAGGATGCAGTTGGCCTCTCCCAGCACGGAGCCAACATTTCTGAAAAGAGGCAAGGCCTCTTCGTAGCAAGCGCGGGCCGCGTCGTGATCCAACCGGTCAAGCGCGATGTCGCCCAGGCTCTGGATGCAGTTGGCCTCTCCTTGGATGTCGCCGACGTTTCTGAAGAGAGGCAAGGCCGCTTCGTAGCAAGCGCGGGCCGCGTCGTAATCCGACCGGCGAAGCGCGATGTTGCCCAGGCTCTGGATGCAGTTGGCCTTTCCCAGCACGGAGCCGACATTGCTGAAGAGAGGCAAGGCCTCTTCGTATCGAGCGCGGGCCGCGTCGTAATCCGACAGGGCAAGAGCGATGTCACCCAGTCTCTGGATGCAGTTGGCCTCCAACTTCTGCTTCCCTGCTGTCCTCGCGGTCCTTAGTGCTCGTTCGAGAGGCCCCTGAGAGCCCCATCCTGCGAAGCGTAGCAATTCGCCGAGATCCACAGCCGCCAGGATCGCCGCATCCGGGTCACTGTGCTTCAACCCCTTCAAGATCATTGAATTCAGATTGCCAAGCTCCTGAACGAGCTGCCCCACGGCCTCCGCGCCTCCCTTTCTTCCGACTTCATCGCCTTTGCGCGCGAGCTTCAGATAGTGGTCAACCGTGCGAGCCAGATCCTTATCCTTGGGTGGACGCTGGCGCCTGACATACTCCCGGATCGGCACCAGGACTCTCAGCCGGTTCCCCTGGTCAAAGGCCAGTCCCATCTTTCTCAGAACTGCCGCAGCCTCACCAGCCTCTCCCGGAAGGAGAGCCGCGAGATCCTGATGCGCGACGCCATCCGGAAGCAGTGCGAGCACGGAAAGGAGCCGCTTGGCCCCTTTGGTCATCCGGGGGCTGTCGAGCGAGAAGTCCAGCGAGACCTCGAAGTTGTTCCGCCGCTCCTTCCCATCCGCATTCTTCAGCAGCGCGGTCCGTTTGTCCTGCCAGCGTTTCCAGAGGGAGCCAAGAGGCTGGCCTTCGGCCTGATGAGCCAACAGAGAGACCGCGATGGGGAGCCGCTCGACGGCTTCGAGAAGACGGTCCACGTCGGGATATTCCTGGAACCGCAATCCCGCGATATCCACGAAGGTCTTGCGGGCAGCAGGCAGTCCGAAGGGTCCAACCCGGATCGCCTCCCTCCATCGCGGACCGAAAGGCCTCTCGTCTCCCCGGATCGAGGCTACAAGCACAACCCCTGTAATCATGCTCAACTCCGTTAGCAATCCTTCCACTGCCATCGTGTCCGCATGCCAGGGTGTTTCGGCATTGTCCAGGAGGAGGACGGCCAGACTGTTCTCCAGTACCTGGAAGAGCCGGCGTTCCAGGTCGGGGCCGGATTCGAGGCCAAGAGTCAGAGCGATCTCTGTCACAAGGGCGTCCTTGCTCTTCGCGCCGTCACACCGGACGAAGAAGCGCCGATCTCTAAACCGAGCTTTCACCTTCGGATCGTGGATCGCCTCCAGCGAAATCGTCGTCTTGCCGACACCTGGCGGCCCCAAGATTGGAACCGGACGCGGAGAAGGGAGCAACAAAGATTCGACGAGATCGCGAACCTCGTCCTCTCGACCGAAGCACCTGGGAGGTCGGCCCGGAAGACGGGGCCGGTCGGCTGGCTTCGTTGCCTTGGTGACGAGCGCCCCCAAGTATCCGGCCAGATCTCCGTACTCCGGACCGTAGGAGATAGGAAGGATGTGATCCTCCCGGTGCTGCTTTTCCAGCGTGTCGATCTCGCTCTCTCGGCACAGCCGGTAGTGCCGGCCCTCCATACCACGGAAAACTTCGCGGGCCCATTCCAGAAGCGCTCCGAAGTTCGGATCAGAGAGTCCATCGCCACAACCGACGAAGAGCAAGGTCTTGAACGTCCTTGCGCCGCGGAGGATCGTCTGGGTGAGGTCGTGCCGGCGGATACGTTCGTACGACTCTCGGTCCAGGATCACGGAGTCCAACTCTGCCCAGTGGCCGTGGAGATGGAGGATGGCCTCTTCCTTCCCCTGACTGGCCTGAATCGCGCGGTCTCCGTCCAACCAAGTCACGGACCGCCAGCCGGTCACCTGTTCGAGGAGGTCGTCGTAGTTTGTCGTGGCAATCGGGAGGCCGAGGTCCTGGATGGCCTCGAGCACCTCTCGATTCCTGGCCCTGAGTCTGCCGACCGTGTCGCGGAGCCAGATCCTGACCTCGCTTTCGTCAGGATCGCTGAGCGCCTTGCGGACCTCAGTGGCCGCGTCGAGGAGGCGGTCCAGGCTGCCTGAGTCGATGTCTGCCCGGAGATTCTCGGCCTTGGAGGCGGGCAGGCGGCGGAGCCCTTCGCAGCGCTCGACGCCGTTCTTGAGAAGTCCTTGCCAGGACGCGACGGATTCGCCTGTCGCCGCGAGGGACACGCCGGTCCCGACCACAATCAGGACGTGGCCGTTCGCAATCTCCTGCCGGAGGTCATCCACGGGGCTGTAAGGCATTCCAAGGAATTCTAGCAGGCGCGCCTTCAACGCAACCTGCTTTGGCGCAAGGTGGCGCGACATTGCGGGGATGCAAGCTCCTTTGGCGCAACGCAACCTTACGCGGCGCCAAGGGAAGCTTACTTTGCGCCATGGAAGGTGACTTTGCGCCAAAGAACCTTGCCTTGCGCCATATCAGTCCACTTTGCGCCAATGTAACATTATTTGGCGCAAGGTAAACTTCTATGGCGCAACGTGGCGCGACGTTGCCGCGCCGTAAGGTTCTATGGCGCAACGTAACCTTACCTTGCACCAAAGAAGCCGACTTTGCGCCAAAGAAGGTTGCGTTGGCGCAAGGGATCTCGACGTTGCGCCAAAGAAGCCTACATTGCGCCATAGGAGGTTACGTTGGCGCAAGGTCACCTTACGTTGCGCCAAAGGAGCTTGCGTCGCGATCAGGAAGCCGACGTCGCCAGCCGTAGCCGTGCAAGCCGGGATGGAGACGCGGTCCGGGATGCCGCTCCTTCCGGAGGCAGACCGTAACGTTGCCGTCGCCCTGCTCTTCTCCCGACAGCATCCACCGGACTGCCACGGGCCAGGGTAGAGCGAAAGAGGCTGGAGAGCTTATAACCGCTGTTATAATTTCCTTCGAGAGGAGCCCTGCCATGACAACCTTGAAGCTCACCACCGTCGGCAACTCCACGGGCGTCGTCCTGCCGAAGGAGATCCTTCAGCGCTTGCGGGTTGACCGTGGAGACACGCTCTATGTGCTCGAGACGCCGAACGGCATCGAGCTGACCCCCTTCAACCCGGAGCTTGCGGCCCAGATGGAGGTCGCGGAGCGGGTTATGAGGGAAGACCGGGACGTACTGCGAAAGCTCGCCGAATAGCCTGCATGAAAGAGCCGGTCTGGGTCCGCACGGATGTGGTGTACGCCATCCATCGCCGCCAGATCGCGGAGCATGGTGGTGGGGAAGGGATCCGGGACCCCGGTCTGTTGGACTCGGCGCTGGCGAGGCCGAAGAATCTGGCCGTCTACTCAGATCCCGGTCATGCAGTTGGCGAGTTGGATCAGAGGCCACCTGACATAGCGGGGGCCTGACGGTCCGGCAGCACGAACACCCGCTTCGCCAGCGGCGACGCCAACGTTTCCGCCTGGTAGTAGGCGTTCAGCACCGACGGCTTCCAGGTGAGCAGGTCGGGGTTGCGCTCCGCGAAAGTTTCCCAGGTCTCCGCCGCGTCCGCCCCGGCCATACGCTCGTGGATGAGGAAGAAGTACGCCCAGGTGATGGTCTCGTGGTAGAGGCCGGCGTGGCCGTGCCTTGCCGCGAAGCGCTTCAGGCCCTCGGTGAAACGGGTCAGGGCGCCCAGGACCGGCTCTTCCTTCAGATAGAGCCAGGCCAGGCGGACGTGGTCCCGGTGGTGGAACTCGGTGTTCGGCAGGGTGCCGTCCTCGAAGCGTTGAATCAAATTGTCTGACATTTCTGGTCTCCCCAAAAAGAAAAAGCGAGGGCCGGAGAAATCAATCTCCGGCCCTCGCCGTTTCCAGATCCTACCTCACCCCGATAGCCGGGTCAAGACCACAGCCGCCCGAGCCGCCTTGCGCCAATTGGCAGATCTTTTGCAATTCTTGATTCCCGGAGGGTTTTTTGCTTTCAGGTGTGATCTATGCTTCGAACCAGAGTCTCCCGCGTTCTTCTTCCCGTCGTCGTCCTCGGTGGGCTGATGGCTACGGGGAAGATCGCGGCAGGTGCCGAAGCACCGATCGCCGTCATCGTTCATGAGCAGGTGCCGGTGGAGGAGCTCAGCCTGGTGGAGCTGCGGCGCGTGTTTCTCGGGGAGCGCCTGTTCTGGTCGAAGGACCTGACGATCACGCTCCTCGTGCCCCCTCGCGGAACCCGGGAGAGGAAGGTGCTCCTGGACAAGATCTACCAGCAGCGGAGCGAGGCCCAGTACCAGCACCACTGGATCAACAAGCTGTTCAGCGGCGAGGCGCGGACCAACCCGAAGATCACCGGCTCGCCGCAGATGTCGGCGAGCCTGGTGCGCGAGATCCCCGGCGCGATCGCTCTCGTGCCGGTCAACCGGATCCCACCGGGCGTGAAAGTGCTGCGCATCGACGGCAAGGCTCCGGGCGAGGCCGGCTACCCGCTGGTGCCTCCCGACTGACCTTCCACAAGGATCGTCATGGCGAGACGGAAGCGGTTGTTCTGGGCGTGGCTAACGATCCTGGGCTTCTTTGGCCTCAATCTGGCCCTCCACTTCTGGGCCAACCAATCCCGGACGAGAGAGCTCGCCAACCTGCGGCTGGCCATCGACCGCCAGGTCCGCATCGCCTCCATCCAGCGGCTTCTGAGCAACGCCCATCGCGAGATGGCCCTGCTCACGGGAGTCCTGACCAAGGAGGGCCCCTTCCCGGTCAGCCCGGAGGCCCGCGCCGAATTCGCCGCCCGTCTCGCGCGGATCGGCTCCGAGACCGAGCTCGAGCTGGGACTCGCGGGCAGCGCCACGCCGACCGCCCGCCGCTTCGAGGAGGCCTTCCGGATGCTGGAGGCCTCCTGGCTGCGCGCGTACGAAAGCTTCGGCCGGGACGACGAGCGCGCCATCGCGGAGCTGTCGCTGCGCTCGGACCCGCTCAGCACGGAGGTCCTCACGAGGCTCCTGCCGCAATGGGAACGGGAGGAGAGGAAGCGCGTCGAGGACGCGGGCCAGGAGCTGCGCCGGGTCTCCGACCTGACCGACCGGGTGACGGTCCTGTTCTTCGTGCTGTCGACGCTGGTCGTCGCCCTCGTCGCCTCCAGCGTGTCGCGGTTCCTGGTCGAGGTGAACCGGGAGCTGGAGGAGCGGGTGCGCGAACGGACGCTGGAGCTGGAGCTGGAGGTCCAGGAGCGGCGCAAGGCCGAGGCCGCTCTGCTCCACGACGCGTTCCACGACGCCCTGACCGGCCTCGCCAACCGCACGCTCTTCCTGGACCGCCTGGGCCTGTCACTCGCCCGGTCGAAGCGGCGCGAGGACTTCCTGTTCGCGGTCCTGTTCCTCGACTTCGACCGCTTCAAGCTGATCAACGACAGTCTCGGCCACCTCTACGGCGACCATGCGCTCGTCGCGATCGCGCGCCGGCTGGAGGGCTGCGTGCGGGCGGGCGACACGGTGGCGCGGCTCGGCGGCGACGAGTTCGCGATCCTGCTCGACGACGTGCGCTGCCAGGCGGACGTGGAGACGATCACGCAGCACATGGAGAACCGGCTGGCCGCTCCCTTCCAGGTGGATGGCAACGAGATCTTCGTCAGCGCGAGCATCGGCATCGCGTTTGGCTCGCTGGGCTATTCGAAGCCGGAGGAGATCCTGCGCGACGCGGACACGGCCATGTACCGGGCCAAGGCGCTCGGCCGGGCGCGGCACGAGGTGTTCAACGAGGAGCTGCACCTCGCGGCGCTCGACCGGCTGCGGCTGGAGACCGACCTGCGGCACGCCATCCGGGAGCAGAGCTTCGGCATCCAGTACCAGCCGATCATCGCGCTGGCGGACGGCCAGATGGTCGGCTTCGAGGCGCTGGTGCGCTGGCGCCATCCGGTCTGGGGCCTGGTGCCGCCGGACCAGTTCATCCAGGTGGCGGAGGAGACGGGGCTGATCCTGCCGATCGGGCGCTGGGTGCTCTCCGAGGCCTGCCGGAGGATGCACCAGTGGCAGCAGGACCACCCGTCGGACCCGCCGCTGGCGATCAACGTCAACCTGTCGCGGCGCCAGCTCCTCCAGGCCGATCTCCTGGAGCAGATCCGTTTCATCCTGCAGAGCACGGAGCTGCCGGCCCAGAGCCTGCGGCTGGAGATCACCGAGAGCGCCATCCTCGAAAACCCGGAGGGCGCGGTCGAGTTCCTGAACCATCTCAAGTCGCTGGATATCGGGCTGTGCGTGGACGACTTCGGCACGGGCTACTCGTCGCTCAGCTCGCTCCAGCAGTTCCCGGTGAACGTGCTGAAGATCGACCGCTCGTTCATCCGCGGCATGGGGCCGGACGGCGAGAAGGACGAGATCGTGCGCGCGGTCGTGGGGCTGGCGCACAGCCTGCGCATGAAGGTGGTGGCCGAAGGGGTGGAGACGGAGGGCCAGCTCCGGCGGCTGCGGGCCATGAGCTGTGACTACGGCCAGGGGTATCTGCTGTGCCGGGCGCTCGACGCGGATGCGGTCGAGCGGCTCCTGGAGAGATCCGAGCGGTGGGGCTGCGCGTCGGAGATGACGGCGTAGGGAGGCCGGGGGGGCGCAAAGCTGCCGCGCCCCCGCCGGTGCGAGGTGCTTATTCGCCCTCGTCCTCGTCGCCGCCGTAACCCTCGCAGTCGAGAAGGTCGTCGTCGGTGATGTTCCAGTTGCCGTTGCCGCCGCAGATGTCGACGTCCGACACGACGCACTCGTCGCCGTCCTCGTCCACCAGCTTCACGTCATAGTTGTTGCAGGGGATGTCCGTCAGGGTGAACTTGCCGCCGTTGCCGATGACCTGGTCGCCGAGCTGGTCGGCGCCCCAGTGGTTCTGCTCGGACGGGGACAGGAAGAAGTTGTGAATCGCGAACTCCGAGTTGTTGTGAACCGTGACCGTGGCCTTCGCGCCGGCGTGGGCCGCGGAGGCGGTCAAGGCGAGCATCAACGCACCGGCCGCACAGAGGGCTGCTCTCTTCATGAAAAAGGCTCCTTTTGGACAAGATTGTGACGGCGGAGAGTCTAGCACAACTCAGCCCGATTCGCCACGGAACCGCCGGGCCGCCGCCCAGAGGAGGGCGACACCCATGACCAGCAGCGCCAGGAGCTGTCTCCACAGCGCCTCGAAGCCCGCGCCCTTGAGGAAGACGGCGCGCACGATCTCCAGGTAGTGCCGCAGCGGGATCACCAGGGTCAGCATCTGGAACACCCGCGGCATGCTGTTGACCGGGAACATGAAGCCGGAGAGCAGCAGCGACGGCAGGAACACCAGGAAGCCCGACATGAACGCCTCCTGCTGGGTGTTGGAGATCGTCGAGATGAGCAGGCCGGTGCCGAGCGCGGTGAAGAGGAACAGCACGCTCGCCAGGAGCAGGAGCAGCGGGTTGCCGCGGAACGGGATGTGGAACCAGGTGAGCGCAATGGTCACGACCAGCACCAGCTCCACGGTGCCGATGAGGGCGAACGGCAGGGTCTTGCCCAGGATCAGCTCGCCCGGCCGGAGCGGGCTCACCAGGAGCTGCTCCAGGGTGCCGATCTCGCGCTCGCGCACCACGGCGAGCGAGGTGAGGATCAGGCAGATCAGCATGAGCAGCGCGCCGATCACGGCCGGAACGTTGTAGTCGCGGCTGTCCAGGTCCGGGTTGAACCAGGCGCGCGACCGCAGGTCGATGCCTGAAGTCCGGGACTGTGCGCCCTGGCTCAGCACGATCCGCTCGGCGTAGCCGCGGGCCACGGTGGCGAGGTTCGAGTTGGTGCCGTCGAACAGGAGCTGGACCCGGGCCCCGTGCTCGCCGGCGTCGGAAGCGTCGCGCTCGAATCCCTCGGGGATGACCATGCCGAGCACGGCCGTGCCATGGTCGAGCGCGCTCACGATCTCCGCCGGCCGGTCCGCATAGCCTTCGATCCGGAAGTAGCCCGAAGCCCGGAACGCTTCGACCAACTCGCGGGAGGCGCGCGTGCGGTCGTGGTCCACGACCAGGGTGGAGACGTTGCGCACGTCCGTGGACACCGCGTAGCCGAAGGCGAGGAGCTGGATGACGGGCGCGATGAAGATCATCCGCCGCAATCGCGAGTCCCGGAAGATCTGCCGGAACTCCTTGCGCACCATCTCGAAGACGCGCTCCGGGTTCATTCCAGCTCCTTGCGGAACCGCAGCACCGCGAGCGAGAGGCCGGCCAGGGCGAAGACGATCATCAAGAGGGCCTGGAACCAGAGCACCTCGATGCCGACCCCCTTCAAAAAGATGCCGCGCGTCACCACCAGGAAGTAGCGCGCCGGCACCAGGTAGGTCACGGCGCGCAGCGGCGCGGGCATGACCTCGATCGCGAACATGAACCCGGACAGCAGGAAGGCGGGCAGGTAGGTGGCCATCATCGCCACCTGGGTGGCGAGCACCTGGGACTTCGCGGCCGCCGAGATGAAGATGCCGAGCCCCAGCGCGCCGGTCAGGAAGAAGAACGACAGCACCATGAGGAGCGCCGCGCTGCCGCGGAAGGGGACGTCGAAGAGCAGCACGCCGAGGATGGAGCAGACCACCACGTCCGCGAGGCCGATGGCGAGGTAGGGGAGAAGCTTGCCGAGCACGACCTCGACGCGGGAGACCGGCGTGGCCGCGAGTTGCTCCATGGTGCCGCGCTCCCACTCGCGGGCGATGGTCAGCGAGGTGAGCATGGCCGCGATGATCATCATGATCACCGCCACCAGCCCCGGAACGATCATGTTGCGGCTCGCCAGCTCCTCGTTGTACCAGACGCGCGACTCGGGCGTGATCGATGAAAGCGGTTGATCGATCTTGACACCGCGGAGCATCACCTTGCCGGAGAAGGTGCGGGCGATGGCTTCGGAGTAGGCCAGCACAATGGTGGCCGTGTTGGCGTCGCTGCCGTCCACCACGATCTGGACCGAGGAGAGATTGGAGGAGAAGCCCGCGGGGATCACGAGAACGGCCTGGGCAAGGCTGCGATCGAAAAGCTGATCGATCTGCGCGGGCCGCTCCAGGTTCTGAACGATCGTGAAGTAGCCCGACGAGCGGAACGCGTCGATCAATTCGCGGCTCGCGGCCGAGCGGTCGCCGTCCAGCACCGCGATGTGGATGTTCCGCACGTCCCAGGAGATCGCATAGCCGAACAGGATCAGGAGCATCATCGGCAGCAGGAACGCGAGGATCAGGCTGCGGGTGTCGCGCCGGAGCTGGAGGACCTCCTTGCGGGCCATGGCGAGGAGGCGGGTGAGGCTCGCTGGTATCTCAATCAACTGGGGCCCCTCCGGCCTCCTGGATGCGGGCGATGAAGACATCCTCCAGGGACGGCGGGATCGGCTCGATCGCGTCGGCCTTCACGCCGCGTTCCGCGAGCCGGCGGCCGATCGCGTCGCGGGCCGCGCCCACGTCCGAGCCCGGCGCGAGCGTGACGTGAACCGCGCGGCCGAACAGGCCCGCGCCGGAGATCCCGGGCGCGCCTTCGAGCGCTTCGGCGGCCTGCGGTCCGGCGTCGGTGCGGACTTCCAGGAGCGGCTGATCGAATCCCTCCCGCAAACGGGACGGCGTGTCGAGCGCGATCAGCCGGCCGCGGTTCATGAGCGCCAACCGGTCACAATATTCGGCCTCTTCCATGTAATGGGTGGTCACGAACACCGTGGTGCCGGCCGCGGACAGCGCATAGATGAGGTCCCAGAACTCGCGCCGGGAGATGGGGTCGACGCCGGATGTGGGCTCGTCCAGGAAGAGGATCGGCGGCTCGTGCAGCACCGCGCAGCCGAGCGCGAGGCGTTGCTTCCAGCCGAGCGACAGCTCGCCCGTGAGCCGCTTCCGCTGATCGGTGAGCCCGGCCATGCGCAGCACCCAGTCGCGCCGCTCGGCCCGCTTCGCGCGCGGCACGCCGTAGAGGCCTGAAAAGAATGCAATGTTTTCCTCGACCGTCAGATCGGCGTAGAGCGAGAAGAGCTGCGACATGTAGCCGATGTGGCGCTTGATCCTCCGCCGTTCGTTGCGGATGTCGTACCCCGCCACGTGGCCGGTGCCGGAGGACGGCGGCACGAGGCCGGTGAGCATCTTGATCGTCGTGGTCTTACCCGCGCCGTTCGGTCCAAGGAAGCCGAAGACCTCCTCCTTCTTGACTTCGAACGTGACGTGGTCCACAGCTATGAATTCGCCGTAGGTCCGGGTGAGATCCTTGACCTCGACTGCCGAATCGTTCATGCCGCGTCCGCCTCGGCGACTTTTCCGATGAAGACGTCTTCGAGAGACGGCTCGATCGGGCGGGCGGAGAGGACCTCGAAGCCCGC
>DATANP010000317.1:0-7759 GCA_036266195.1 Thermoanaerobaculia bacterium | reverse complement strand
AACCCGGCCACCCAGAGCAGCACGCAGACCGCCAGGAGGACCGGCGTGGCGGTCACGTCGCCCCGTACCGCGATCCAGGCCCCCAGCGGCGCCCCGGCCAGCGACAGCCCGAGCACCAGGTGCGATGCCCAGGTGAACCGCTTCGTGTAGGAGTAGAGGAAGAGGATGCCGAGCGCCACCGGCGACAGGTAGAAGGCCAGGGGGTTCAGCTCCCAGGCCGCGAGGACCAGGACGGCCGAGCTGGCGCCTACGAAAAGCGCCACCCAGCGGGGGGACACGAGGCCAGCCGGGATCGCCCGCGCCGCGGTCCGCGGGTTGGCGGCGTCGATCTTCCGGTCCACCAGCCGGTTGAATCCCATGGCCGCGCTCCGCGCCCCGATCATGGCGACCACGATCCAGAGCACCGTCGGCCACGACGGCCAGCCGCGGGCGGCGAGCACCATCCCGAGAAACGCGAACGGCAGGGCGAACAGCGTGTGCTCGAACTTGATCATCTCGAGCACCGTCCGGAGGGAGCGCAGGAAGGAGGACATAGGAGGAGATTCTAACGGGACGCGCGCAGGGGTTTCTCCTCCAACCGCGAACCGGTGTCGGACTCCTGCAGGGAGATCTCCAGCGAAACGCCGACCGCGCGCGCGAGCTTGACCATCGTGCCGACCGTCAGGTTGTCGCTCCCCTTCAGGATCCGGGTGATGTAGGGCTGGCTCACTCCGAGCCTCCTGGCGAGCTCCGTCTTCGAGATCCCTTGTTCCTTCATCCTCTGATGAAGCCGGATCGTGAATTTGAGGATGGCGTCTTCGATCCAGTAGTCGTCCCGTGTGCGGGCATCCTGGATCAGCTCGGAAAATCCCATGTCGTCATTCCTCCAGGAATCGAACGGTGCCTGCGGCGGCAGCGGCCCGGTAGGTCTCCAGGGTCCGGCGGGCCAAGGCTTTCTCGGCCTCCGGAGTCTTCCGCGTCTTCTTCACGAAGCCGTGCGAGCAGACGATGACCCGATCCCGATCGTAGAACCAGAGAATGCGGATCTGACCTTGCTCGGTCTGCCAGAGGCCGGGCTCGATCTGGTGAGAGATATCCGGCAGGTACTGCGGACCGTGCTCCGCGATGGCTTCGAGCCGCCGGAGCATGCGGTCCTTGTCCTTGCCGAGCTCGGTCCGATCCGCCAGGAATGTCTCCAAAGGGCACTCGTTTCGACCGGCGCAGACGGCGTACAACGTCCACCGGGCCCGGACGATCACCTTGATCCGGATCATAACCTATGAGTTATGCCCGGCTCAACTCCTCGCCCCACCTCAGACCGGGCTCGCCGGGGGTCGGGATGCCGAAGCGGTCGAGAACGCGCAGGGTGTAGTGATCCAGGAAACGGCCGAGATCCTCTCCGCCTATATAAAAGGCCGGGACCGGCGGCAGCAGGGTGGCGCCGGCGAGCAGCAGCCGGCGCATGTTCTCCACGTGGATGAGGCTGTATGGCGTCTCCCGGAAGCCGAGCACGAGCGGCCAGCCCTCCTTGAGCGCGACCGCGCCGGCGCGGTGGATCAGCGTGCGGGCCGTGCCGGTGGCCAGGGCGCCCAGCGTGCCGGCGCTGCACGGCAGGACCGCGGTCCCGGTCAGGCGGTAGGAGCCCGAAGCGATCGCGGCATCCAGGTCGGAGTCGCGGTGCAGGCACACCTTCTCCCGGGCCTCCGGAGACAGGCCGGCCGCGTCCACCAGATCGGCGGCGCCGGTGCGGTCCGCTCCCAGCTCGTGGCGCAGCACCTGGCTCGCGCCGGCGGACACCACGAGGTGGATGCGGCCGATCTCCGGATGCTCCGCCAGGCGCCCGAGCACGTGGCGGGGGAGGAGCATGCCGGAGGCGCCGGTGACCAGGAGCGCGATGCGGTGGGCGGACGTCGGAGACATCAGGGGGATCGTATGTGAACCCCTGGCATCCGCGGAAGGGCGGAGGGCTCAGTGGGCCTCCTCCGGCTCCGGCTCTTCCGGTTCCTCCCCTTCCTCCGGCGCCCCCTCGCCGCGCCGGTCCAGCTCCTCCCGCAGGGCGTCGACGATCAGTTGGCGAAGCTCCTCCAGGGTGATGGGGAGCGTCCGGAACGGCGGCTGAGACGTGCGATAGGCTTCGTTGAGAAGGTCGACCGGCTCGAACCGGAGCACCCGGCCGAGCATGGCCACGTGGCGGAGCCGCAGCTCCGTACGGCCGCGGAAGATGTTGCCCAGGGTGCCGTGCCCCAGGTCGAGCTCCCGCTCCAGGTCCCGGTGCGAGCGCCCGGACAGGCGGACCCTCTCCCGGACGAGATCGAGAAGACGGCGGCTGGAAGGATCGTTCTTTTCCATGACCCCGGGATTGTATTCCCGAAATCGTCCAAGATGAAGTTGCGCGGCAAGGTCATCGTGGTTCGTGAGGGAAAAACCAGCCTCCGGCGGACCCGGGCCGGGTGCGCTAAGATGGGAATCCCCGCCGGGGGATTCGCGCTTTTCCCTCTGGGACGGCCCTCCGTCCCTCAAGACGAAGCAAGATGAGACAGAGACGAAAGGAGGCTCTCCATCGTGTCCTTCCGCACCACTTTCGCCCTGGGCCTGCTCGCCCTCGCGGCCCTGAGCCCCGCCGCCGCGACAGCTCAGCAGGCGTCCGGGGACATCTTCCCCTTCAAGGTTCACGAGGCCACGCTCGACAATGGCATGAAGGTCCTCGCGATCCCGTACGAGAGTCCGGGCACGGTGGCCTACTACACCGTCGTCCGCACCGGCTCCCGCGATGAGGTCGAAACCGGCCACAGCGGCTTCGCCCATTTCTTCGAACACATGATGTTCCGCGGCACCGAGAAGTACTCGGCCGACCGCTACAACGACCTGCTCAAGCGCATGGGCGCCGACTCGAACGCCTACACCTCCGACGACCAGACGGTCTACCACATGGTCGGACCCGTGAGCGAGCTGGCCACCATGATGGACATGGAGTCCGACCGCTTCAAGAACCTGAAGTACGCCGAGGACGCGTTCCGCACCGAGTCCCTCGCCGTGCTCGGCGAGTACAACAAGGGCGCTTCGAACCCGTTCCAGCCGATGTACGAGAAGATGCGCGACCTGGCCTTCACGAAGCACACCTACAAGCACACCACCATCGGCTTCATCCAGGACGTCAAGGCCATGCCCGGCTACTACCAGTACAGCCTCGACTTCTTCAAGCGCTACTACCGGCCGGAAAACATCACCCTGGTCGTGGTGGGCGACATCCAGCCCGACAAGGTCTTCGCCATGGCGAAGCAGTATTACGGCGACTGGACGAAGGGCTACAAGGCGCCGGACGTGCAGCCCGAGCCGCCGCAGACCGAGGCCAGGTCCGCGCAGCTCGACTGGCCGAACGAGATCCGCCCCCAGTTCCTGATCGGCTACCACATGCCGGCCTTCTCCACGGACAACACCGACTCGGCGACGCTCGACCTCATCGGGCAGCTCCTGTTCAGCGAGTCCGCCCCGCTCTACCAGGAGCTGGTGGTCGACAAGCAGTGGGTGGACTTCGTCCAGGGAGGCGCCGACTTCCACCGCGACGCCTACCTCTTCATGGTCCTCTCGCGCGTCAAGTCCGCGGACCTGGTGCCCAAGGTGAAAGAGACGATCGACCGCTACCTGGCCGACCTCCAGACGAAGCCCGTCGATCCGAAGCAGCTCGACCGGGTCAAGTCGCACCTGCGCTACGCCTTCGCCCTCGGCCTCGACACCCCGGGCGCGGTCGCCAACCAGGTGGCCACGGCCATCGCGGTGGCGGGCGACGCGGGGTCGATCAACCGCCTCTACCAGCAGTACGAAAAGGTGACGCCGGCCGACATCCAGCGGGTCGCCCGCCAGGTGTTCCAGGCGAAGAACCGGACCGTGGTCGACATGGCGCACAAGGCCGACGGTACCCAGGGAGGTGCCAAGTGATCCGCCGCACGATTGCAGCCCTGACCCTCGGACTGGCCCTCGCGGGCTCCGCGACCGCCCAGTCCGGTATCAAGGTGGTCGCCCTGCCCGGCGAGTCGCCGCTGGTGGCCATCCGCCTGATGTTCGACGCCGGCTCGATCCACGACCCGAAAGGCAAGGAAGGCCTCGCCGCCCTGACCGCCGCCATGGTCAGCCAGGCCGGCACCCAGAAGCGCTCCTTCACCCAGCTCACCGAGGAGCTCTACCCCATGGCGGCCTCGATCGACAGCAACACCGACCGCGAGGTCACGGTGTTCGAGGGCGAGGTCCACCGCGACAAGCTGGCCGACTTCACGGCGCTCCTCAAGGAGGTGCTGCTCCAGCCCGCCTTCGGCGAGCAGGACTTCCAGCGCAACAAGGACCAGCTCACCTCCTACCTGACCAACACCCTTCTGAGCAACGACGAGATGCTCGGCCTGGAGGCGATCCAGACCCGGCTGTTCCAGAACCACCCCTACGCCCATACCAGCGCGGGCACGGTCGAGGGCCTCAAGAGCATCACGCTGGACGACGTGAAGCGCTTCTACCAGGAGCACTACACCCAGGCCAACCTGATGCTCGGCGTGGCCGGCGGCTACCCGAAGGGCTACGTCGAGGCGCTGCAGAAGGATCTGGCCGCGCTGCCGAAGGGTACGGCGGGCCGCATGAACCTGCCGCCGCAGCCCAAGGTCCAGGGTCGCAACTTCACGCTCCTGCAGAAGGAGACGGCCTCGGTCGGGATCAACTTCGGCTTCCCGCTCCCGATCACCCGGGCCGACGCGGACTACTTCCCGCTGATGGTCGCGAACAGCTACCTGGGCGAGCACCGGACGTTCCACGGCCGGCTCATGCAGCAGCTCCGCGGCGCCCGGGGTCTCAACTACGGTGACTACTCCTACATCGAGTACTACGAGGCCCCGCCGTTCACCAGCAACCCGACCCCGAACGTGCCGCGCCGGCAGCAGTACTTCTCGGTCTGGATCCGCCCGGTCGTGCCGACCGACGCCCAGTTCGCCCTGCGCGCCGGCCTTTACGAGGTCCAGCGCCTGCGCGACCGCGGCCTGACCAAGGAGGAGTTCGAGCTGACGCGCGACTTCCTGGTCAACTACTCGAAGCTCTGGGCGCAGAGCCTGTCCGACCGGCTCGGCTTCCACATGGACAGCGAGTTCTACGGCACCCCCTACTTCATCGACGAGATCGACAAGCGTCTCAAGTCGATGACAGTCGAGCAGGTGAACGCGGCGGTCAAGAAGTACATCAACACGGACAACTACGAGGCCGTGGTGGTGACCGACAACGCCGACCAGCTCAAGGAGACGCTCCAGAAGGACGCCCCGAGCCCGAAGACCTACGGCAGCCCGGTGCCGCCCGACACGGCCGAGGCCGACAAGACCGTCCAGTCGCTGGCGGTCAAGCCGACCTCCATCCAGGTCGTGCCCGCCGCGGACCTGTACAAGAAATAACCCCCACCGTACCGTAGAGACGCCCCAGTCCGTTACCCGGAACCTCACCGGGTCCCGGAACCTCGGGGCGTCTCCCGTCTCCGCCACCACGAACGCCTACCCGTGAGGGACGGCATTCAGGCCGTGCGGGCGAGTTTCAGGCCGTCCTGTTCCCTTTGATAAAGACTGCGCATCGACTCGAAAGCTTCTATCAGGCGGGTATCTCGCGTATAGAATGCGTGCTCCAAGGCCTTCTCCGAGCGACTTGCAACGGAGAAGATAGCCTCTCTGCCGTCGATCAACCAAAAGAAGATGTGCATGGGTTGATCGACTTCGACATGTTGATGTAGGAAGGCCTCCTCCAACATGTCGCTGTTGGCTGTTTCTGCAAGGTCGAGGAAGGTCTCCAAGTCCAAGGTTTCAGCAGTGTGGGTTGTTACACCACAATCAGCAAGAAACTTTTCGAGAAGCAGACTGAATTTTTTGGATCTGATGGCGAATTCATTTTCGAATTGCTGTCTAACGGCCAGCCTTCTCTGCTCCTTGGAAAGGCAAGTAATCTCAATACGAATATTGTCGATGTCAATCTTCTTCTTTTCCAAGGCGTATCTGTATTCGATGAATGCCCGATGATTTGAAAATCTACCGTAAGCAGGGAAGTCACAAAATATGACTATACTGGTTTCGGCTTTGGTCACGAGCCTTGCCAGGTCAGAAAGATAAGCGGGGAAATCTGAAAGATACCGAGTCGATGCCACCTGCACCAAAGACTTCAGGTCGCTTGCGTGCTTCATTGCCATCCATATCGCGATCAAGCCGACCAAGATCTCAATAACCCCCACTACCTCGGTCATGCTTACCTGCGCAAAGCAAATCATCATATTCATTACGTGATCTCCTGGAATACCACCGACTTGTGAGAACTCGTTAAGAACGATGATGAGGCTAATCTTACCTTTCGTCAATACTGGCCCGAAGGGCCGAGAGAATCCAGCTCCAGGCGCGCATGGCGGAGCGGGATTCGGAATGGACTGACGACGAGATCGCGGCGGATGTCGAAGAGGAGCGGCGGGAAATCCCCGGATGATCCGCGCTGTAATCGACACTCCAGGGCGCCGTAGAGCTCAGACAGGATGAGCCGCAAGCCTCACTCCCAACGCTCGCGCTACCTTCAGGACTGTGTCGAAGCGTGGCTTTGCCCCAGGAGCCAGAGCTTTGTACAGGCTCTCTCTGCCGAGACCGGCCTCTTTGGCGATCTGCGCCATCCCACGCGCCCGTGCAACATCGGCCAGTGCGAGCAGCAGGAGATCCGGATCATCCAATTCGAGCACCGCAGTGATGTACTCGGCGACAGCCGCGTCATCAGTGAGGTAACGCGCCGCATCGAACGGAAGCAGTTTGATCTGTGCTTTGGGCTTATTCATGGTCCAACTTGGCAGAGATTCGAACTTGTGCCCGCAGATCCTTGGAACCCTACGTCAGGCGGACGGTTGAACACATTGCGATTGTATCTGATGTCTTGGGGTATGACTCACTCAATAGTAAGAATATAAGACCATCCTCCACGTCGACGATCCTTATCGAATACCCTCAGCGGTGGCGACACTTTTGGGAAAAGCTCAAAACCGCAGAGCACCGCTATAGGAGCCGGAACGATCGGGAAAACATCAACGGCGGTAGTCGCATGATGGTCGCGAATGATCTCTGCCAAAGTTGCTTGGTAGACCTGCCTAAAGCCAGTCAAGTTTTCCCGTTGGCGCAGAAAATGAGGAGAAGGCACTTGTCCTTCCAAGGAAATCTCATATACTGAATAAGATTCGTCAATTGAGTCCGGCAGGCCCGTCTCGTCTACCGTGTCCGTCAGCGAGAGCAGGAGCGCAACACGGCCTTCATTGGTACCCCTTCGCAATTGCCGGCTAAAATAGCAAACTCCTGATCCTGACTCCTTCCAAGCCCAATCCTGGGTATCGCGGTGGCGCTGGTAAAGGTCGACGGTGACTTTGTTGCTTAGCCGCCTACCCAGATGCATAAGGAGTGGCATGGGCGCAAGTGCAAAAAGGGACAGATGGCGCGGCTTTTCGGTCTGAAATCCAGGGTTGTAAAGTTGCTCAACGCTACGATTTATTGTGTCCACCGCGAGTGCGTAGTACGCATCAGATTGGTCATCTAGGGCTGTAAGATCAATGAGGCAATCTCGCTCATCAGGATACATGGGGGAAATTGCATCCTGTATCTGAGACCCCGGAATAGCTACCGTTTGACCTCCTACTTTTGCGATAAGCTGGACCACTGTAGTCTTACGGTCGGGCTTTGCCGCCGTTAGACGTAAAATTCGATCTTCATGATCCCTCTTGAACTTGAGAAGGGTGGCTCGTGAGTACCTC
>DATANP010000316.1:0-4687 GCA_036266195.1 Thermoanaerobaculia bacterium | reverse complement strand
GGCCGCTTTCGCCACCGGAAACACCACCGTCGTGCTGGGTGCTTTGACGCACGGAATTCCTCTTCTGCTGAGCGCCGGTGGTGGCGAGCAGCAGGACGTCGTCGAGCGCTGCCAACGAGCGGGCGTGGCGATCGGCTTGGCGGCGGGTGATCTCCAGGCCGGCGCCGTGTCGCGAGCTCTCGACGAGGTGCTCGGGAATCCTGTTTTCCGGCAACGGGCCGAGCACATCCAGAGCACGCTCCAGGCAGCGGGTGGATGCGAGCGCGCGGCGAGCCTCCTCGAGCGCTTGGGAGAGACCTCCCGGCCGGTCCTGCGCCAGGTGCCCATGGTACATTCCCGGTGATGGCCTCCTCCGGCATGACCACTCTGCGCGAGGGTGAGCAGCTCTCGCCTGTGGCAGCGGACCCCCAGAGCGTCGTGGACCTCCTGCAAAGCCTCCGCGGGTTCGAAGAACGTGTGGTCGTCGACAGCGCCGAGGGGGAATCCTTCGTGATCGCCCTGGAGCAGGGAACCTACATCTCGCTCTCCGCGAGCGCCTACCACTTGCTCAAGGCCCGGCGAGACGGAGCCAGCTTTGCGCAACTGGCGGAGATGTTCGGGAAGCATTCCGGCCGCTCGATCGACGAGACGGAAATCGCTGCGGCCTACAACTCCCTGATCGGACGCATCCAGGCGATCCAGGCGAGGGCGCAACGGGCTCCTGCGGGCTTCCTGTTCCGCTGGAAGCTGATCCCCGCGGCGGCGGTGCTGAGAATCGGTTCCTGGCTGTCGGTCGCCTTCCATGCGGCGACCTCGGTCCTGCTCCTCGCCGCCGTCGTGCTTTCCGTCTTCTGGGCTTCCGACATCTACAAGCTTCACCGCTTCTTCTCCATGGGCTCCACACCGAGCGAAGCCTGGTGGGCCTACGGTCTTTTCCTGATCTCGGTCCTCTTCCACGAGTTTGGCCACGCCAGCGCCTGCATCCGCTTCGGCGCCCGTCCCAGCGAAATCGGCGCCACCCTTTATCTGATCTTTCCAGCCTTCTACAGCGACGTCACCGCCGCCTGGGAGCTGCGGCGCTGGCAGCGGGTCATCGTCGATTTCGCGGGGGTGTACTTCCAGGCCGTCATAGGAGTGGTCTACCTGGCGCTCTACCAGGTCTATCGCTGGGAGTCGCTCTGGCTCGCCTGGATCATGATCGTCAGCAGCTCCCTGTTTGTGCTGAACCCGATCCTCAAGTTCGACGGCTACTGGGTCGTCGCGGATGCCCTGGGAGTCACCAATCTGAGCCAGCAGCCGATGCGCATCCTGCGCCATCTGATCGGCAAGCTGCGCCGGGACCCTTCCGTGAAGCCCCTGCCCTGGTCTCCTCGGGTCACCGGTGTCCTGGGTCTCTACACCCTGGTGAGCTTCTCCGTGTGGTTCTATTTCATCCTCTATGCCATGCCCAGGCTCTGGCAGTACGTCGCCGTCTATCCGGCGAAGCTGAGCGAGCTTTTGGGAAGGCATCTCGCTTCGCCGGGCCGGTCGTGGTCCGCCGACCTGCCGGAGCTGTCCCGCTCGACGTTTGTCGTCATCCTGGCCATCCTGCTGACCTGGCGGCTTCTGAGCCCGCACGGGAAGAAGATCTGGAACCTGGTGTCGAGACGGCAGGAGCCGGCGGTAAAGCCAAAGCCCTAGCGCTTGACAGCCCAACCCAGCAGGTAGTGACCGACACAAGAGGTCCGGAGACGCGCGAGCAGAGGCTCGTAGGCGAGCCGGGCTCCGGCGTCAAATCGCTGGATGAAGTTGCCCAGCTGGGTGCAGAAGCCACCCCAACACTCGTCCGTGGCATCCACGAGCCGGACTTCGGAAAAGCCGGTCTCCTGCAACAAGGTGGTGTAACCCTCGAGACCGGCGACCTGGTTCTCGGCCGGGACCATCCCCGGCCCGATTGCGCTCGGATCGGTGAAGAGGATGTCCGTGAGAGCCAGAGCTCCACGGCCCGGTACGAGCACTCGCCAGGCCTCTTCGAGGAATTTCCGCCGTGTCCTGAAATGAAAAGCCGATTCGACGGCGATCACCGTATCGAAGGATTCATCGGCAAAGGCAAGATGAGCCGCATCGACCACCGCGCACCGGACTGCCGGCAGCCTGCGCTGCGTCCTCCAGGTCTGCCGGGGGGAAAAATTGATCGCGGTGATCCGGCTCCCTGGGAAATGAGACAGCAGCCATCGGGTGCTCCCGCCGAGGCCGCAACCGACATCGAGCACGGAGCGCCGCCCCGGAGGCAGCCCCTCCGCGACCCGCTGCATCAGGTGATCACAGGCTTCCACGGCGCTGGCCGTGCCTGGAACCCAATAGCCCGTGTTGAAGTATCCGCTGTCGCCATAGAAATTCCGGAGCAGTTGCTGCTCGATGATGGCGTCGTATTGAGCGGAAAAGCTCGGAGCTTCAGGCACGGCCGCACCCCATGACCGGCAGCTGCCGCAAGCCTCGCAGGACAGGGGGACCGCCACCCCAGGAGAGAGGAGCGCCGGTGAGCTGCAATCTCGGGAAGCGGCGAAACAGGGCCTGGAGCGCGACGCCCGCCTCGAGGCGCGCGAGGGGAGCGCCCAGGCAGAAATACGGCCCGTGGCCGAAAGCCAGGTGGGGATTGTCACGGCGGCTCAGATCCAGGCGGTCGGGATCTGTGAAGACCGCGGGATCGCGGTTGGCTGCAGCCACCGACAGCAGCACCTGCTGGCCAGCCTGGATCGTCCGGGTGCCCACCGAGAGCTCCGCGTGAGCCGTGAGGCTGATGGTTTGTACCGGGCTCTCATAGCGCAGCAGCTCTTCGATCGCGTGCGGCATTCGGGAGGGATCCTCACCGAGGTACGCGAGCTGGTCGGGATGGCGCAACAAGGTCAGCACCGAACCCGAGATGAAGTTCTTTGCATTCTCGTAGCCCGCAAACAGGAAGACGATACAGAGAGCCAGGAAGTCCTCGCGTTCCAGAGGATCTCCTCCTTCCTGAGCCAGGAACAGTGCGCTCATCAGATCCTCGCCCGGATTTTGCTCCTTCTCGGCTAGGCAGGCGAGGAGAAACTGAAAAAAGAGCTGCGTGGACTGGCTGAAGGAGTCGCTGGTACGGCCGAGCAGGAGGACCGGCACGAGATGGCCCGCAACCGTCGAAGCCAGCCGCTCGAACAGCTCTCGCCGGTGAAAGGGGACCCCCAACAGCTCACCGATCCCCCCGAGAGAAAAAGGGAGGGCATAGGTCTGGACCAGATCGACGGCTCCGTCCTCGGGGAACTGGTCGAGGAGAGATTCGGCATGGGTCTCCAGCCTCCCCACCAGGGCCTGGATCGCGCCCGGGGAGAAAACCCGCTGCGTGAGGCGGCGAAGTCGGCTGCGGTGCTGCGGCTTCATCAGCTCCAGCCACCTTCCCAGGACCCGGGACAGATCCTCTTGGGAACCTCCCGCCCGCTCCGGGAGCATCCAGTGGTGGAGCCGCTCATCGGTGAGTAGGCTCGCGACGTCGGCATGACGGGTCACCAGCCAGGCATTACGCAGGCTCCAGTGGACGGGATCCTCGCGGCGCAGCCGCTCATACAACGGGTAGGGATCCTCAAGCAGGGCCGCTGCGAAAGGATCCATTCTCGCCGATTCAAACATGGGACCTCTTGTTTCCGGTGATCAAGGTGGCGGGATCAGCCCGTGCGGCCGAAGACGTGGGCCAGAGAGTGGCGAAAAGGGCGACCGCGGCAAGCCCCAGGGAGGCGATCGCGACCGCGAGCGGATCGAAGGGGCTGATACCGACCAGAAATCGTGAAAGCAGCTTGGAGGCGGCAAGCACGGCGCCGAGACCCAGGGCAATCCCGGTGAGAGTGAGCAACTGCCCTTGCCGTGCCACCAGGAGGTAGATGTCCCGGGGGCGTGCCCCAAGCGCCATGCGGATCCCGATCTCACGCTTCCGTTGTCCGAGGGTGTGGGACATGACCCCGTAAAGACCGATCGCTGCCATGACCAATCCGGCGATGCCCAGAAGGCCTGTGAACTGGCTGATGAGCCGCGGCCGCCAACGGGTCTGTTCCAAGGAGTCCGCCAGCGTCTGGATCTCGAACAGGGGAAGGTCCGGGTCGAGGATCCGTACCTCCTGCTGGACCCTCTCCACCAGGGCTCGGGTTGCAGACGTGGTATACCGCAGATGGAGCCGCATCAGAGGGCGGTAGACCTGCCCGAAAGAGAGGAAGAGGTCGGGGTGGTGGGGCCCCTGAGCATCCCCCTGAACGATCCCGACGATTTCGACGAGCCTCGAAGAGCCTTCTCCGGACGTGAAGCGCAGCCGCCTGCCGAGCGGGTCTTTCCCGGGCCAGAGCCGGGCGGCCCAGGCCTGGTCGAGGACCGCGACCGCGGGAGCCTCTTCCCGGTCCTCCTCCTGGAGGCTGCGGCCGCGGACCAAAGGCAGGCCCAGGAACTCGAAGTAACCCGGGCTGACGACGTTGTAGGACACCATCCATGAGGAAGCGTCGAGCTTGTCGGAGTCTTCGGCGGAAATCCCGCCTCGCAGCCCTTCCTCCGCAGGAGGCACTGCCGCCAGGCTGGCGCCCCGGACACCTGGGATCGCGTGCATGCGGTCGAGCAGGTGGCGATAGAACTGACGGCCCTGCGCGCTGTCGTTCTCTTGCAGGTCGACAGCGGTGATCAGGATCTGTTACATCCCGGGACCCGGCGCGGCGTTTCGCAG
>DATANP010000315.1:0-28778 GCA_036266195.1 Thermoanaerobaculia bacterium | reverse complement strand
GATCTCACCGACACCGTCACCGGCGTGTCCTCATTCGTCGTGGCGGAATCGTCCTCGGCGTTCGGAGGATCGTTGACTGCGGTGATCGTCACCGTCACCGTGCCCGTACTGGTCCCGCTGCCGTCGGAGATGGTGTAGGTGAAGGAATCGCTGCCGCTCACGTTTGCATTCGGTGTGTAGGTCACCGTGGCTCCGGCGTTGATCGTCACCGAACCCTTCGTTCCCTGGGTCACGGCGGTGATCGTCAGGGTATCGCCGTCGATATCGGTGTCGTTGGATCTGACCGATACGGTCACCGGCGTATCCTCATTCGTGGCGGCGGAATCGTTGACGGCGACCGGCGCGTCGTTGACCGGATTGACCGTCACGGACACCGTGCCCACGGAGGTCAGGTTTCCGGGGTCCTTGACGGTGTAGGTGAACGTGTCCGGTCCGAAGTAGTTGCCAACCGGTATGTATCTCACCTGGGTGCTGTTGTTGACGATCGTGACCGATCCGTGCGCGCCCTGGGTGACGGCGGAAATCGTGAGCGTCGAGCCTTCGGGGTCGGTGTCGTTGTCGCGCACGGAGATGAACACCGTGCCGTCTTCGTTGACCGTGGCCGAGTCGTTCACCGCAACCGGCGGATCGTTCACGGTCGATATGCTCATGTAAACCGTCGCCGTGTCGGTGCCGCCGTGGCCGTCGCTGATCGTGTAGGTGAACGAATCCGTGCCGTTCGTGTTGAGGTTCGGCGTGTAGGTGATCGTGGTGCCGTTGTTGATCACGGCCGTACCCTGGGAAGGCTGGGTGACGGCTGTGACCGTGAGGGTATCGTTTTCACGATCGGTGTCGTTCGACAGCACCGAAATCGTGATGGGAGTGTCTTCCTGGGTGCTGGGAAGATCGTTGGTCGCGTCCGGAGCGTCGTTGACCGGAGTGACCGAAACGGTCACGAGCGCCGCCCAGGTGCCGCCGTGTCCGTCCGAGATCGAATAGACGAACGCGTCGCCGCCGTTGAGGTTGGCGATCGGCGTATAGGTCACGGTGCCTTGCGCATTGACGACCGCCGAGCCGCGGTTCGGCTGGCTCACCGAGGTGATCGTCAGGCTGTCCCCATCCACGTCGGTATCGTTGACCCGCGGGTCGAACGTGACCGGCGTGTCCTCGTCCGTGGTGACCGAGTCCTCGTTGGCTTTCGGCGCGTCGTTGACGGGATTGATGGTCACGAAGACCGTGGCCGTGTCGGTGCCGCCCGCTCCGTCGGAGAGCGTGTAGGTGAACGTATCTGAACCGTTCGCGTTCAGGGCCGGCGTGTAGATCACGCTCGTGCCGGCGTTGATCGACACCGAACCCTTGGTTCCCTGGGTCACGGCCGTAATGGTGAGGTTCTGTTCGTCAGGGTCGGTGTCGTTCGACCGGACCTGGATCGAAACGGCCGTGTCCTCGTTGGTGGAGGCCGTGTCGTTCACCGCGTCCGGCGGATCGTTCACTCCGGTAATCGTCATCAGGACCGTTCCAATGGCGGTGCCGCCGTTGCCGTCAGAGACTGTGTACGAGAAGTAGTCGCTGCCCGTCACATTGGTGTTCGGCGTATAGGTCACCATTCCGCCGCCGGCGTCGATGACCACCGCGCCCTTGGTTCCCTGGCCGACCGCGGTGACAGTCAGGGTATCGCCGTCGATGTCGGTGTCATTGTTCTTCACCGCCAACGTGATCGGTGTGTCCTCGTTCGTCGTGGCGTAGTCGGTCGTGGTCACGGGAGCGTCGTTGACTGGGGCGATCGTCACAACCACCGCGGCCGTGTCGCTGCCTCCCCTGCCGTCGGAAATCGTGTAGGTGAACGTATCGCTGCCGTTCGCGTTGGCAAACGGCGTGTAGGTGACGGTCGATCCGGCGTTGATCGAAGCCGCGCCCTTGATCCCCTGGCCCACGGCCGTGATGGCGAGAGGATCGCCGTCGGGATCGCTGTCGTTGGACCGCACGGCGATCGTAACCGCCGCGTCCTCGTTCGTGGAGGCGGTGTCGTCCACCGCGTCCGGAAGCAGGTTGCCGCTGTCCTCCATCAGTGTTGCCTGGTCGAACGAACGCAACGAATAGTCGGCCTTCTTGTCCACCTCGATGACGAATCCCGCTTCGGCTTCGAGGATGCCGTTCCCCGAATTGGACAGCGGCTGGGAAACGGTCGGGATCGAGCCCGCGAACAGCCCGGTGCTCCCGCCGGTCTCGGTAAGGGCCACGGTCTCCAGGTCCACGGAATAGTAGGTGCGGGTCCAGACCTCGACCGTCTCGGAATCGACCCCGGGCGAGGTGTCCGCGATCGGCCGCAGGAGCCGGACATGGAGCGTCGAGCCGATCTGGTAGCTCTCGACGTCCTGGCCGGAGGCGTCCGTGAACCGGACCTCCGAATCCTTCACCAGGGCGCTGTCGGACGCGTCCCCGCGGCTGGCGGTGACTGTCGTCAAGTCGCCGCCGTACGGCGAGATATCCGCGATCTCGAGGATGCCGTTGTCCCAGGTCGGCATGACGGCAAAGCTGATGACCTGCGTGCTCAGCGGGCCCGCGAAAACGCCTGTGTTGGGACCGGTTTCCGTCAGGATCACGGTCTCCAGGTCCGGCCGGTTGTCGGTGCTCCGCCAAGCCTGGACCTTCGCGGTCAACGTCTCGGCGCTGCCGGGATCGCTGTTGGCTCCGGCCTCGAAGGCCCGCACATGAACGGTCTCTCCAAACAGATACGACGAAACGGTGCGGTCCTGGCCGTCCACCAGCTCGACCTGGACCGGCACGACCGCGACGCTGTCCACCACCACGTCGGCATCGCTGTAGTAGGGATAGTTCGGCGGATCGTACGCGACCTCAACCGTGTCCCGCGAACGAACGTAGAGCTCGGCGCTCGGCTCGGCATAGCCCTCGGAGTAGAGGATCGGGAACGTGGCTTCGAAAACCGACGTGTTCGGTCCGGTCTCGACGAGGGTCAGATACTCCATGTCGCCGGCCGTCTTCGATCTCAGGACTGCGTAAAAGTCGTCGGGAGAAGAGGCTGACAGATTTTCCCGCGGCGCGACGGCCCGCACCCGCAGCGTGGCGCCCGGGCCGGCGGTTTCGATGGGCAGCCCATGGTCGTCCACGAATTCCAGGGTCGCCGGCGCCGTGGCCGCCACGACCGAGGCGCCGTTCGACTCGGCCGTGACCGTGTCCGGGTGGTTCACCGGGAAGGTCCCGATCGTAACCTCCAAGGCTCCGTTGCCCGGGTTCTGGTATCCGGAGGCCACCGGGATCGAGGCCTCGAAAAGCCCGGAGCTGCCGGCGACCTCGACGAGGGAGAGAGTCTCCTGATCCCGGGCAAGGTGCGACTCGATGCTCGCCGCGGGCGGCGACTGGCCGGCCGACAGCATGTCCAGGACCTGGACCCGGGCCGGAGCCTGTTCCAGGAGGACCGACGTGGGCAGGCCCGCGCCGTCCACGAACCGGAGCGCGCTGCGGACCACGGCCGCCTCGGCGCTCGAGCTGGTGACGCCGTTCGTGTCGGCGTGCTCCACGCGCAGAGTCTGGCCCGCCTGGGCCTGCACCTGGCCGTCGCCGGAGCTTCCGAGCCCCTGGCCGATCCGGACCTCGCCTTCGAAGACTCCCGAGACCGGGCCCGTCTCCCAGAGACGCACCACCTCCGACTCGGTCTGGGTGCTGACCTCCACATCGGCGAAGTCGACCCCGCCGGTGGATTTCTGGTTCAGTGTCTCGACGCGGACCCGCAGGATGGAGCCGGGCGCGACCGAGACTGCTTCGCCGCCCCACTCATCCAGCAGGCGGACGATCGATCCCGTGAGGGTGGCGCTGTCCGTCAGGCTGCCATAGGTGACGATCGCCGTGTCGAACTGTGGCGGAGGCGCAACCGGCTGGGAATCGAGCCTCAGATTGCCGGAGTACTGATAACCGACTCCCATGTACATCCGCCCTTCGAAAACGCCGGTGGCCGGCCCGGTCTCGCGCAGGGTGAGCGTCTCCACGTCGCCGCTGAGCTGCATGGACAGGCCGACACTCACCGTGTCGAACGCGCTCGGGCTCGTATTGGCCGCGAGGTCCACGACCCGGACGATCACGGACCCGCCCTCCAGATAGACGTCGGTCGGCCGGCCTTCCAGGCGATCGATGAAGGTCACGGCCGAAGCGGCGACCGTGGCGCTGTCCGACGAGGAGGAGAACCCGTTGGCATCCGCGTGGACCACCGTGAACGTCTCGCCGACCGCGGCCTGGAGCTTGCCGTCGCCGTACACCGGAGACCCTCCGGACGGCCGGATGGGCAGGGTGACCTCGAAGACGCCGGTCCGCGCGCCGGTTTCGACCACCGTCAGGGATTCGGTGTCTCCGCCGGAGCTGGAGATGGAGATCGCGGTGGCGTCCCGGCCCGCACTGGCGTCGGCATACCGGTCCCGCACCCGCACCCGGAACGATTCGCCGGCCGCGAAGCTCGCCGGGCTCCGGTCGCCGTCGGCCTGCAGCAGGTCGGTCAACGAAGGCGCCGCCTCGGCCGAGGCGGTCACGCCGTTGTAGGTGGCGTTCGCCGTGTCGAGAGAGACCGGATCGTAGGTCCGTGCCTGGGTGAGCAGGTGGTCCGGGTCTTCCAGATAGTTCAGATAGAAATCGGTCGTGAGATCGACCTTCCCCTCGAACACCCCGGTGGAGCCTCCCGTCTCGGTGAGCTCGGTGAAACCCGAGTCCATCATGATGGTGGAATCGAGGTTCACCGGCACGGTATCCGGACCGGGCGAGACGTCGGCCCCGGGATCGATTACCCGGAGCATGGCCTTGCCGTGCTCCAGCACCCGGGTGGCCTGCTCTCCCCAGTCGTTCAGGAAGGTAATTGAGACCGATTGCGCGGACACAAAGCTGGCTATAGAACAGCACACCAGCAACAGAAGCAACGACTTCTGTCGGCTGACCATAAAGGCTCCTCCCAACCCGTTGGGAAAGGGTTCTCGATACGACGGCTTGGACGGCTTCACCGTATAGTGTACCGAGACCCCAAAAACGTGTCGGGATTTACCAGTTCATTTGATACAGCATCCAGTAGATGACGACGCCGGTCACCGAGACGTAGAGCCAGATGGGCAGCGTCCAGCGGGCGATGCGGACGTGCCGGGTCCAGCGCTTGCGCCAGGCCTGGACGATCGTGAGGATGGCGAGGACCGGAACGGCCGCGGCCAGGATCGTGTGGGTGAGGAGGATCGCGAAGTAGAGCGCGCGCACCGCGCCCGTGCCCTGGAATTTCACCGAGCCGACCTGGGCGTGATAGATCAGGTAGGAGGTCAGGAAAAGCGTCGAGCAGACCAGGGCTGCGATCATGACGTTGCGGTGGGCGTTCCGGCGTCCGCTGCGAATCAGGGCATAGCCGGTCAGCAGCAGCACCGTGGCGCAACTGTTCAGGATGGCGTTGAGCGCGGGGAGATCGCGGACTTCGAGCATGGAAGCGGGATTCCGCCCCCGGCCGGGCCGGGGGCGGCAGGAACGATCAGTGGCCCTGATGATCCGCGGGAGGCGTGGGAGTCGGCTCGGGACCGCCGTTGCCGGCCGGGTTCTCGCCCGGAATGGCCGCGCCGGTCGGCGTGGCGGGCTCGCCGGTCGGCGCAGGAGGTGTGGGCAGCGGGGCGACCGCGGACGGCTGCGGCGCCGGAGCGTTCTGCGCCAGCCAGGTGTTGTAACCGGCCTCGTCGTGGATCTGGTAGTAGCCGCGCATGCGGTAGTGGGTGATGCCGCAGAGCTGGGCGCAGGCGATCTCCCAGCACTTCATGCCCGCGGCGCAGTTCGGCAGCGAGTTCTCCTCCGGCGTGACCTTGGTGGGCTCGAACCAGATGGGAATCGTCATGCCGGGGATCGCGTCCTGCTTCACCCGCATCTGCGGCAGGAAGAAGCTGTGGATCACGTCCTTGCTGGTCAGATAGATCAGCACCTTGTGATTGACCGGCAGGTGGAGCTGGTTGATCGTCGTGATGTCGTCCGCGGCGGCCGGGTCCGTTTTGTCGAGACCCAGCGGGTTCGTACCGGCCGTGATCAGCTTCGGATCGGTGCGGCCGAAGACGCCATCGGCGCCGGGATAGTGCACGTTCCAGGCGAACTGCTCGGCTACGACGCGGATCTTCACGGCCTCCGCTTCGGAAGGCAGGGAGTTGACCCGCGTGGCCCAGATCGGCACCGCGAAGGCGACCAGCAGGATCACCTCCACCAGCACCACGCCGGCCTCGCCGTAGGTCGAGAAGTGACCCTTGGCGCCCTCGTAGCTCGCCACCGGGTTGCGCCCCTTGCGGAAGCGGAACAGCGTGTAGGCGAAGAAGATGCCCCAGCCCACGAACAGCACGATCATGAACCAGTGGACCAGCGCGGTCAGGTTGTCGAGCTGCAGCGCGTGGGCCGATGCTTCCTCGGGCAGGCCGAGGGGGAGACCATAATGTGTCGTCTGCATCACTCTTTCTCTCCGCGAATGAGGCGCAGGAGCGGCCGGTGCTTTTCTTTCTCAGCCAGCCGCTTCGAACGCCGCCTGAAGTCCAGGGCTACCTTGCCGATCCCGACATAGACCACGCCCACCACGCCGATGAGCATCAGGATCGCGTTGTTCATCCCCTTGGTCATCGGCGCGTCGGGCGCGCCGAAGCACGTCGCGCAGGCCGACGCGATCCCGGGCAGGACAAGGGCCAGAACCACGGCCGCGAGCCCTGCGATCGTTCCGACTCTCCGCATTGCCAACCTCCTACTCGTCCGGATCCAGGTCACGGAGCTTCTTCCGTACCCGGACCCCATAGACGGCAAGCAAGATGCCGACCACGACAAAGAAGCCGCCGAGGGCGAGATCCCCCGATTGCCTCGACGCCATCCAGCTCTGGAAGCCCCACGCCCCCACCACCGCCGACAGGAGGATCGACACGGTGATGAAGAACAGGTGGAACGACCGGAGCGACAAGCTCACAGGTGCCTCTGATCCCACTGGCTCAGCGTCGGCCAGAACAGCAGAACCAGGAAGAAGGCCACGGTCAGGAGCAGCAGCCAATAGATCAACTTCCGCTCGTGGAGCAGGTGCATGAAGACCCCGGCCACGAGCGAGCCCTTGAAGGCCGCGATGGCCAAGGCGACCGCGATCGCCAGCACCGGCGGCAGGTGGAAATAGCTCACTCCCACGGTGAGCACCGTCAGCACCGCGAGCGCGCCGAAGACCGTGAGATAGGTCTTCGTCTCCTTGCGGATCGTTTCGACGTCGTGCGACTGCGCCATCTCGTCCTCCTGTGGACTACAGCAGGTAGAGGGTGGGGAACAGGAAGATCCACACCAGGTCGACGAAGTGCCAGTACAGGCCCGCCACCTCGACTCGGTTCGTGAACCGCTGCGGGTCGCTGTGGAACATCTTGGCGCCGGGGCCCCAGAAGTAGGCGTTCACGATCATCCCGCCGACCACGTGCAGGCCGTGCAGGCCGGTGAGGGTGAAGTAGATCGCGAAGAAGGTGTTGTAGCTCGGGAAGTGGCCGTGGTGGAACTTCTCCATGTACTCGAAGTACTTGATGACCAGGAAGCCCAGGCCGCACAGCAGCGTGAGCCCCATGTACAGCCGGAACTTCTTGAGGTCGTTGAGCCGCAGCGACGCCCAGGAGAGCACGACCGTCACCGACGATCCGATCAGGATCATGGTGTTGAGCGTGGCGAGCGGAACGTTCAGGCCCAGCTCGCGGCCGTGCCACCACACCGGCGCGCCGGTGCGCAGCAGGATGTAGGACGAGAACAGCGCGCCGAACAGCATGACCTCGGACGCGAGGAACAGCCAGATGCCCAGCTTGGCGTTGTACACCCCGGTGTCGGGGCGGGGCTCTACGGTGTAGGGAATCTCCATGTGCGTTCCTCTCTAACCCTGGTGCTGCGGCACGAAGTCCGTGGGCGCGCCGGGCAGGCTGTAGTCGTAGGGTCCGCGGACCACCGTCGGAATCTCCGCGAAGTTGCCGTGCGCGAGCGGCGGCGACGTCGTGGCGGCCCACTCCAGAGTCGTGGCGTCCCAGTAGTTGTCGCCGACCTTCTTGCCTTTGGCCATGCTCCAGAACAGGTTGATGATGAACGGCAGTTGCGCGATGGCCAGGCCCCAGGCCGACATCGAAATCACCTTGTTCCACTCCAGCACGCCCTGGGCGTGAGAGTACGACAGGCCGCCGTCATAGAGCCGCCGCGACATGCCGGCCATGCCCTGGATGAACATCGGCATGAACACGCCGTTGATGAACAGGAACGAGAACCAGAAGTGGATCTTGCCCAGCAGGTCGCTCATCTTCTTGCCGGTGATCTTCGGGAACCAGTAATAGATGCCGGCGAACATCGCGAAGATGGTGCCCGGGGCCACCACGTAGTGGAAGTGCCCGATCACGTAGTAGGTGTCGTGCAGGTGGATGTCCGTGGGAGCAAGGCCGAGCGGCAGGCCGGTCAGGCCGCCGATGGCGAACATCGGCAGGAAGGCCAGCGCGAAGAGCATCGGCACGGTGAAGCGGATCGAGCCGCCCCAGAGCGAGATGATGAGGGCCGTCAGCACGATCACCGACGGGATCGAAATGATCATCGTCGTGGTCTGGAAGAACGTGCTCATCACCGTGCCCATGCCGGTCATGAACATGTGGTGCGCCCACACGATGAACGACATGAAGCCGAGGAAGACCACGGCGTAGACCAGCGACTTGTAGCCCCACAGCGGCTTGCGGGTGTTGTTCGCGATCACCTCGGAGATGATGCCGAACGCCGGCAGGATCAGGACGTAGACCTCGGGGTGGGCCAGGAACCAGAACAGGTGCTGCCACAGCAGCGGGCTGCCGCCGCCGTACACCTGGAGCGGCGTGCCCGAGACCACGAGGCCGCTCGGCAGGAAGAAGCTGGTGTGGGCAAGGCGGTCCATGCCCTGGAGCACGGCCGCGGCCTGCAGCGCCGGGAACGCCAGCAGCAGCAGGAACGAGGTCACGAACTGGGCCCAGACGAAGAACGGCAGCCGCATCCAGGTCAGGCCCGGAGCCCGAAGCTGCACGATGGTGACGATGAAGTTCGTCGAGCCGAGCAGCGAGGAGAAGATCAGGAACAGCATGCCGAACAGCCAGACCGTCTGCCCCGACGGCGCGATGTCCGACAGCGGCGGATACGAGGTCCAGCCCGACTGCGCCGCGCCGCCCGGCATGAAGAAGCTCGAGAGCATCAGCACGCCGCCGACGAAGTACGACCAGTAGCTCGCCATGTTGAGCTTCGGGAACGCCATGTCAGGGGCGCCGATCTGGAGCGGCACCAGGTAGTTGCCGAAGGCGCCCACCGCGAGCGGCACGATGCCGAGGAACACCATGATGGTGCCGTGCATCGCGCCGAGCTGGTTGTAGAGCTCCGGCAGCATGATGCCGCCCGGCGCGTTCGTCTGGCCGAACAGGGCGCCGAGCAGGGGCAGCGGCTTACCCGGGAAGGCGAGCTGCCACCGCATGAACATCATCAGGGTGAAGCCGAAGAACAGGAATAGGAGAGACGTGAAGCCGTACTGGAGGCCGATCACCTTGTGGTCCTGGGAAAAGACGTACTTTCCCAGAAACCCCGGCTCATGGTGGTGATCGGCGTGACCGACTGCGTGAGGCGCGTGATCGTCGACTATTGCCATCGTCTACATTCCTCCGATCTCACAGTCCGGACCGGCAAGGCATGGGTGTGGCGCGGCCAGAGTCTCCCTTACAGGGCTTGGCCCCTCAGGGCCTGACCGGGTCGCCTCGCCCAGCTTTTTTTGCATCCAAATACTTCATGCGGAAGCGGCTGACTTTGAAGACGCCTGAGTCTACGACAGAGGCTTCGAGGCCGCAAGCGCTTCAAGATCCCCCTTGAGCTTCGCGGTGGACTCCTCGTCGAACGCCTCGTAGTAGCCCCGGATGCCGCCCTGGCCGTCCACCAGCACGAAGCGCGTGCTGTGGAGGATGGGCTCCGGCCCGGCTCCAGGCCCCGGCGCCATGTCGAGCCCCAGCTTGAACCCCTCGATCGACAGCCGGCGGACATCCTCGCGCGTGCCGGTGAGGAACAGCCAGCGGTCGGGCGCCTGGAAGCTCTGTGCGTAGCGCTGGAGGACCTGCGAAGTATCGTGCTCCGGGTCGACGCTGATCGACACCAGCCGGACAGGAAGGTCGGACGGCAGGTCCCGGTTCAGCCGCGCCATGCGCGCGCTCATCATCGGACAGGAGGCCGGGCAGCGCGTGAAGATGAAGTCCGCGACCCACGGCTGGCCGTCGAGATCAGCGCGGTGGACGGTACGCCCATCCCGGTTGGTCAGGGCGAATTCCGGGACCTGGCCGAGGATGGGAGGGGGCTCGGGCTTGCGCAGGCGCTGCATCGCCGTCGCGATCATCACCGCGAGCAGAACCAGGATCAGGAAGGTCCAGAGCAGCCGCCGGCGCCAGGGAATTCTCACTCCACCCGCCCCCGGCTGCCGCGCATCGCCAGGAGGTCGAAGCCGAATGCCAGAGCTGCGATCAGGGCCGTGACGACAATGGCCGATTGCGGCCCGGGCATGCCGGTGCCCATGGGTGCGGCGTCGCCATAGAGCGCCCAGCGCAGCGCCGAGACACCATAGGTCAGGGGGTTCGCCCGCATCAGGGCCGCCAGCCACGGCGGCGCGCCGGACGGCGGAAAGAACGCGCCGGACAGGAGCCACATCGGCACCAGCAGCAGGTTCATCACCGCGTGGAAGCCCTGCACCGAGTCCACCCGCCAGGCGAAGGCGAAGCCCACCGACGTCAGCGCGATCCCGAGGACCGCCAGCACCCCGGCCGCGGTCAGGACCGAAACGAGCGTCAGCCGGATGCCCGAAAGCGGCGCAAGAGCCAGGAAGACCAGCGACTGGAGCCAGGCGATCGTGGCCCCGCCGAGCACCTTCCCGCCCGCGATCGCCGCGCGCGAGACCGGTGCAACCAGCACTCCCTGAAGGAAGCCCTGGTTGCGGTCCTCGATCACCGAGATCGTGGAGAAGATCGCGGCGAACAGCAGCACCAGCACCATGGTGCCCGGGAAGAAGTATTCGAGGTAGCTCACGTCCGACGGCCCGCCGGGCAGCCGGAACGAGCCCGACAGGCCGCTGCCGATCAGGATCCAGAACAGCAGCGGCGACCCCGCGGCGCCCGCGATCCGGCTCGGCTGGCGGAAGAACCGCACCAGCTCACGCCGCCAGAGGGTGATCGTCGGCAGACCGCTCACGCCGCTTCCTCTCCATACAGCCGGCGGCCGGTGCGGTGGAGAAACACGTCTTCGAGCGTCGGCCGGGCCACGGTCACCGAGTCCACCCGGCCCGGAAACGCCTCGATCAGCCGGGCCACCAGCTCATGCCCGCGCTCGCGCTCCAGGCGGACGGCGCCGTCGCGGATCTGCGGCTGGAGGTCCGGAAAGCGCGCCGCGAGATCGCGGGCCAGCGCCTCGGGGTCCTGTCCGTCGAGCGTGATCACGTCGCCGCCGATCTCCTCCTTGAGACCGGCCGGGCTCCCCTCCCCCACGACCTGGCCGCGATCGATCAGGGCCAGCCGGTCGCAGCGGTCCCCCTCCTCCATGAAGTGGGTGGTCAGAAGGATGGTCACGCCTTCGCGGCGCAGGCTCTCCAGCGTGCTCCAGAGGTCGCGCCGGGCGCCGGGATCGAGCCCCGTGCTCGGCTCGTCGAGCAGCAGCAGTTGAGGCCCGTGGAGGAGCGACTTGGCGATCTCCACCCGCCGCCGCAGGCCGCCCGACAGCTCCAGCGCGCGCTGGGCCTGGCGGTCCGTGATCCCGAAGCGCTCCAGGGCCGCGCCGATGCGCCCCGCGAGCGTCCGGCCGCTCAGGCCATAGAGATGACCCTGGTGCATCAGGTTCTCGCGCACCGTGAGCTGGACGTCCAGGCTCGGGTTCTGGAACACCACCCCGAGCCGGCGCCGCACCTCGGCGGCCTGGGTGGCGAGGTCGGCGCCGAAGATCCGCACCGACCCGCCCTGGGGCTTCGCCAGCGTCGACAGGATGCGGAACAGCGTGGTCTTGCCTCCGCCGTTCGGGCCGAGGAAGCCGAAGATCTCGCCGGCCTCGATCCGGAAGCTCACGCCATCCAGGGCCCGCCGCAGACCGGCCTTGCGGGTGCGATACGCGTACTCGACGCCCTGAGCCTCGACCGCGGCGGCAGCCATCTTCCGATCAGCCGATCAGGACACCACGCGGTCGAGCAGCATTACCAGGAGCACGGCCGGGAAGTAAAGGACGGACGCCAGCATCAGCCAGCGAGCACCCGGAGTGGTACGGCTGCGGGCGAACCCCAGGCCGAACCCGAAGTAGGCCAGCCCGAGGGCGAGCGCCCCCACGAAGTAGACCGTCCCCATCAACCCGAGCAGCGAAGGCATCAAGCTCACCGGCACCAGCACGGCGCCGTAGAGGAGCACCTGGCGCGAGGTGCGGAACCCCTCGGGATCGCTCACCGTCAGCATCGGAAACCCGGCCTCGCGGTAGTCGTCGCGGCACAGCCAGGCGATCGCCAGGAAGTGGGGCATCTGCCAGAAGAAGAGGATGCCGAACAGCACCCAGGCGGCCAGATCGATGTCGTTGCGCACCGCGCTCCACCCCATCATGGGAGGGATGGCGCCGGGCACCGCGCCGATGATCGTGGCGAGCGAGCTGACCCTCTTGAGCGGCGTGTATACGAACACGTAACCCGCCAGCGCCACCGCTCCGAGGAGCGCGGTCAGGAGATTGACGGCCAGGGCCAGCTCCGCCAGGCCGGCCACGCCCAGGGCCACGCCGAAGAAGAGGGCCGTGTCCGGATTCATCCTGCCGGCCGGCAGAGGGCGCTGCGAGGTGCGGCGCATGAGCGCATCCGTCTCGCGCTCGATGACCTGGTTGAGGGCCGAGGCGCCGGCCGAGACCAGGCCGGTCCCGAGCAGCGTATGGACGAGGAGCAGGAAAGAGATCTTCTCTTCCTCGGCAAGGAGAAAGCCGAGGCCGGCGGTGAGCACGACCATGAGCGTGATGCCCGGCTTGGTCAGCTCGGCCAGGTCAGACAGTCGGGCAGCCAGCGGTATCGGCGGCATGGGCCCGGAGGCCGGGTCGCGGGTCAGGGATTTGGTGAAGCTCATTCAGGAATTCTTCTCGGTACCCCGCTCGGCGGGCGAACCGGCCAAGTCTAACGCGAACCACCCCTGGATGCACGCCGCCCTTGCTTCGGGAACCAGCCGATGGCACAGTGAGCGCCCGAAGGAGCAGCCTCATGGATAGGATTCCCATCCTGCGGGACGGCCGGGAAGTCTCTCACCTGGCCGTCCTCTTCGATGCTCCGGCGCCGGGCCGGGCCGGTCTCTGCTTCCTCTATCTCCACGGGTTCGGCTCCGTACAGGCCGGCGAAAAGGCCGAATTCTTCCGCCAGCGCGCGATCGAGAACGGCTTCCCCTTCTGCTCGTTCGACTTCCAGGGCCACGGCCAGTCCGGCGGCACCATGCAGGACCTCACCCTGACCCGGAACCTCGAAGACATCGGCCGGGTCCACGCCTGGCTCCGCGAGCGCGGACACGACCGCATCTGCCTGCTCGGCTCCTCCATGGGAGGAGGCTCGGCCCTCTGGTACTCGGCCCTGCACCCGGAAGGCATCTGCGCCGGCCTGCATATCGCCCCGGCCCTGGAGTTGGAAAAGGCGCTCACGACCTGGGCGGGTCCCGAAGGCTGCCGGCGCTGGGAGGAGACCGGCTCGATTCATTTTGCAAATGATCTGGTCTCGTGCCAGCTCGGCTGGGAGCTGATCCACGATCTCCGCACCTACTCCTACGAAGAGCTCCTCCGGACCTACCGCACGCCTGCTTTGTTGCTCCAAGGCAAGAAAGATGCATCCGTACCCTGGAGGGGTGTGCTGGACTTCGCCGCCCGCTGCTCCGCCTCTGAAGTCGACCTCCATTTTTTCGCCGACGGCGACCACCGGCTGACCGACCGCAAGGAGCGCCTGTGGGATCTGATGTTCGAGTTTCTGCACGGCCGAGGGGTAATCTGAAGCCATCTTTCCCGTTTAACGTGTCACGCGCCACTATCTCAAGAGGAGGGAGCCTGCCAACGGCCATGGTGGCCGTCCCCGCAGACCCTTTAGGGGGAGATACATGCTCAGAAGGGTCGTTTTACTTATTGTTCTCCTTGCATTGATGGTTGGGATGACGACAGGCGCCGTTCATGCGACGCCGCGGATAGCCGGGCCACGCCCGGTTTCCGAGTCCGGAGGGGTTCTGGATCGGCTGTTGGAATGGCTTTCGGCTTTGTTGCACCCCTCATCACCCGGGGTGAAGACGACCTGGGATGCGGATGGGAGCCATCTCGATCCCAACGGTGACCACTGATACCACCCCCACTCCGGTTACGCCGAACTTGCGCCGGGTGTAAAGTCCGGCGCCTTTTTTTGTCCCGTTTTCCAAGCCAGCGGCATCTTTTCTTTTAGATGCCTGTCATCTCTCACTCTCACGGACTGTTCGGGCAACACTTCCGCCGTACTTTCGGCCAGCCGGAGCTGTTCGCTTCCGTCTCTTGGAATTTTGGAGGGCTTAGTTATGAGGATCCACCCGCCTGATGTACAACTCCAACGACTCATTCTTGGTCAGGGCAACCCGGTCGCGAAAGAGCACGCCTCGACCTGCCCCCGATGCCGACGACGCCTGGAAGGCCTGCGCTGTCGGCAATCCCGCGTCCAGAGACACTCTGAGCCGGCGCTGACGCTGGATACGCGACGCCTCCGCGATATCCAGGCCTCCTATACAAAGGAACGGGCTGAAGCCAAGGCCTTGCTGACAGAGTTGCGGAAGCACCCAAGGGAAAGACAGCGGGTGATGGTCCGGAATCATCCTCGATTCCAGACCTGGGGGGTTCTCGAAGGTCTCCTGGACATGGGCCAGAAAGAGACGATGGAAGATCCGCATCTTGGAGAGGAACTGGCCTTTCTGGCTGTGGATCTTGCAGAACATCTCGATGCCTCTCAGTATGGCTCCGAAAGCATTGAAGATTTGAAAGCCAGGGCCTGGGCCTATATCGGGAACGCTCGCCGAATCCGGTTCGAGCTGCGGGAAGCCCAGGAGGCTTTCGACCGCTCGCTCCTTCATCTGAGGCAGGGGACCCGAGAGCCTTGGGAGCGCGCTGTCTGGATGGACCTCAAAGCCTCCCTGCTACGGGCCCAGCGGTGTTTCGACGATTCAAAGCGGCTGCTGAAGCGGGCTTTGCTCCTCTTCCTGGCAGTGGGCGACCGGCACCGAGCAGGCCGGGTGCTGATCAACTTGGACAACGTCCTGCACCGGGAAGGCCGCCCCGAAGAAGGCATTCCGCTTCTCTACAAGGCGCTTGAGCTCATCGACCCTGAACAGGAACCGCACGTCCAGTTCATGGCAACGCACAATCTGGTCGATGACCTCGCCGAGGCAGGCCGCCATATGGAGGCCCAGCGGCTGCTGATCCAGAGCCGCCCTCTCTATCAGCGCTTCGACCACCCTTTCGTTCGATATCGCTGCCATTGGACCGAATCCAAGATCGCCCGGGGTTTCGGTCAGATCAAGAAGGCAGAGGCCCTTCTCGAATCAGCTCGGGCGGGCTTCCTGGAGAATGAGGCCACTTTTTACGAAGTCGCTCTCGTCTCCCTGGAGCTGGCCGAGATCTATGCCAAGCAGGGGAAAACGGTTGAGATGAAACGCCTTGCCGAGGAGATGGTCTCCATCTTCTCCTCCCGGCAGATCCACAGAGAAGCGCTTGCCGCACTGGCCCTCTGGAAGCAGGCAGTAGACGCGGAAGAGGCTTGCGCGGAGCTCTCCGCCCTGGTCGCCGCCGAGATCAAGCACGCCCGCTACGAGCAACCCAGCCGCACCCAGGAAACCTTCTGATCCCAAAAGCATCGAGCCCCCCGCCTCCTTCGAGGCCTGGGGGCTCGGTACCTTCTAGGTCGGCCCGGACTAGGCGCCGGCCTTGTGGAAGGCGAAGGTGACGTCGGCCGCCTGGCCGGGAGCCACCGTCACCTGCTGGGTCGCCGTGCCGAGCTTCTGGTGCCAGGCCTCCAGCGTGTAGGTGCCGGCCGGCAGCTTGTCGATCGTGAACGTGCCGTCCTCACCCGAGACCGCATAGTACGGGTTCGTCACCACGTTCGCGTAGGCCGACATCCAGGGGTGGACGTCGCACTTGAAGTGGAGACCGATCTCCGGCTTGTCGAACGTCTTGTCGAACGACATGTTCTGGATCGGCTGGCCCTGGTTGAACTCGGTGTTCGCCGCCGGCATCGCATGGATGTTGTGCAGCGTGGCGTCGCTGTTCTTGATCGTCAGCGGCTGGCCCACCTGGATGCCGAACACCTTCGGGTGATACAGGCAGCCCTGCTGGTCCAGCTCCTTCTTCTCGGTCGGGGTCGGGAACGACTTGCCCTCGAGACCGGTCTTGACATACACGAAGACGTCGCCCAGCTTGCCGTCCTTCACCTGATACATCCCGGTGTCCACCGGCGTCGTGTGCAGGCTGAGGCACGTCGGGTCGGCGTTCATCGCGATCGGGGTGTCCTCGTCGGGACCGTCGTAGGTGACCGTGCCCTTGACACTGCCCGCGTTGGCCGTATCGACGGCCGGGGCGGAAGCGGCCGGAGCGTCGGACGACGCCTGCGGAGTCTCCTCGCCCTCCGACGAGCCCTCGTCACTCCCGCCGCCGCAGGCAACCAGCAGGGCCAGCGCGCAGCAGAGGGCGAGAAGCAGCCAGAATCGATTCCTGCTCATTCAAACCTCCTGTAGGGTTTCGTTGGAAACAAAGGTCCGCCGGATCGGAGAACCGGCGCGCTGGATTATTGCACAGCGACCGGCCCTCCGATCGGTTTTGCCTGTCAAGATGGGCGCTAACGGCCTCCCGCCGCCCCCGCGCTGACGCTGGTGGCCGGAGACGGAGCCGCCGTTCCACCCTCCGCGGCGGGCGGAGCGCCGTTCAGCCCGCCCGAGATCTTCCAGATGTGGTCGCGCAGCGCCGCCGTCACCTTGTCGGTGTCGGAAAGGTACGCCTTCATCTCCGCCTCGGACGAGAAGTACGGCAGGAGCTGCTGCTTCTGCGCGGCGTAGGCCGGGGAATCCATGGCCATGCCCACTGGCGACATGAACTCGCCGGGCTTGGTCTCCGGGAAGAACGACGGCATGCGCGTGCCCGGGATCCAGCCCTGGGGGTTCTTCACCCAGGACGGCACCCAGTCGTGACGCAGGCGGTGACTCGCCAGGAGCAGCGACGGCGCCAGGTCGCCCGCGGTCGCCGAGCCGCCCGGCGCCACAGGGCCGGACGGATGGCACTTGCCGCACTGGAACATGTTGAACACCACCTGCCCGACCGCCAGATCCCGCGCCTGCGCGGTCGCCTCCTGCGAGATGAACGGCTTCTGCCGCTCGCGGGCCGCGAAATAGCCCACGATCGTGTTCGCCTGCTCGTCCGTGAAGCCGAACGTCGGCATCCGGGCCGTCAGCCACGGCCGCATCCGCACCCGGCTCGGGTCGTGGAGATAACCGAACAGCCAGTCGGCCTGCACTCGCGCGCCCTCGGCCGCCAGGTTCGGAGGCAGCATGGCCGGATCCTGGATCACCTGCTGGATCGCGTGGCCCTGGCCCTCGATCAGGTGGCAGCCCTGGCAGTTGAAACGCGTGATGAGCTTGCGCCCCTCGGCCATGGCGGCCATGCGGCTGCCGTCCGAGCTCCCGGCCTTGCGCGCCGCCGCCGCCGTCTCCTTGGTGAAGCCGACCACGTTGGCGGTGATGGCCCTCGCCTCGCGCTCGGACGCGCCGAAGTTCGGCATCTTGAGCAGCTCGTTGTAGTCCTTGACCTTCTCCTTGCCCTCGTCCCAGATGCGCGGGCGCATCACCTTCGTCTGGATCCAGTCGTGCCGGCTGTGCGGGACGTCGTGGATGTGGCCGAAGTCGAACTGGTGCATCGGCTTCGAGCCTTCCTGCGTCAGCTCGGTGCCGATCGGTTTCGCTTCCTCGAAACCCTTGATGTCATGGCAGCCGTAGCAGCCGTACTTCGTGATCGTCTGCTGGCCGAGATAGACGTTGCGGTCGGTTTCCTTCATCGCGGCCAGCTTCGCGCGGCTCGCGTCGACCGAATTGATGTTCTCCAGATAAGCCAGCGCCAATTCGTCGCGGACCTTCCCGTCGACCGCCGGCAGCGCCAGGTTCTCGTACTTCGGGTCGTGGTTCGACGGCGACGTCAGGTAGGCGACGACGTCCGCCGCCTCCTGGTCCGTCAGCCGCAGGTTGGGCATGTTCGTGTCGGGGAAGTACTGCTTCGGGTTCTTCACCCAGGCGTAGAGCCAGCCGCTGCTGACCTTGCTGCCGGTGCGCACCAGGTTCGGGCCGTGCAGGCGGTTGATCTTGGGGTAGAAGTCGTCGCGCTTGGCGTTGCCGTCCAGGATGTGGCAGCCGGCACAGCCGACGCTCTCGAACACCTTCTTGCCATTGGCCGGATCGCCGGCCGGGGCCGGTGGATATTGCGGCCGTTCGGAATTGGCCCACAGGTAATCGACGATCGTGCGGATCTCCACGGCCTGCCGCACCTTGTTCGCCGGCGTCTGGGTGTTCTCCTGGTAGAAGAAGTGCGGCATGAACGTCGTGGGATGGAAATTCCGCGGCGCCTCGATCCACTTGTACGCCCAGCCCGGATTCGTCTTGCCGGCGATCCGGAGGAGCGACGGGCCCGCCTTCCGCAGCCCGGTGTACGAGGGATAGTTCATCGGGTGGCAGCCGTAGCACCCCATGTGCGTGATCAGCTCGCGGCCCACGTCCTGCGTCTCCGACGCCGGAGTCCAGACGCCGCCCGCGTGACAGGTCGCGCAGCCCGCCTCCGTCATGCCGGCCGGCATGATCGGATACTCGAGGAACTGCTGCTGCTTCCAGCCGTACTTCTTCTCCCACTCCTTCGCCTGCTCCGTCGACTGCGGGCTGTGGCCCGCGCGGGAAAAGTCCGTGGCCCGGTCGAGACCACCGTGGCAGACCGTGCAGCCATACTGCGTGTACGGGTGCGGCGAGCCGTCGCCGACGAACTTGTCGAGATTCGGATGCGTGCGGAAGGGCTCCTTCCACTCCGGACCGTCGAAGCCGGGGCGGTTCGCGGCCACGTGGCAGGTGACGCAGCGGTCGACCCGGTTGATCTCCGTGAAGTTGATGTTGTGCGTGAGCCCGGGCAGGATCGCTTGCTGGACCTGAAGGCTGGGCCTCACGAAATCCATCAGCGGCGCGTTGAGCAGGAAGTAATCGATGTTCTTGTCCAGGTTGGCGGCGCGCGTCTGCAGACCGTCGTATCCGCTCTCCAGCGCCTTGCGCTTCTCCTCCACGGCGCTGACCGCTGCCCGGCGCTGGGCCGCCTCGGCCAGGACCTTGTCGCGCTCGGCCAGGAGCCGCTCGCGGTCCGCCTTGGCGTTCTCCAGCGCCTTCTTCTCGTCCTGGACCCGCTTGGCCTTCGCCGTTGAATCCTGGCCGGCCTGGAGCGCGACGTCGAGCTGGAAGCGGGCCTCGTCGAGCTTGGCCTTGGCGCTGCGCCACTGGCCGTCCGCCTTGTCGGCCTGCGACTTCAGATCGCGGGCCTTGGCTTCGAGCTTCTCGATTTCGGCACGATGCCCGGCGACCTCCTTCTTGGCCGCCGCGATCTCGGACTCGAGCTGGGCGAGTTGGGGCTTGATCTTCTCGTGCTCCGCCTTCGCCTCGGCCACGACCTTGTCGCGCTCCAGCTTGCGGAACTCCGCCTGAAACCTCTTCCAGGGCTGGGCATAGTCGGCAACGACCATCCAAAGCGTCACCGCCAGCAACGCCAGCGAGCTGATGGCGAACCACATGTTCATGCGACCGAAGTTGTAATGCCGGTCCGGTCGCTTCTCGGGCGGTGTGATCGGTGGAGTCAACTCGAGCTCCTTCCCCGGTCCAGGGGGCGCAGCGCTAGATATTGAAGAAGTACTCCTGAACGTGGACGAAATACTTCAGATTGAACAGCCAGCGGCAATACATCTTGATCGGCAGCAGCATCATGAAGAGAAACAGCGTCACGCCGACGTAGTACCGCGTGGGTCCCATCTTTTCGAAGTAGGGGCGGAACCACTTCGTTCGGCGTAGCAGCACCGGCAGGCCGAAGAAGTAGAAGCCGATGAGCAGGATGCCGGGCAGCTCACGGAGGAACCAGTTCCCCGGCAGCCCCATGCGCAGCATCCGGATCCAGAAATACTCGGAGAGGTCGACGTTGACCAGCGCCTCGACCTTCCCCGGGTCCCAGAACTCGTAGGGGCCGAAGAAGTTCCAGTTCGGGCCGCGCAGGAACGTGCCGATGACGATCATCTGGCTCCAGAGGATCAGCCAGCCGAACAGGAAGAGCGCAATCTCCACCCGCCGCTCGCGGAAGGAGTAATAGCCGTTGCCCTTCGGATTCGTGTCGATGTACGGGATCGCCATCAGCCCGACGATGATCAGTCCGGGCAGCACCACGCCAGCTAGCCACGGATCGAAGTAGACCAGCATCTCCTGGAGGCCCAGGAAGTACCAGGGCGCCTTCGACGGGTTCGGAGCGAGCGCCGGGTTGGCCGGCTCCTCCAGCGGCGCCTTGAGCGCGATCGACCAGACCACCATCACCACCGTCAGCAGGACCATGCAGATGAACTCGGAGAACACCAGGTCCGGCCAGGTGAAGATGCGGTCCTCGACCTCGGTGGCCTCGAACGTGGGCTGGCCGGAGGCGAGGCGGCCGTCGTTCTCCGTCGCCTTGTGCATCGCAAACCAGACGAAGAAGCCGACCAGGAACACCATCATCACGATCGGCACGTTGTCCGGTTTCGCGACGATCAGGTAGAAGTTCGGATCGAGAAGCGACAGCAGGAAGAACACCACCGAGACCGCCAGAAGGATCAGCCCGGCGCGCTTCGTCCACAGCGCCTTCGAGCGCAGCATGAAGTAGAACGCGACCAGCGACAGCGAGAACGACCAGTAGGGATAGGCGAGAATGTTGACGAAGTGCTTGAGGAGGCCGATCGGGCCGCCCCCCTCGGGCTCCGCCATCAGGGCAACCGGGAAGAGGTTCACCAGAGTATCCATGTGCATGTCATCTCCCGGCTACATTGGTCCCGAGATGCCGCCGTCCTTGCGGACACGCCAGAAGTGGACCGCCATGAGGAACGCGGCCACCAGCGGAATGCCCACGCAGTGCAGCACGTAGAAGCGGATCAGGGTGGCATTTCCGATCGTGCGTCCGCCGATCAGGGCGAACCGGGCGTCGCTGCCGACGTGGATCAGGCGTTGGCCTCCCAGTTTGAGGAAGGCGGCACCCGGTCCCTCGTTGCCTAACAGAGGCGTCGCGCGCGCCATGTTCGAGCCGACCGTGATGGCCCAGATGGCGAGCTGGTCCCACGGCAGCAGATAGCCGGTGAAGGACAGGAGGAGCGTCAGCACCAGCAGGATCACGCCGACGTTCCAGTTGAACTCTCTTGGCGGCTTGTACGAGCCGGTCATGAACACACGGAACATGTGCAGCCAGACCGCGATCACCATGGCGTGCGCGCCCCATCGGTGCAGCTCGCGCATGATGCCGAACGCCGCGGCCTCGCGCAGATCGACGATGTCGACGAACGCGTACTCGACCGTGGGCCGGTAATAGAACATCAGGAGCAGTCCGGTGATGGTCTCCACCAGGAACAGGAAAAAGGCCGTCCCGCCCATGCACCACGTGTAGCTCATGCGGATGCCGGACTTCTTGACCTTGATCGGGTGCAGGTGGAGCACCACGTTGCCCAGCATCGCGAGCGCGCGCTTGCGGTTGTCCGTCGGGATGCCCACCCGGAAGATGGACTTCCAGACCTGAGTCTTGGTGATGCCTTTGAACATGGCCCCTCTTTCGGTTCAGGTTGACGTTCGCGTCATGCCGTCATGCAAAAATCAGGCGGCCGGGATGTACGAAGCCGGATCGTCCCACTGCCCGAGCTCGTACTGGAACTTCTGGGCCTTGTCGATGACGATCTGGCCGTCGTCCGGGCTGATGTAGATCCGTGCGCGCTCGAGCGGCCGGGGCGTGGGGCCCTCGAAATTGATGCCGCTCTTGTAATAGCCGCTGCCATGGCACGGGCACTTGAACTTGTTCTGCGTCTCCAGCCAGGCCGGCGGGCAGCCGAGGTGGGTGCAGATGGCGATCAGGGAGTAGATGCGCCCCCCGTCCTTGATAATCCACACCCCGTACTTGTCGACGAAGCGGGTGTCCACCACGCCTTCGCCAAAGTCACGCGGGTACCCGGCCTTGAACGTGGTCGGCGGCTCGAACAGCACATTCGGGAACATGAACCGGCCCATGGCCGTCACGCACCCGCCGATCGCGGCCGAGAAGCCGACCCAGGCCACGGCGGCCCAGGAGAAGAAGCCGCGCCGCGACATGCCGTCATCCGCCTTGGCCGCCGGCTTCGGAGCCGGAGCGGTGCCGGTGGCGGCTGGGGTGGCAGTGGCCTTGGCGGCGGCAGCCACAGCGGCCGGAGCCGGCTTGGGAGCCGGTGCCGCAGCCGGCGCGCCAGCCGGAGGGGAGACCTGGGGTGCGTTGGTGCCACCGGCGACGGCAGGGTTCTCTGCCGGCGGGGTGGCGGAGGGGGTCGCCTTGAACGTGTCCGAGGTGGCCGCGGCATGCCGCTCCGGCGGCACGGCGGCGTCGGTCTTGGCAGCTCCCGCTTCCGCCCGGGCGCCTTCCGTGATGGTCGGCCCGGCGGGTGAGGAGGAGGTCGCCGCTGTCGGCTGTTCCGACTTCGCGGTGGCCGCAGACTCCGCCGAGCCCGCCGGCTCAGAAGCGGGTCCGTCCTTCGTCTCGTCAGCCATGATGCCCCTTTCGAACTACCTGGTGTTATGGGCTCCGATCTACATCTCTATTCGGGTGCCTCTTTCTAGCGAAACGGGACAGGGGTGTCAACGCCGCACCGCGGCGGAAACCGCCTTCTCCGCCTCCATCGCCGCCTGCCGTACCTTGAGGTTCGGATCCTCCTTGGCCACCCGAGCGAACAGCTCCCTGTGAGCCGGCCCGCTCACCGCCGCGAGAGCCCGGATGCCATCCATCATGGCCTGCTCCTGCTGCTCCGGCGTGATGTCCGGAACCTGGGCCAGAAGCCGCCGGTCCACCATGGTCTCCAGAACCCGCACCCCGGAATCGCTCCCCAGCCGGGCCAGAGACAGCGCGGCGTTCCACCGCACGTCCGTGACCGCGTCGTCGAGCCGAGGCTGAAGCAGGGGGATGGCCGACGGATCGCGGATCTCGCCCAGCGCGAACGCGGCCGTCTTGCGGATGCCGGGGTCCTCATCCGAGAGCGCCTTGGCCAGAGGATCGCGAGCCCGGGCATCCCCCAGGAGCCCAAGCGCCAGAAGCGCATAGATGCGCGTCCGGTCATCCTCGTCCTCGCTGGCGGCGGTGGTCAGGAGAGGCAGGGCCTCGCGGTCGCCGGTCCGGCCCAGCACGAGAGCGAGATATCGCCGCATCTCGGCATCGTCCGCCTCCTCGAACAGCCGCCGCACCTGAGCCTTGGCCCCCGGCTCCTTGTCGAGAGCCCCGGGGTCCGAGACCAGGATCTTCGACAGCTCATAGGCCGCCTGAACCCGCCGAGGCTTCCACCCCGACTCCAGGTCGCTCAAGTAGTCCCGGGTGGACTGCCGGTCATAGGCGATCCACCCGAAGCCGATGAAGATGGCTACGCAGAGGAGGACGACGAGGAGAGGGACGATGAATAGACCGAGGAACGAGCGCAGGGCGCTGTTCCCGGTCTCTTCGGCTTCGGCCTCGGTGGGGTCGAAGTCGGTGGTTTCCTCGTCTAGCGGCGCTTCGGGATCGACTGGCTCTGACATGGGACCGGCAGCATAGCCGAACCGCGAGTGGGGCGCCAGAGAGTCGATTGTGCGGACGGCGTCCACACTGTTTCGCGAATGTTGGTTGGCTCCGGCCTAACGGTCAAACAGCAGGTCGAGTCCTTTCCAGAGCAGCTCGAGGTGCAACCGGGAGACCGCACCGATGCGCTCGGTGAGGAGGGATCGGTCGATCGCGATGACCTGTGTCACATTGGCAACCGAATCCTTGGGTAGCCCCGTACTTCCACATGGAAGCAGGACATTACCCGGCAAGGCCGCCAAGCGGGTGTTGCTCGTGAGGGGAATCACGACCACGGTCGCAAGCTGGCTGCGGTTGAACAGGTCGCCCTGGGCGATAACAACCGGGCGATCGAACCCGGGACCAGAACCGACCGGCTCCGGCAGAGCCGCCCACCAGATGTCGCCTTGAGAAATCACCATTCGGTGCGTTCGAGGACTCGCCGCGCAGCGGCCGCAACGAACGGATCGGGCCGAGTGTCGATTTCAGCGCAGACGGCATTGATCTGCTCCGTAATGGAATCGGGCTCATGACGGATAACGTACTCGGCGACAGCCTCGCTGTACATCTGGCTACGCGACTTCTTCAAGCGCTCAGCGAGGCGCTCCGCGTCTTGAAATACTTTATCTGGAATGGAGATGGCCGTCTTCATACTCAAAGTATAACCCGAGACCTGTAGCACCACAAGAGGGCTGCGCTCTCTAACCGGCCGGCAAGCCGCTCCTGAACCGCCAAGCTGTTTTTGGCCGACCCTCCCTCAGAAATCTCGTCACCTTCCCAACTGACATGTCAGAAGAGTATCAAACGCGTCTGGACGGGTCAGGCAGAAGGAGGATTGCCGCGGCGCCTCTCGGCCTCCGCCAATCAACGCCGGGCCTTGGCCCGGCCCCTGGAAGCCTTGGCGGGGCGAGAAACCGGCACAAGATGGATCTCGACCTCGCAGCCGACGGCCCGCGCGTACTTCTTGAGCGTCGTCACCGAGGGTGAGCTCCTGCCGACAGATTCGAGCCGCGACACGGCGCTCTTCGTCGTACCCCTCGACTGCGCGACCTCTTCTTGCGTCAGTCCCGCTCGCGAACGGGCGGCGAGTAGCTCATGGGCGAGAGCGTACTCGTCAGCAAGGGCCGCATAGGCCTCGGCGAAGCCCTTGCGCTTTTGGGCTTTCTTGATGAAAGCCTCATGATCGTGGGAGATGGGACGATAGGTAAGATCAGTCATTCTGCACCTCTTTCATCCTCTGGCGAGCAATTGCCAGGTCGTGTTCAGGAGTCGTCCGCGTCTTCTTCACGAAGGCATGCAGGACAACCACGCGCAGACCCTTGACATAGCAGTAAAGCACGCGCCCGACGCCTTCACGCCCTCGGGGCCGTAATTCGAACAGCCCCCTGCCCATCGCGCGCGAGTGCGGCATCCGCAGGTCAGGCCCGAACTCCATCAGAAGCTCAACGATCCGCGCATAGTCAGCGAGGATGCCAACCGGCCAGCCCTCGATCTCGGCTTGAACCCGCGGCAGATGTGCGAACTAGCTTCAATCGCCTTGGCGAGAGGGGCCGCGAGCCTGGGCGTCGCCCAGGATGCCGAGCGCCCAGAGGGCATAGATGCGCGTCCGGTCGTCCTCGTCCTCGCTGGCCGCGGTGGTCAGGAGCGGCAGGGCTTCACGGTCGCCGGTCCGCCCCAGCACGAGAGCGAGATACCGCCGCATCTCGGCATCGTCCGCCTCCTCGAACAGCCGCCGCACCTGAGCCTTGGCCCCCGGCTCCTTGTCGAGAGCCCGGGGGTCTGAGACCAGGATCTTCGACAGCTCATAAGCCGCCTGGACCCGCCGAGGCTTCCACCCCGACTCGAGGTCACTCAGGTAGTCCCGGGTGGACTGCCGGTCATAGGCGATCCACCCGAAGCCGATGAAGATGGCTACGCAGAAGATGGCTACGCAGAGGAGGACGACGAGGAGCGGGACGATGAAGAGACCGAGGAAGGAGCGCAGGGCGCTGTTGCCGACCTCCTCGGCTTCGGCCTCGGAGAGTTCGGGCTCGGGGGCGTCTTCGTCTAGAGGGACTTCGGGATCAACGGGCTCGGGCATGGGGGTGGAAGCCTAGCCGAACCGCGGGTGGGGCGCCAGAGAGTTGATTGTGCGGACACCGCCGGCCTCTACGATCCGCGACGCGCCCTCTTATGCGTCGGGTCCCAGGACTTTTTGCAGCAGCTGTTCGAACTCGGGAATCCGCTCTGGTGCGTCCAGGATCTGTGCGAACTCGTGGACGAAAGCACGCACTCTCTCCAGATCGATGCGGTCCCCGTGCAGCGTGAAGAGCTGCTCGATGTCATATCGATCCCGATCCCTCCAGGCGAGCGCCTTGTAAATGACAAGGTCTTCGGGACTCGCGACCGAGATCTTCACCCCTCCGAACCTCACCTCGACAGCTTGAGCCAGGGCCTCCTGCTCAAAGGACGTGAAGGCAAAGCTGATCTCCAGGGTGACCTGCGTCTTCTCATGCACGAGCAGGAGGACCTGGCTCTCTTCGACAAACTCCAGAAAGTTGGGGATCCGCGGACGAATCGAGCACTCTGCCAACGCTTCGAGGACTTGAGAAGTATCAAGCCGGGCGGCGAGAACCGTGGCATCGATATCGACAGTCTGGCGAGCGACTCCGTGTGCGATGACCGCGATTCCCCCGATTACCATGCTGGGAGCATCGATCCGCTGGAGAGCCTTCGCCAGGTCGGCGAGAGCCTCAAGGATTCTCTTGCTTGGCCGCTTGGCCATGGGCCTGGTAAAAGCTGCGGACGCGGACCCATTGGCGACGGGCCAGCTCGTTGTCGCGGCGGCGGGCTTCGTTTTCGGGAGGAGGCCAGCCGTGCATCGCGCCGAACAGGTCCATCAGCTCCAAGGCCCCCCGGATGGCCATGTCGACATCAGGCCCCGCCTGGCGGTGTTCCTCTCGCTCCTGTCTTTCAACAGCCTGCCACCCCGCCACCATGCGGCGCAGGCCCTCCGGGTTTTCCGGAGTTGCGGGCTGAAGAAAGTTCTTTACCATAAGAGAAGCATAACATGGGCTCGCCGCGCCCAACGCCGTCGCCCGCTCGAATACTCGGCCATTGCCGGCGATGCCAAGCGTCTGGTAAGTGTCTTCTGAGGCGAGCCTCAAGGACGATCCGCTGATCGTAGGACTCGCCTATTCGGGTGCCAGCCGCCGTGATCCTCGGCTACAGGGCCGGTCAGGGGCGAGCCTTGGCCCGGCCCCTGGAAGCCTTGGCGGGGCGAGAAACCGGCACAAGATGGATCTCGACCTCGCAGCCAACGGCCCGCGCGTACTTTTTGAGCGTCGTCACCGAGGGGCTCGGGCATGGGGGGTGGAAGCATAGCCGAATCGTGGGTGGGGCGCCAGTTCGGGAGAGTCCAAGCGAGGGTCCGCAGGTTACAAGACCAGGGCGAGTTGGACTCTGATGGCTCGTTCGGGCTCCTCCATGTCAGCCTGTGACAAGCCACCCATCTTCTGGCTGAGCCGGCTCTTGCTCACCGTGGCCAACTGATCGGCCATCGCTTTTCTCGCCTGCACCAAACCTCACCGCCCTTCGTCGACGACGTCCCTCGCCGTAGCTTCAGCCCACTCATGAGCCTCGGCCTCACGTTCCTCGTCCGCAGCCATATCTCGGTAGGCGGCTGCCAGATCCGGAGAAGCAACGAGGGGCCGAACCAAGGTCTCGATGAACTGACTGATCTTCTGCCGGCCAATCACGCGGTGCAGGCCCTCATAAACCTTCTCATCGACGGTAATGGTGAGCTTCTTGTGCATGGCCCCTTCTACGTGTCCATACGCATGGTAAGGCTGCGAGCCCGCAGGGTCAAGGCCTTTGCAGCAGCTTAGCTGGGTAGCTCCACAGCAGTTAAGCGTACCGCAGTCCGTTCCACCGTCCTCACAAGACGCAAATCACCGTTTTATTCCTAAAGCGTGCTCAAGCCTGTGAGAAGCGTCTCGATAAAGGCGAAACGATGCTTTGCAAATGGCCAGATCACTGGCTAAGCCTACCACGGAGGATAACATGGCTAAGTCAAACGTGGGCAGCGTGAGAACTTTCACTAGTATAATAACTGAGAGGATTGCTCCAGCTAAAACTGTGACCCAAGCCAACGCGAAAGTTCGCTGCTGCTGACGCAGATATTCATGCACAAGCGCCTGCTTTTCGGCACTCAAGAGCTGGCGCTCGTCCTCTTTCAAATCTCCGAATGAGCCTAGTGGATATTTATGCCGCCTTCCAGCTTCAATCGAGACGGCCAAAACGTAACCGGCTACCAAAGTTGTTGCTATAGATGAGGCTATAAGAACGGCCACCATATCACACCTCGTTACATGCGATTGACTCTAGACATTGCTGAAAATAAATCAAATTGGCTGCGTCGCCTTCACGGTTACTAAAGGAATCACCTAATGCAAGAATAGCCTTGCGGTAAATTTTCTCTATCCTCTTCTTTGCATCCCGCGCATCCTTGCTCTTAGGGACTTCCGTTGCCATTTCATCTAGAACCGACTTCCATCGCTTCGTTCCAAGGTCGGAAGCTAAATATGAAAGAATATCGCCTTCATAGGAAACCCAATTGGGAAATATTGGTCCCCACTTGGGCCTACGGAATACATGCGCTCCTTTGCAGACGTGAGCAACCACTAATCCGTAAGACGACACGCGCCCGTGCCCGTAGCCCTCCCACCAGCGCAAAAGTAATACATTATCTTCAAGCTTCGTGCTTGGATTAGCAAGAAAGCCGTTCAACTCTCGTGATGGATGAGCAAAAATAATCAATGCTGGGGGAATATGCGGTATGTTAAAATGGTCGAGCACAGCTCGGAAATCAGCCTGGATTTCTTCTAGAGGTACTATTTCGCAAGTTCGCCGCCGCTGAAGCCTGGCGAGTCGCAAGAAGGCTCTTACGACATCGCGCTCTCCCTTTG
>DATANP010000314.1:0-3801 GCA_036266195.1 Thermoanaerobaculia bacterium | reverse complement strand
GTCCATGGAGACCAGCGCGACGTGGTAGGAGAGGCCGGCCTTCTCCAGGTCGACCTGGACCTCCAGGAAGGCCCGCTCGGCCTCCGCGGTCTCGCCGAGGCCGGCGGCGACCCGGCCCTCCAGCCACCGCATCTTGATCAGGGCGAGGCGGTCGCCCTCGGCCCCATAGGCGGGACGGGCGCGGCGCAGGATGCGGTGCGCCTCCGCGAAGCGTCCGCAGTCGGCCAGGAAACCGACCAGGTTGTGGACGGCGGAGAGCACGAGCTTGGGATCGGTCGCCGGGTTGATCATCGATAGCCCGGCTTCCAGGAAGCGGATGGCGCCCTCGGGATCGTTGTCGTAGCCGACGTACAGGCCCTTGCTGATCAGGGCGCGGCCGGCGTTCGAGCGGTCGCCGTGGCGCTCGTAGATCGTGTAGCAGGCGTCGATCAGCGAGAGGGCCTCGTCGAAACGGCGCTGGGCGCTGCGCAGCGCCGCGGTCAGCCGCATGATGCGGGCGAGAAGCAGCGGGTCCTGGGTGCCGCGGGAGCTGTGCTCCACGGCGCGGCGCAGCACGCGTTCCGCGCTCTCCAGGTCGTCCGAAACGCGGTGGGCGTTCGCCAGCTCGGCGTAGGCCCGCGCCCGCAGGTCGGCGACCAGCTCGCGGCCGTATTCGTTGGGGTCCACGCTGTCGGCCGCGGCCACCGCCCGCTCGGCGAGGAGGACCATCTGCTCCGGATCCTGCCAGCGGCAAGCCTGGCTCCGGGCGATCAAGGACTCACAAAGACCCCAGCTCTGGGGGTTCCGGCGCCAGAGGCCGAAGCCCGTCTCCCGGGGTGAGTCCAGATTGGTAAAGGTAAACTCGTCGTTCACGCGACATTCCTCCGCGCCAGGATGTATGCAGATCACGTACCAGCGGAGCTCAGCCCTTCGGACAGCCTTCCGGATCGAGTCCCCAGCCGGCGTCGCAGCCAGCGGCGGTGACCGGCGGTGTCGTGGTCGTTTCGTCAGCGAAGGCCGAGGTCAGGTTGCTCCAGGCGCCCATCAGCCAGGCCGAAACCTGGTCGAACAGGCCGACCGACCGCTCTGAGGCCGCCCGGGGGGCCAGATCCCGGTCCAAGCCGAGGAGGTTGCTGGCCTGGGCGCTGCTGCTCAAGATCAGAGCAAAGGCAAAGGCAACAGCGATAATGTTTTTGATGCTCCTCGTGCTCTTCATGACTGGTCTCCTCATCCCCGAAAATCGTTCTGGATCATCTGAGCTGCTGTAATTTTATCTGATTTCTCGTCGTCCATCGCGTCCGACCAGGGGAAAAAGCAAGGGTCATGCCAGAGGAAGGCCGTGCGGCGGATCGGAGGGAAACCGGAAACCGGGTGGCCGGCGACGGGGAGAGGCCGGGGCAAAGAGGAGAAAAACCGGCGGCCCAGTGGTGGAATTTTCAGAGGGCCGCCCTCTATCGAGCAGCTTCTACTTGGATCTATCGAAAGACGATTATTTGTAGCGCACCCCGTGCTTGAGGATCAGGTCCACGTCCTGGAGCAGGTCGACGTGCCGCAGGACGTCGCCGCGGACCGCGATGATGTCCGCCCACTTGCCTTCGGACACGGTGCCGGCGTCCTTGTCCACCTTCATGAACACCGCCGGCCAGTAGGTGGCCGCCCGGATCGCGTCCATGGGGTCCACGCCGAAGGTGTTCACCCAGGCGTCGATTTCTCTCCAGGTCGAATCGCTGTGGAAGTTGAGCGGCACGCCGCTGTCGGTGCCGATCATCAGGATGGCGCCCGACTGGCGGAGCTGCTCGAACTTGCGCGCCAGGGTCGGCCGCCGGCCGGGCACGAACTGGAAGTAGCCCAGCCGGTCCGGGTGGGAGAGCGACTGGCGGATGTCCGCCACGACCTCCGGCGGCAGGCCCACCTGCCAGCGCGGGTCGTCGAGGCGCTCGGAGAACTCGTCGCGCGTCTGCTGATAGAGGACCAGCGGACTGATGGTCGGCGTCCAGTAGAGCGTGTTCGCCCGGCCCTTCATCATGGCGAAGACGTCGTCCGGGTACTCGGGCATGGTGCCGAGGCCGGTGTGCTCGAAGTTGTCCACCCCGGCCTGGATGCCGCGGCGGATCTCCTCGGGCCGGTGCGAGTGGGCGACCACGGGGAGCTTGTGCTTGTGCGCCTCGTCCACCACGGCCCGCACCTCGTCCATGGTCATCTGGTCCTGGTCGATCAGCTTGATGACGTCCACCCCGGCGTCGGCCAGCTTTTTGACCTTGGCGCGGGCGTCGTCCGGCCCCTTGATGCCCCAGCGGAACGCCTCGGTGCCGGGGTAGGGCTCGTGCTGGAGGAAGGGGCCCGAGACGTAGAGCGTCGGCCCGGGGATCTCGCCGCGGTTGACCGCGTCGCGAACGGCCAGGATGTCCTCCAGCGGCGCGCCGAGGTCGCGGGCGCTGGTCACGCCGGCCATCAGGAGCTGCTTCGCGGCCGCGGGCATGATGGTCGAGCGGAAGAGCGGCGGATAGGTGCGGTCCCAGTGGTCGTAGTCGCCGTGGCCCACGATCATCAGGTGGACGTGCATGTCCCACAGGCCGGGCAGCACGCTCATGCCCTCGGTCGAGATCACCTGCGCGCCCTCGGGCACCGCGGTCTCGCCGACCCGGCCGACCGTCTTGATACGGCCGTTCTCCACGAGGATCACGCTGTTTTCGATCGGGCGCCCGCCGAAGCCGTCGATCAGCCGGCCGCCGACCAGCGCGGTGATTGGTCCGGACGCGGCCGGGGCGGCGCCGGTCAGCAGGACGGACGACGTCAACAGCAGCGCGAAGAGGGCTCTTCTCATGGGTCCGGACCTCCTGGTGGGGCAGTATAGAGGGATCAAAGCGTCAAAATCGATCAACACATTGGAATGGCTCGCCGAGCTTGACCCGCGGTCCGAAAGCCTCTACGTTTTTTGAGAGATCAAGATGATTTGGAGGGTCCGCTCATGCCACAGTCGAAAGCTGGGAAGAAGACGGCCGTTCGCAGGAAGGCTCCCCCGAAGAAGGCACAGAAGACGCCGAAGAAGGGCGCTCCGGAAAGGACGATCCTCGCCTGGGAGGACGACCCTCTCGCCGTGTCCGTGCCGGGGCCGGTCGCGGCCACGCCGATCCGCCGGCCCGTGCCCGACCTCGCCGCGGCGGCGCTGCGGGTCGAGATCAAGATCCGGACCGCTCCGGCGCCGAAGGAGTACACGCCCGGCACGCCCGAGTTCCGCTACTGGGCGGCGGCCGACGCGCTCCAGCGCGGCATCGGGTTCTGGTCCCGGCTCCTGCCCTCCACTCTCAAGTGGTACCGCACGGTCGGCAAGGTCCTGCGCGTCGAGCTCGACGCGGGCGAGGACCTGAACGCCTACTACACCCGCGAGGGGCTCGAGTTCTTCCACGCCAACGTGAGCGGCCAGGCGGTGTTCTCCGGCGAGAGCCCGGACATCGTCTGCCACGAGCTCGGCCACGCGCTCCTCGACGCCCTGCGGCCGCAGCTCTTCAACGCCGCCAGCATTGAGGCCGCGGCGTTCCACGAGTCGTTCGGCGACATCAGCGCGCTCCTCTGCGCACTGCAGCTCCCCTCGATCCGCAGCCGCGTGCTGGTGCAGACCGACGGCCGCCTGTACCGGTCCTCGCGGCACTCGCGCATCGCCGAGCAGCTCGGCTGGGCCATTCGCCAGGTGCGGCCCGACGCGGTCGATCCCGACTGCCTGAGGAACGCGGTGAACTCCTTCTTCTACATGGACCCCGCCAAGCTGCCGCCCGACGGGCCGGCCGGCCAGCTCAGCTCGCGCCCGCACTCGTTCTCCCGCGT
>DATANP010000313.1:0-11704 GCA_036266195.1 Thermoanaerobaculia bacterium | reverse complement strand
CCGGAGCGTCGAAGGTTTCGCGGGTCAGCTCCACGTAGGCGTGCAGAAGCTCGTAGGTCGCTTCGCCGAAAATCCGATTGGCGATCCGGAGAAGGGCCGGGCTGGAAGGATCCTGAAGCGAGCGGAGGTGTTGACCCGAAGTGGCCAACACCTCATCCGCCGTCCCTTCCAGATGAAGAACATGCCGCATCTGCGTCGCGGTTTCACCCCGGGCGCCGCCCCACGTCATGGCCAGGGCGGTCGTGATGCTCGCCGGCGATATCACGAGGTTGCCCGGAGTCTGTCGCAGACGGCGGTAGAGATCGAAACCGAATTCGTTGCTGCTCCGGGCGAGGTTCATATGGATGGTCTTCAGTGTGACACGTGGTCGTAGCTGATCACGCGCGTGATCTTCCAGGTTCCGTCCGTATTCTGCCAGAGCATCACGAACTTGGCGACGCCGCTTTTCTCGCCGCAGGTGGTGTTGTACACCCTGGGATCGCAGAAGCGATGTTCGCCGACCTCGACGGCGCCGTAGTGCTGGAGCGGATAGACCTCGAGGCTGCCTTCCACGAGCTCGCGCCGCACCTTGCCGCAGATGTACTGCTTCACGCTGTCGATCATCGACTGCCGCCCTCGGCTCAGCCCGGTCTGGTCGTGGTAGAACTCCAGGTCCTCCGTGAAGAACGAGCCGAGCTTCTCCAAGTCGCACTTGTTGTAGGCACCGAACATCTCGGCGTCCAGCGACGCGATGGTCTGGAAGAGCTTGTCATGGTCTTCCTTGCTTTGCGGCGGCTGGGCATCCGCGCGGGAGATGGGGATCACGAGCAGGGAGAGGAGCAGCAGGGTTTTCGTGAGATTCGAGGGCTTTTTCATGCCCACGCCTACGGGAGCCGGAGCCGCAGGGTTTCAATCTACAACTTCCCGCCGCCCTCCGGCCCGCCCGCGGCGTTCCTGACGAACTGGGCGTAGAAGCGCACGGCTCCGGCGTAGTTTTCGACTCCGACCCGTTCGTTCGTGCCGTGGACGCGCTCCAGATCCTCGGCGTGGATCGTCACCGGAATGAAGCGGAAGACGTTCTTCGTGAGCTTCAGATAGTGCTTCGTGTCCGTGCCTCCGGAGAGGAGGTTCGGAGCGGTGAGGGTACCGGGGAAGACCTGAGCCATGGTGGTCTGGAGGAGATGGAAGGCCGGGCTGTCCGCGGGGGTCTCGGGCGAGGGCTCGTTCCGCATCGGACCTGAGACCTGGACCTTGATGTCCGGGCCGACCGTGTCCTTGACGTGCTGGAGGACCGAGGCCACCGAGTCTCCGGGCAGGATGCGGAAGTTCACCCAGGCCTTGGCTTCGCTCGGGAGCACGTTCTCCTTGACCCCGCCGCGGATGATCGTCGCCGCCGTGGTGGTGCGCAGGCGCGAGTTCGACGCCGGCTCCGCCGAGAGCCGGCCTTTCAGGAGCGGACCGAAAAACCAGAGGTTCCCCATGACCGTGCGCAAGGGGAGCGGCAGCTCCGGCGCCAGGAACTCGAAGGAGCTGCGCGTGGCGCCCGCGATGCGGGCCGGCATCTGGTTGTCCTCCAGCTTCTGCACGGCGGCGGCCACCATGCCAATGGCGGTGTGCGACGGCGGCATGGACGAGTGGCCGCCCGTGGCCCGCGCCGTCAGCTCGACCGTGACGAAACCTTTTTCGGCGGTGCTCACCAGGGCCACCGGAGCCGAGACTCCGGGCACCATGCCTTCGGCGATGATGCCGCCTTCGTCCACGACCAGCTCGGGGTGGATCCCGCGGCTCTCCAGCAGGCGCGCGATCGCCGCGGCGCCCTGGTTGCCGCCGACCTCCTCGTCGTGCCCGAAGGCGAGCAGCACCGTGCGCTCGGGCTGGAAGCCGCGGGCGAGGAGCATCTCGACGCCTTCCAGGACCGCCATCACCGAGACCTTGTCGTCCAGGGTGCCGCGGCCCCAGATGTAGCCGTCCGCGATGTCGCCGGAGAAGGCGCCGCGCGTCCATTTCCCTTCGGTCCCGGGCTCGACCGGCACCACGTCCATGTGGGACATCAGGAGGATCGGCGCCTGTCCCGGGTTTCGCCCCGGCCAGGTATAGAGAAGGCTGTAGTTGGCGACGGTCTCGCGCTTCAGCGTCTGGTGGACCAGGGGGAAGCTCGTCCGCAGGTATTCGTGCAGGCCTAGAAATGCCTGGGCCTCCACGTTCTCGCCCTTCTCATGGGAGACGGTGGGGAAGCGGACGGCGCCGGCCAGCCTCTGGGCGACCGCGTTGGCGTCCACCTCGAGATCGGTCACCGGCTCGGCCTTGACCTGCCGGGACTTGAGCATGGAGGCGCGGAGGACCAGCACCGCAAGGAGGACGACGACGAGGCCGAGAGTGGCGAGCAGGATCTTTTTCATGGAGGCCCTATCCTATCTTGAAAAGCGAAACGCCGCCCGGCCGGAGCCGCGGCGGCGTTTCGTGTTCGAAGCGGGGGAGATCAGAGGTCGGAATCGAACTGGAGCGTGACGTCCTGGCCGAGCGGATCCATCTCCACGTTCGAGGTCGTATCGATGTGGATCACGCCGTCGTAGATCGGGCCCTGGGTGAAGTAGAAGGCCCGCCCGTAGAGCCGGAGCTTCGACTGCAGGGAGTACCGGCTCCCGACCGTCAGCCTGGCTCGCAGCTCCGGGCCAGGGACCTCGGTCGTGCCCCAGGTGGAGTCCATTTTCGAGTTCGTCGAGGCGCTATAGCCGCCGACCTTGATCTCGGAGTACACGCTGCCGCTGTACACGCCCGAGGCATTCCAGTTGGTGATGTGGGCGTTGCGGAACACGACCTCCACGACCGTGCCGTTCGGCAGCGAGCCCGAGCGCACGGTGATGTAGTCCCAATAGCGGCTCTCGGTGTCGCCGGCCGGAGAGGAGTTGGGAAACGCCGTGGCGGTGATGCGATCCGCGTAGGCGTCGACGTTTGCGTAGAGTGAATGGGTGTAGGCGTTGGCATGGGCGCCGGCATCGCCATAGACGAGGCCGTAACCGTTGTTGTACTGGAGACCGGCCGGATCGGAGGCGGCGCTGGCCGACTTCCCGCCCATCACCGGGCCGGGATTGTCGGGATAGGTTCCGTTGTAGCCGCTCGTGTTGGCGATGGCCTGGACGCCGAAAGTGGGGGTCTGCGCGTTGGCGGTTCCGATCGTGAGAAGGGTCATCGCGGCGATCACGCCGGCGAAAAGGTTGTGTTTCTTGACAAGCATGTTCGTCTCCCTGTTGTGTGTTGGCTGACTGTGTTCTGCAACCCACTCAGAGATACGCGGGGCGCGAACAGAACCGCCACGCCCTCATGCACGCCGGGAGACGCCCGGATGCCCGACTACGGCAGGGTGTCGCGGACGATCAGCAGGCGCCCGGCCTTCGGATCGCAGACCCAGACCTGGCGCTGATCGTCGGCCACGGCGCAGTGCGCGCCGGTGGCGGTGGCGACCGTGCCGAGCAGCGTCAGCTTTCCCTGGTCCGAAACCCCTGTAATCGCCATCTGTCCTGTCTTCGAGGCCGGCACGTAGAGGTGCCGGAGCGCGGGGTTGTAGGCGACGATGTCCACCCCGGCTCCGAAGCGGAAGCGGTCCTTGACGGCGCCGCCGTGAGCGAGGTCCAGGACGTCCGCGCCCCCCTCGGCGCAGCCGACGAAAAGGAAGTTGCGCCTGGCGTCCATCGCCAGCCCCCGGGAGCCCTCGCAGCCGTTGGGCCAGGTGTGGACCACCTTGCGCGACGCGAGATCGATCACGACCGTCGAGTCCTTCCAAAGGTTGCTGTAAGCCAGCTTGCGGCCGGCGTCCACCACCAGCGACTCCAGTCCGCCAGGCACGACGATCACGGCCTCGTGCTTTGGCACCGGAGGATCGGCATGCGAGAGGGAAAAGATTTCGATCGCCGCCTTGTCGGGCTCGGTCACCCAGACCTCGTTCGTCGCCGCGACGTAGCGGACGTAGTCGGGACTGCCGGCGAGCGGAGCTCCGCCCACGATCTTCCCCTGGCGCGGATCGACGACCGACAGCCGGAGGGCCGTGCGATCGATGGCGAAGAGATAACGCCCGCCCTCGTCCGCAGAGGTGGTCCCTTCGCCGTGGCCGCGATCACTGCCGGCGGTGGTTGCGGCCGCCTGGAAGCCGCCGATCTCCTTCACCTTCCGGCTCCGGGGATCGATCAGGTCGAGCCGGCCGGTGCGGCCAGCCGGGATGAGCACCTGGCGCAGGCCCGCCGGGAAGGCGAAGTCGTCAAAGCCGATCGCTCCCTCGCCTCCGGGCAGTGTGAAGGGCTCCGCTTTCAGGACAGGAGGCTCCGTGGTCTTTAGAGCAGGCGGAGCGGGCGACGCGAGGAGCGCCGCGAGCAGGAGCAGGGCAGACGGATTCATCGCTTTTCCTCCCGACGCAGTGCCACGTAGGCCGAAGGCACGGCGAAGAGCGTTACCAGGGTGGAGAGTCCCAGGCCGCCGATGACGGCCAGGGCGAGCGGCTTCTGAAGCTCGGCCCCGGCGCCCAGGCCGAGAGCGAGCGGCAGCAGGCCGAACAGCGTGCAGAGGGTGGTCATCAGGATCGGCCGCAGGCGGACGCGCGCGGCCTCGGCCACCGAGTCGACGAACGGGCGGCCCTCGGCGCGCAGCCGGTGGGCGTAGTCGAGCATCACGATGCCGTTCTTGACCGCCAGCCCGACCAGCAGGATCAGCCCCATGGCCGAGGAGACGTCGAGCTCCGAGCCGGCCAGACGGAGCAGCAGGAAGGCGCCGCCGAACGAGAGCGGCGCCGCCAGCAGGAGGATCAGCGCGGGGAGCACGGCGCGGAATTCGATCACCAGGACGAGCAGGACCAGCGCCGCGGCGGCGCCGAAGACCAGCATCAGCTCCCGGAAGGCCTGGCGCTGCGACTCGTACTGGCCGCCCAGGTCCACCGAGTAGCCCACCGGCAGCTTGAGACCGCGCAGGCGGCCCTGGATATCCGCGGCGGCGCTGCCCAGGTCGCGGTCTTCGAGGCGCGCCGTCACCAGCGCCACCTGGCGCAGGTTCTCGCGGGTGAGCTCTCCGTCTCCCATGCCCAGCTCCGGCCGGGCCACGCTGGACAGCGGCACGATCCGGCCGTCCGGGGTCTTCAGCGTGAGGCGTGCCAGGCGCGCGGGATCGTAGCGGTCGCGGTCCGGATAGCGCACCCGCACCGGGATGCTGCGGTCGCCGAGCTGCAGGTCCGTCGCCGTCTCGCCCAGCCAAGCCTCGGCGAGCTGGCTCTCCACCTGCTCGATGGTGAGGCCGGCGCGGCCGGCGGCCTCCGGGTCGATCCGCCAGGTGGTCTCGGGGGCTCCCTGCTGCGGCCCCACCAGGTCCACCAGCCCCTGGACGCCTTCCAGCTCGTGCTCGACCTGCCCGGCGAGGGCGTTGAGGGTCGCGGAATCGTCCCCGAAGATCTTGACCTCGAACGGCTCCGCGGCCCCCTCGAGGTCGCCGATCATGTCCTGGAGGAGCTGGACGAACTCCAGCTCCATCGTGGGTACGGCCTCGGCGAGCTTCGGACGCAGATCGGCGATGACCTCCTCGGAGCTGCGGCCGCGCTGCGACCGGGCCTTCAGGCGCACCAGGATGTCGCCGGTGTTCGGCTGCGTGGCGAACAGGCCGAGCTCCGCGCCGGTGCGGCGGGAGAAGGCCGCCACCTCCGGGGTCTTCGCGAGGATCGATTCGACCTGGCGGACCTGCCGGTCGGTCTCCGCCAGCGCCGTGCCCGGCGGCGTCAGGTAGTCGAGGACGAAGCCCCCTTCGTCCATCGGCGGCAGGAAGCCGCTCGGGATGCCATGGAAGAGGAGGTAGCCGAGCACCCCGAGGACGAGGGCGGAGGCCACAGCCAGGCGCGGCCGGGCCAGGGAGGCCGACAGCATCCGCGCGTAGCCACGGTCCAGGCGGCCAGGCTTCTCCTCCCTGGCGTGCTCGCCGTGGCGGCCGTGGCGGTAGACGAAGCGCGAGAGCAGCGGGATGAGGGTGAGCGACAGGGCGAGCGACACCAGCACCGACACCGAGAGGGTGATCGACAGGGCGCGGAAGAACTGGCCCACCACGCCGGAGAGAAAGCCGAGCGGCGCGAGCACCACCACGGTCGTCAGGGTGGAGCCCACCACCGGCGCGATCAGCTCCTCGGTCGCCTGATCGATCTCCTGATGGATCGCCGCCTCCCCATGGCCGCCGCGCAGCCGGCGGTGGATGTTCTCCACCATCACCACCGCGTCGTCGATCACCAGGCCGATGGCGACCGCGAGGCCGCCCATCGACATCAGGTTGATCGACTCGCCGAGCAGCCGCATGAAGAGGAAGGTGGCGAGCACGGTGAGCGGCAGGGTGATCGCGGCAATCAGGGTGACCCGCCAGTCGCGCAGGAAGAACAGGAGCACCAGCACGGCCAGCACGCCGCCGATCAGGATGGCGTCGCGCACGTTGGCGATGGCCGTGGCGACGAGCTCCGCCAGATCGTAGACCTTCGACAGGCGCAGCCCCGAGGGCAGCGTGCGCTTGAGGTCATCGAGCGTCGTGTCGATCCCCGCCTTGACCGCCAGGATGCTCGCTCCCGGCTGCTGCGAGATGCTGACCACGGCGGCCTCGTGGCCGTTGCCGGTGACGAGCGCGGTGCGGTCCGGCGCGCCGGGGAACACCCGGGCCACGTCCGCGACCCGCAAGGTGGCGGCGCCGCGGACGGCGACCGGCGTGCGGGCGATCTCGGCGGCGGAGGTCCAGAGGCCCGAGGCCAGCACCAGGTGCTCCAGGCCGCCCGCGGCGTAGCGGCCGACCGGCGCCAGGCGGTTGGACGCCCGCAGGGCGGCGACCACGTCGTCCACGGTCAGGCCGGCGGCCAGCAGGCGGTCCGGGTCCGCCACCACCTGGATCTCGCGCGCGTCGCTCGACGACACCTCGACCCGCCCGACGCCCTGCACCCGCGCCATCGCCGGCCGGATGACGTAGAAGGCATAGTCGTTGAGGTCCGGGGTCGGCAGGCCGCCGGTGAGGTTCAGGCTGAGCATGGGGAAGGAGGAGACGGTCAGGCGCTCGACGGCGAGCTCGGTGTCCGCCGGCAGGTCCTGGCGCACCTCGGCGACCCGGTTCTGAAGCTCCTGGAGGGCCAGAGCCATGTCGGTCCTGGGATCGAACTGGGCCGAGACTTCCGTGGCGCCGCGGAAGGTCCGCGAGCGCACACGGCGGACGCCGGGGACCTCCATGGCCGCCTGCTCGATCGGCCGGGTCACCGCCGTCATCATCGCCCGCGCGGGCAGCGAGCCGCTGTGCGCGATCACCAGCAGGCGGGGGAACTGCAGCGGCGGATAGATGTCGCTCGGCAGCGACGGCAGGACCAGGGCGCCGGCCCCGGCCAGCAGCAGGGTGACCAGGACGATGGCCCGCCCCTGGTGCTCGGCGAAGCGGGCTAGGCTCACCCGGAGCCCTCCGCCGGCTCCGATGGCTCCGATACTTCCACGGCGGCGCCATTGGGCAGAGCCGTCTGGCCGCGCACCACGACGGGCTCGCCCGCGGCGACGCCCGACAGGATCTCGGTCCTGCCGCCGGCGGTCAGGCCGACCCGGACCTCGCGGCGGTGGGCTTTCTTCTGCGCGTCGACCACGAACAGGAAGCTCTGCGCGCCCTCCTGCACGATCGCGTCGGCGGGCACCAGGACGGCGGCCTGATGTTCCTCTCCCTCGATCTCCACGTCCACCGGCAGCCCGGCAGGCAGGTTCGTGGGCATGGCGAAGGCCAGCCGCACCAGGGCGGTGCCCGTCACGGGATCGACCGCGGCGGGCCGGGCGACGACGCGCGCCCGCACCGCGGGAAACGAGGCGCCGCGCACCCGCGCCGGGCTGTCCGTCACGACCCGCCCGAGCTCGGCCGCGGGCACCGCGGCCTCGACCTCGAGGCGGGAGGGATCGATCAGGCGCAGGATCGGCTCCGCGCCGCCCGGCTCGACGAAATCGCCCGGCTGATGCGAACGGCTGGCCACGATGCCGTCGAAAGGCGCCCGCACCACCTCGCGCCCGGCGAGCTGGCCGGCGGCGGCCGTGGCGCTGCGGGCTTCGCGGACCGTCGCCTCCGCCTGCGCGAGGTCGCGGCGGGCGTCCTCCACCTCCCGTTGCGCGGCGATGCCGCGCTGGAACAGTCCGGAGAGCCGGTCCGCCGCCTGCCGCGCCGCGGTGAGCTGCGCCTCGGCCCGCGCCAGGTCCGAGCGCCTGGCAGCGGCCTCCGCGTGCAGGCTCGGGATCTCGAAGCGGACCAGCAGGTCGCCGCGCCGCACCCGGTCGCCGACCGACTTCGGCAACTGCGCGATGCGGGCCTCCTGCGGCGGGACCACGAGCAGCTCGGCCCCGGCCGCCGGCTTCACCTGTCCGGTGGCGGCGATCACGGGCCGGATCGGGCCGGAGACCGCGGTCGCCACCGTGACGGGGACGGCCTCGGCGGTCTCTACCTCTTCATCTTCATCCCTCGCGGCTGGCTTGCAGGCCGCCAGGAGAGTCAGGCAGAGCAGAAGGCAGAGCAGGGAGGCGGATCTCATCGATCTCATGGTGGATCTCAGGGTCGATCTCATGGCAGGGGCGCCCCGATGGCCTGCTCCAGGTCGGCGAGAGCGGTCTGATAGTCGGTCTCGGCCTGCACCGCCTGCAAGCGCAGGTCGTGCATGGACTGCAGGCTCTGGAGCAGCGCGGCGAGATCGGTCTGGCCCGAGCGGTAGGAGTCCTCGGCCATGCGCTCCACCTCGGCGGCCTGGGGCAGGATGGTGTCGCGGAAGCGCAGCAGCGCCTGCCTCTGGACCTCCACGTTGGCGGCGGCGGCGTAGACTTCGCCGCGTACCCGCGCCGCGGCGGCTTCGCGCTCGGCCTTGAGCCGCGCGAGCGTCGCCTCCTCCAGCCGCACCTGGGCGCGGCCGCGGGTGAAGATCGGCAGCTCCACGGTCACCGCCGCGCGCGTGCCCCAGTCGAACTCGGGCGGAGACTCATGGGTGACCGTGCCGGCGACCGTCACGTCGGGGACGGCCTCGGCGCGCGCCAGCTCCACCTGGGCCTGCTGCTCGGCGATGCCGAGGTCGAGCGCGGAGAGCTCCGTGCTCGCGTCCAGGGCGACGCGCACCGCTTCGTCCAGGGGAGGCACCCGTCCGGAGTCGAGGGAGTCGCTCACCGCGAGCGGCTGGTCGAGGGGGCGCAGAAGCAGGGCGTTGAGTCCGGCGCGGGCGCCGGCCAGGGCGCCGCGGGCCTTGTCCGTCTCGCCTGCCGCCTGGGCCGCGGCCAGATCCGCCTGGAGCGCATCGAGCCGGGGCACGTCGCCGGCCTCGAACCGCGCGCGGGCGGCGTCGCGGGCGCGCTCGGTGAGGCGCTGCAGCTCCGCGGCCCCGGCGGCGCGCCGCTGCGCCGCGGCCAGTCCGAAATAGGCCCGGCGCACCTGGTTGCGGGTCTCGGCGGTCAGGCGGGCGAGCTCCGCTTCGCCGCTCCTCGCCTGGGCCTCGGCGAACGCGATGCGCCGCCGCCGCTTGCCGCCGGTCTCGATCGGCAGGGCGAGAGTGGCCGCGTCGCGCGGCAGCTCCGGGTCCTGCTCCTCGATCGACAGCTCGGGATTGGGCCGCTGGCGCGCCACGTCCCGGCGCGCCTGGGCCTCCTCGCGCCCGAGGCGCGCCGCGGCCAGGCCCGGGCTGGCCGACAGGGCGATGGCCACGGCCTCCTCGAATGTCAGCGGCGGCTCTGGAGGAGACTGCTGGCCATGCAGACAGGGGGCGGAAACCAGGATGGCGCCCAGCAGGGCGGCGGCAAAGCGGTGCTTTCCTGTCACGCTCTCATCCCTGATCCGGCGGGGAACCTGGCTTTTCCGGAGTCCACGGCGCCTGCCTTGCGCAACCCGCGCTCGAGCGTGGCGCGCAGCCGGGCGGAATCCTCGATGAGCAGCAGGCGCATCCCACCCATAGGATATGCGACCTCGGGGCACGCTCGCGCCGTGATACCCTCGGAGCATGGGATGGATCACTGCCACGACCCTCGACGACCGCAACGTGAACCTCCAGACCACGCAGATCGCCGCCATCCTCGACCGGGTCCCGCGCGAGCCGCGGGAGGGGAGCGAGATCCGGTTCGCCTCGGGCGTGACGCTCGAAGTGAAGGAGAGCCCGGCGGAGCTGCTGCGGTACATCGAGTCGGAAGAGCACCCGGACAGCCCCTCGGTCTCTCCCCGCGAAGCGTGGTGAGGCGCCGATGGCCATCAACCCCGGCGTCGACATCGGCCACGTCCATCTGAAGGTGGCGGACCTCGAGCGCGCCATCGGGTTCTACCGCGACGTGCTCGGCTTCGAGCTGATGCAGCGGATGGGCCGGGGCGCCGCCTTCCTGAGCGCCGGGGGCTATCACCACCACATCGGTCTCAACACCTGGGAGAGCCAGGGCGGCTCGCCGCCGGCCCCAGGCACTTCGGGCCTCTATCACCTGGCGATCCGCTACCCGGACCGGCGCTCGCTGGCCGACGCCCTCCGGCGCGTGGCGACCGCAGGCATCCCCCTCGAAGGCGCCGCCGATCACGGCGTGAGCGAGGCCCTGTACATGCGCGATCCGGACGACAACGGCGTGGAGCTCTACTGGGACCGGCCGCGCGAGGAGTGGCCGTTCACCGAAGACGGCGAGCTGGCCATGTACACCCGGCCGCTCGACATCGAGGGCCTTCTGGCCACCCTCGAGGACGAATAGACCCCCCGCACCCTGATTGTCCCGTAGAAGCTTCCCTGGCCTCGTAGAAACTTTCCTGGTCCCGTAGAAACTTTCCTTGGCCCCGTGGAACCTTCCTCGGTCTCGTGGAAACCTTCCTTGGTCCCGTAGAACCTTCCCTGGTCTCGTAGAACCTTCCTTGGCTCCGTAGAAACTTTCCTTGGCTCCGTAGAACCTTCCCTGGTCCCGTGGAACCTTCCCTGGTCCTGTAGAACCTTCCCCGGTCTCGTAGAAACCTTCCTTGGTCCCGTAGAAATCTTTCTTGGTCCCGTAGAATCTTTCCTGGCCCCCGTAGAACCTTCCTCGATCCCCTTGAAACCTTCCCTAGTCTCGTAGAAGCTTTCTTGGTCCCATAGAAACCTTCCCTGGCCCTGTAGAACCTTCCTCGGTCCCGTAGAACCTTCCCTGGTCTCGTAGAAACTTTCCTTGGTCCCGTAGAAACTTTCCTTGGTCCCGTAGAAACCTTCCCTGGTCCTGTAGAACCTTCCCCTTTTGCATAGAACGTTCCGTGGTCGCGTAGAACGTTCCGTTGTCCAGTAGAACATTTCGTTGCTGCGTAGAACCTTTTCTCATGTCACAGAACGTTCTATGGTCTCCAACAGCCAGCTCCAAGAATCAGTGGCTTACGAAGTCTGCAAGGAAACCGCCTGTCAGGTAAGCCACTGCGGCTTTGTTCCTGGGAAAGAGAGTTATGCGACACTCTCTCTAACCTTGGCGTAACCGCTAAAGCGCCATAGAATGGAAGCTAAAGTGCGACGAGGGCGAAGCTTTGCGTGAAGGCGGGGCAGTACTCTATCCGGAATCAGAGGCCCGAGGCTGTCAGAAACGTTAGAAGGCCGTCCAAGATAAGTTAGAAGTCAGGCATCATCTGCCCTTATGTAACACCAATCGAAAGGAGCAAGTCATGGGTGGTAATTCATCAACAGAGCACATCAACGAGACCATGAACAGCGAGGTTGCTACTGCAAAACCAGTAGCAACCTTGAACGACCTTAGAC
>DATANP010000312.1:0-19885 GCA_036266195.1 Thermoanaerobaculia bacterium | reverse complement strand
CCTGCTCGTGGACAGCGCCTCGGCGGCCGCCCGGAGGAAGCTCTCGCCCTCCTCGCGAAATGCGGAGAGTAGCTCCTCGCGGTCGAACGAGCCAGGCTCGGGCTTGATCTCGCGGATCGTCGGCACGGTCTTGGGGAAACGGCCCTTTCGAAGAATCGGTGTGAGGTACACGGGCCGGAGGAACCATTGCTGCCACCGCTTGGTGCGCATGCGAAGGCCGCCTTTGCCGGCAAGCTCGGAGGAAGCCGCCACGTAGCTTAGCCGGAGATGCTCGGCAATCTGGGCCGGGGACCACTTGTCTCCCGAGCGCGGGGCGTTCCACAGGTCGAGCGGAATGCTCCTCGCCGTATTGATAAATTCGTCCAGGGCCTTGCGGTGGGCTTGGATTTCCGAGTGGAGCCGTGCGTATCGCATGCCCTTCATTCGTTCAGGTACGGAGCGACAACTTCGCGGGTCGTGGCACTCGGCACGACAGGAATGAGCTCGAATGTCACTCCGAGCCCGCGCCATTGCAGCACCCATTCCTGTAAGAGCCTGGCGTCGTCGCACTCCATGAGCTGAAAGCACCGGCTGAAGTTGGGCTCCACCCAGCTATCGATGTAGCGCAGGCCTTCGGGTAAAGAGCGCCCTGCGTCGCGCATTCTCCGATAGACCGGCACCATGTCATTGTCACGGAAACGTTCGATGACCATGAAGAGCATGATGGGCTCCGACAGTATCACCAATTCTTTGTCGAGAGGCGAGAGCGGTTATCCAGGACAAGACCGGCTTATCCAGGGCGTGTCAACGTTATCCAGGACGAGTCGGACGTCATCCACGGCAAGACGACCTTATCCAGGCCAAAACAGACCTGTCCACCGCCGTTCAACGCTGATCTACGCCGATTCAAGCTTATCCAAGCCAGCTCAAGGTTATCCGCGGCGAGTCAACCCTATCCAAGACGAGGGAAGGTTACCTCGCGGCGAGTCGAGGTTATCCACGACGAGGCAAGGTAAAACAGCGGCGAGTCAAGGTTATCCGGGACGACACAAAGTCATCCAACCGAAACAACCTTTCTCCGCGGCAAACAGCCTTTTCGCGGCGGAAACAAGGTTCGGCCGTGAGAAATCGACGTCGCAGCGTCTCCGAGAAGGAGGAAGTCCGCTAGGAAGCGGCGACTTCGAACGGCGGCTCTTCGACGGCGACCGGCTCAGGTGGCACCGCGTTCATCTTGTCCTTGAGCTCGCGGTACTTGTTGTCGAGCGTCTCGAAGACATTGCCGATCTGCTCCAGACGCTGGTCCAGGTCCATCGTCCAGTGCTCGTTGCGGACAGGCTCCAGTTTGACGCCGTTGAGCCGGTAGGACAGCGCGTCGAAGCGCATCAGGACCGGACCGACGTGGATTTTGGCGGAAAGGATCTCGGCTCCCTCCTCCAGGAAGCGGAAGAGGTCGTGGAGCACGGCGCCGGTGAGGGTGGCCTTGGCCTCGCGGGTGGCGAGGCGGACGCTGCCGGTCTCGGGCTCCACCATCACTTCCGGGTCCTCCAGCAGGGCGCGCAGGAAGCGGCAGCCGAGCACGGACTGGCCGGGCTCCTTCGGGATGACGATGTCGCTCATCTCGTTGGCCTCGGGGGCCTCGTCGAGCCAGGGGGCCTTGAAGTCCGCTTCCACCCCGGCCTGCCGCAGCAGGGTGAGGACGGTGCCCAGGAAGGTCTTGGCCGTGCTCGCGACGTAGAGGATCGAGCCGTCGATGCACCCCTCGATGATCTTGGTGCGCGGCATCTGCAGGGCACAGAACTCGGACTCGGCCAGCTCGCGCAGCTTCTTGCGGGTCTTGGCACCCACGAACGGCCGGCCGGAGGTCTCGATCTCGGCCCGTACCAGCTCTCTGGTCCGCTCCTTGACCGCGGTAGGGTCCGCCCGGATCTTGTCGATGCGCACCCGGAAGATCCAGCGCCCCTGGCCGACCTCGTAGGGGGATTCGATCTCGTACGGGATGAAGCCCATGCGCTCCCGCACCTCGGAGCCGGGCTCGATCGCCCAGAAGCGGGCGCGCTCGAAGTCCGGCCCCTCGGGGGGAACGGAGACGTTGAACCGGGTGACGCTGAGTGTGCCGCTGAGAAGACCCATGCTGCCTCTACCTCCTGCCGGGAAAGGAGGGATCTTAGCTCACGCGGGCGGCTTCGTGCTCTTCTTCTTGGAGGTCTTGCCGGCCGGCTTCGGCTTCGGAGCGGGCTTCTCCGTCTTGGCCGCTTCCTTCTTCTCTTCGGGCTTCTTTTCTTCGGGCTTGACGGCGCCGGGCTTGGGGGCGGCCGTCTCTTCCAGGGCCGGCTCGATCGGCAGGTCCTCGACCTCGACCTTGGACTCCTCGACGGCCGCCTCCGGCTCCTCGGAGACTTCCTCTTCGGTGGCCTCGGGATCCTCGATGTCCTCGTAGACGGTCAGGTCGGTGGGCTGCTCGGCGCCGGTCTCGTCCGTGGCGACGACTTCCTCCTCGGCCAGGGCCTCTTCCTCTTCCACCGGATCGACGTCGTCGGTCCCGTCCATCGAAATGGCCACGGACGGCTCGTAGGCCTCCACGGCCGCGGAGAGGTCTTCGGGCACTTCCGTGGGCTCGTCGAGGTGGGACAGGGCCGAGGACGAGGGGGCCAGGGTGGTGACGCCCGGCGAAGACGGGGCGCCGCCGGGCTGGGTCGGCGCTTCGGGCTCGTTGACGTCGCCCAGATCGACCATGAAGACCTGCCCGATGTCGGCCTCGACGTACAGCTCTTCGACGACCGTGCCCGCCTCCTGCCAATCCGCGTGGTCTTCGGCGTCGACGTACTGGCTGTTCGCGGTCCACTCGCCGCGCTGCTCGTCGGCGAGCATCAGGGCGTTCAGGTAGGCGTTCAGGGTGAGCTGGGCCGAGGCCACGCGCCAGGCGTCCTCGGCCATGCGGTTGAGCTCGGCCCTCATGACCTCGTCGCCATGCTGGCGGGCGCTATCCTCGAGACTCCGCAGGACCTGGGTCAACCGCTCCTGGGTGCGCTGGATGCGGAGGAAACGCTCGCGCTCGGCCGGCATGAGCGCGAAACCCATGCGGTGGCGGACCGCCTCGCGGCCGTAGTTGGTGCGCAGCAGCTCGTAGGAGGAGGAGAGCACGCGCAGGGCGCCGGAGACGGTGGTGTCGGGGGCGCCGGTGCGGGCCCAGACCACTTTCAGCTCCGCGAGGTCGGCGCTGCCGTCCTCCAGGGCGCGGAAGAAGGAGCTGTCCCGGGCCGCCATGCCGGCCTGCACGCGCTGGAGCGCGGGGCCCATCTTGTCGAGCGCGTTCCAGAACGGCCGCTGCTCGGGCCGGGACCGGTCGAGCCGCCCCCCGGAGGCCTGGGTCGCGCGGAGCGCGTGCGAGAGGCCGGTCTGGGCCATGCCCAGGAGCGTGCGGGCGTCGGCCTTCCTCGCCGCGGCGTGCGCAGGGGTGATCGAAAGGAGAAGGGCGAGGGGGAGGAAGGACGTCCACTTCATGCGAGTACCTTTCAAGACGGCTCCGATGAGCTGCAGCACTGGCCTTTATACGTTCCAGGCCTCGGGGTCGTCCAAAGCGGTGGTCCTGACCGGCTGAAGCGGCCCGGATGAAGCGACGAGACAATAAGAGGCCGTGCCGGTGCGGGATCACCGACACGGCCCCTCACCCCATTAAAGGAGAAAGACCATGCAAGGCGGATGATACTCGCCCAGGCCCCATTTGGGAAGGGCTGGGAAGGGCAGGGTCAGAACTCGAAGCTGAGCTCTGTCCACATCCTGCCCGGAATGTCGTCGCGGGTCGCCGGGTAGAACGTCGTCCTGCGGGCAGCTTCGAGCGCGGCCGTGTCGAAGTCCGGATCGCCTCTGTCACGAATCCTGGCGTCCACCACCCGGCCGTTCTCGTCCACCAGGACCCGCACCCGCACGGTCACCTGCCTGCCGCTCCCCGCCGCCGAGGCCGGATAGACAGGACTGGGGAGCTGGATCGGCTCCGGAGGCTGGATGTTCGGCAGACCCGGGCGGATCAGGTCGCCCTTCTGCATCGGCCCGACCACGTCGACGTCCGCCACCTCGTCCTCGGGCGCCACCACGCGGGGCCGTGGTTTTTCCGGGGTGGGAGTCGGAGGCGGGGTCTCCGCGATCGGAGCTGGGGTCTCTTCTTTCACCTCGACCGGGGTCGGCTCCGAGACAACGCTCGCGGGCACCGTTCCTGGAGCAGGGACCTGAACCTCGGTTTCGATCGGCGGCGGCGCCGGCCTCTGGGAGTAGGCGCGCCAGCCGAACCAGGCGGCCACGATCAGGAGGACCGCCGTGGCTGCCATGAGGATCGTCCGCAGGGGGCTTCCGGACCCGCTCTCGGCGGGGGCGGGTTCCTCGGCCGGCCGGGGGACCGTCAGCCAGGTGGCGTCGAGCAGCGACTCCTGCTCTCTGGGACGGGCCGGCGAGCTGGCCAGGACCCGCGTCGCGTCCGGATCCTCTACGGATGGGGCCGGAGCCGGAGGCGGCGTCTCGACCAGCCGGAGGGTCGATTCCGGCGCCGGAGTCCGGGTCATGAGGAACTCGCGGTCGAGCTTGTCCTGGGTCGAGCCCTCGGCCGGCAGGGGCACGGGCTGGGTCAGGGCCGGCTGCGCGTTGTCGAACACCTCGGCCAGCTCGCGGCCGGTCAGGGGGAAGCGGTCCTGGAGCAGAGTCAGGGCCCAGGCGAAGTCCTCGGCGGATTCGAAGCGCTCCTCCGGCTTCTTGGCCATGGCACGGAAGACGGTCCGCCGCAGCTCGGCCGGCACGCGGCCCTGGGGATCGCTCTCCTCGAACGGCACGGGCGGCCGGAACAGGTGGCCGGCCATGAACGAGGCCGGGTCCTGGCCCGTGATCGGGCAGCGGCCGGTGAGCAGCTCGTAGAGGACGATTCCGAACGAGTAGAGGTCGCTGCGGGCATCCAGCGGCGCGGTGCCGAACTGCTCGGGCGCGGCGTAGCGCGGCTTGCCGAGGAAGATGCCGGTCGTGGTCAGACCGGCGGCTCCCCCGCCGAAGGCCTTGGCGATGCCGAGGTCGATCAGCTTGACCTGGGCGTGGCCGTCCACGTCCCGGGTGAGCATGAGGTTGTCCGGCGACACGTCGCGGTGGACGATCCTCTGGCGATGGAGATAGCCCAGGGCGCGGAGCGACTGGCGGGCGACCTCCAGGGTGAGGGAGATCGGCGGCGGGCCGTGGCCGTGGAGGATCTCCAGGAGGTTGAGCCCGTCGATGAATTCCATGACGATGAAGGCGTTGCCGTCGTCGGCGATCGCGAAGTCGTGGAGGACCGCGATGTTCGGGTGGCGCAGGCGGATGGCGACCCGGGCCTCGCGCAGGAAGCGCTCGCCGGCCTCGCCGGTGGGCTCCATGTGGGAGCGGATCACCTTGACGACGCGCACCTCGTCCAGGAGGCGATGGCGGACCTTGTAGATGGCCCCCATGCCCCCTTCCTTGAGCTTCTCGAGGATCTCGTACTTGCCTTCGATGTGCTCGTGGAGCAGGGCCACGTCCTGCCTCCCGGGGTCGGACGGTCGTTTTCTTCTCAGGCGCCGGTGCCTGAAAGAATATTACCGACCGTGCTCGGGCTCAAGCCGCGGCTCTTCGAACTCGAGGATCAGCTCGGTCCAGGCCTTGCCCGGGAGGTCCCAGCGGGTGGCCGGCTGGAAGCGGGTGGTGAGCGCGGCCTGCACCGCGGCCTCGTTGAACCCGAGATTGTCCGGATCGCCCTCGCGCACGACCGCCTCGACCACCTTGCCCTGCTCGTCCACGAGGAGGTCGAGATGGACGTCCACCTTCGCGCCGCTGCCCCGGGCCGACTCGGGATAGCGCACCCGCGGCAGGTCGAGGGGCACCGGCATCTCGACACCCGGTCCGGGCCGAAGCACGCCGGCCATGCGGTCGGCCGGAGGTCCGTACGCGCGCTTCGGGGCCGGAGGCGCGACCGGGACCTCCTGCTTCGCCACGGCGACTCGGGTCGGCTCCTGAGAGCGGGGCCGCTCCGGCTTCACCAGCTTCTTCGGAGCCGGCTCGGGCGCGACCTCCACGGTCTGGACCGGAGGCGGGGTGCGGGCCGGTCCGGGAGCCATCTCGATGCTGGGCTCCTCGGGCTCGGCGGGCAGCTCGTCGGTCGGCTCTTCGACGATCTCCGGCTCGGCGGGGGCCGGAGGGTCGGGCTCTGTCACCGCGGGGGGTGTGGAAGGAGGCGCGGCCGGCTGCTGGGCAACCGGGGGAGCGAAGGGAGGCGGCTCGGCGCTGGGAGCATCCGACCGGTGGAACCAGAGGAACCCTCCGAGCAGCGCCACGGTGAGCACCGCGGCGGCGGAGAGCGTCCCCCAGGATCGGTCCGACCTCTGGGCCGGACCAAGAAGCTCCGGCTCGGAGTCCGGATCCGGCATGTCCGGCCTATCTGGCGATACCTCCTGCGGTCTCAGCGCCAGATCGTCTCGATCAGGAAGCGGATCGTACTGCGGCCCCTCGTGTCCGGACTCGTGCATGTCGGCAACTCCTTCCGGCGTCCCGGACCGGGACACCATCCAGTATACGAGCCCGGGAGCCGAATCGCCTACCTACACCCCGAAATACCGCGCATCCGGGTGGTGGAAGACCAGCGCCGAGACGCTCGCCTCGGGGTCCATCATGTCGCCTTCGGTGAGCTGGACGCCGATCTCCTCGGGCCGCAGGGCGTGGAACAGCTCGCGCTGGAAGGCGAGGTCCGGACAGGCCGGGTAGCCGAAGCTGTAGCGCTTGCCGCGGTAGCGCGCGGCGAGCTTGTCCTCCAGGCCCATCTCCGGTCCGTCCGGGAAGCCCCAGGCCTCCCTCAGCTTCGCGTGGAGGTACTCCGCCGCGGCCTCGGCCGTCTCCAGCGCGAGGGCCGCATAGGCGTGGCTCTTCAGATACTCGCCCTGCGTCTTCCAGGCTTCGACCCGCTCGCGCACCCCGTCTCCGGCCGTGGTCACGAAGAGCGCTACGTGGTCATCAGGCAGTACGAAGTCGGCGAGGCAGAGGCCGCCTTCGCGGTCCTGGCGCGGGAAGTCCCAGGAGGCCACCGGCTTGGCGGTCTCCGGGCAGATCAGCGTCATCCGGTTGCCGTCGGTCTGCGCCGGGAAGAAGCGCCAGACCGCCCGCGCCGTCATCCCACCCTCGCGCGCCACCTCCTTCAGCTCTTCCACCACGGCCTCCAGCTTCGCCAGCTTCGGGTCGCCCTCCTCCCGGAGCCGCTTCACCGAGCCCTTCAGGCCCAGGTGCTTGCCGTAGACCATCTGCGGGTTCAGGTAGGACCAGACCTCGTCGAGGTCCAGCTCCTGGACGTGCCGCGCCACGTCCGGTGGCGCCGGCACGGGGATGTCCTTGCGCACCTCGTGGACGACCGGCGCGGCGCCGCCCTGCGCGGCCTCGGCCGCGGCCGCGTCCGCCGAGTCGGCCTGGATCAGCGAGGCGACCTCCTCCTCCAGGCTGGGCCGGGCAGTGGGATCGAGGAGCCGCTCGACCAGCTTCAGGCCGTGCATGGCGTCCTTGGCGTAGGTGCAGATGCCGCTGTAGGACTGGGCGATCCGCCGGTGGGTGAAGCGCCGGGTGAGCGCCGCGCCGCCGACCAGAAGCGGGGTGTCGATTCCGACCGCCGCCAGGTCGCCGGCCGTCACCACCATCTGCTGCGCGCTCTTGACCAGCAGGCCGGAGAGGCCGATCACGTCCGGCTGGTGCTCGCGCACCGCCTGGATCAGGCGCTCCGAGGGCACCTTGATACCCAGGTTCACCACCGTGAAGCCGTTGTTCGAGAGCACGATGTCCACCAGGTTCTTGCCGATGTCGTGGACGTCGCCCTTGACCGTGGCGAGGAGGACCTTGCCCCGGGTGGAGCTGCCGCCTTCGACCTTCTCCATGTGCGGCTCCAGATAGGAGACCGCCGCCTTCATGACCTCGGCGCTCTGCAGCACCTCGGCCACGAGGAGCTGGTTGTCGTTGAACAGGCGGCCGACCTCGCTCATGCCGGCCATCAGCGGACCGTTGATGATGTCGAGCGGCGCCGGCCAGCGCGGATCGGCGAGCGCGGTCTCCAGGTCCTGCTCCAGCCCCTCCTTGCTCCCTTCGACGACGGCGCGGGACAGGCGCTCATCGAGGGGCAGCTCGGCGCGCGGCTTCACGCTGGCGCCTGAGGTCCTGCCGCGGAAGAAGGCCGTGAACTCCTCGACCGCCTTGTTGCCCGCCTCCACGTCGCCGACCGGCAGGAAGATCAGCGCCTCGGCCAGCTCGCGCTCTTCACTCGGAATGTCGGCGTAGCGCGCCAGCTTCTCGGTGTTCACGATGGCCGCGTCGAGGCCGGCCTTCGTACAGTGGTAGAGGAAGACCGAGTTGAGCACCTCGCGGCCGGCGTTGGGCAGACCGAAGCTGACGTTCGACACGCCGAGGATCGACTTCGTATCCGGGTACAGCTCCTTGACGGCGCGCACCCCTTCGACCGTCTGTGCCGCCGAGCCGAGGTAGGCCGCGTCGCCGGTGCCGCAGGGAAACACCAGGGCGTCCCACCAGATGTCCTCGGGCGCCACGCCCATCTCCTCGACCAGGATCTGGTAGCTGCGGCGGGCCACCTCGACCTTGCGCTCGACCGTGACCGCCATGCCCTTCTCGTCGATCAGGCCGACGACCAGCGCCGCGCCGTAGCGCCTGGCGAGCGGCACGACCTTCTCGAAGCGCACCCGGCCGTCCTCCAGGTTGATCGAGTTGAGGACCGACTTGCCCTGGCAATAAGTAAGAGCCCGCTCCATGACCGCGGCGTCGGTCGAGTCGATCATCAGCGGCGCCTTGACCATGCGCACGAGCCGGCCGAGGAAGGCCTCCATGTCGCCGATCTCGTCGCGGTCCGGGTCCTGGAGGCAGATGTCGAGCACCTGCGCCTGGGCGCGGACCTGGGCGCGGCCGACCTCGGCCGCCGCTTCGTACTGGCCCTCCTGGATGAGCCGCTTGAACTTGCGGCTGCCCAGGACGTTGGTGCGCTCGCCCACCAGGAGCGGCCGGGTGTCCTCCGTCAGCTCGACCGCCTCCAGGCCGGAGACCAGCGAGCGGTGATGATGCGGGACGCGCCGCGGCGCCCGGCCGCGGACCAGCCCGGCCAGGGCGCTCACGTGGTCACGGGTGGTGCCGCAGCAGCCGCCGACGAGGTTCAGCCAGCCGGCGTCCAGGAAGCGGGTGAAGGCGCGGATGAAGACGTCCGGCCCCTCGGTGTAGCGTCCTTCTTCATCCGGCAGGCCGGCGTTGGGAACGCAGGCCACGCGCGTGCGGCAGATCTCGGACAAGGTGCGCACGTGGTCCGTCATCAGGTCCGGGCCGGTGGCGCAGTTGAGGCCGACGTAGAGAAGGTCGGCATGGAGGAGGGAGACCGCGAGCGCCTCCGCGTCCTGGCCGCCGAGCATCGTGCCAGTGGTCTCGATGGTGGCCGAGACCGCGACCGGGACCTTCCAGCCGGCCTGGGCAAAGGCCCGCTCTATGCCGATGAGCCCGGCCTTGATGTTCCGCGTGTCCTGGGCGGTCTCCAGGAGGAGATAGTCGGCGCCACCAGCCATGAGGCCGAGGGCCTGGACCCGGAAGTGCTCGATCAGCTCCTCGAAGGTGATGCCGCCGGTCACCGAGATGGCCTTGGTCGTCGGGCCCATCGAGCCGCAGACGAAATGGACCCGGCTTGGCTTGTCGTACCGGGCGCAGGCCGCGCGGGCGATGCGGGCCGAGGCGGCGTTCAGGTCGAACGCTCTGTGGGCAAGGCCGTACTCGCCGAGCACAAGCGGGGTGCCGCCGAACGAGTTCGTCTCGACGATGTCGCAGCCGGCCGACAGATAGGCCTCATGGACGCCGTCCACCACGTCGGGCCGGGTCTCGCAGAGGTTCTCGTTGCAGCCTTCGAGCTCGGGGCCGCCGAAGTCATCGGCGGTGAGGGTCACACCCTGAAGGGCGGTGCCGGTGGCGCCGTCGAGCACGAGGATGCGCTCGTCGAGCGCAGCGATCAAGGCCGCGGTGCGCGCATCCAGATCGGCCGGGCGCGGCGGCACAGGTACATCGAAGATGGAATCCGACACGACAGTTCCCTCCTTGGGATCTCTGGGCAGGCAACAAAAAACCCGCCTCGGAATGCATCACGAGACGGGCTTTCGTCCACGGACACTTGGTTGCCGCCGGTGGCGGCCGCATCCTCGCGACTGCGAGAGGGCACCTTGGGTGTCCGTCCCAGGTTGCCGAGCCCGATGCAGATCGGGCCGCTCGTAATGCAGGGTCAAGGATATCGGCAGGAGAGGGGGATGTAAAGAGGGGGGTCAGGACTGGCCGGATTCGAGCCGGTCCTCCAGAGTCCGACGCTCCAGCGCGAAGCGGACGACGGCCACCTCGGCCTTAACGTCGGCGAGGATCTCGTTCCGGACGCTCTCCCTCAGCGTCTGGTACTGGACCTCGATCCGGGAGACCCGGTCGAGGAGACCGTCGATCTTGTCCTCGACGCGCTCCAAGCCGCGCACGACATCCTCGGTTCTCGCTTCCAGGGCCGATAGCTTGCGGAAGGTCTCCCAAAGCTCCTGACTGAGGCTCACGCCACCTCTCCGAGCTTCGCTTCCAGCCGGGCAAGGACGGCGACGCTCCGGTCCAGGTGGGAACCGATGGAGTCCACCTTCTCCCGGATGGCCCGGAGGGCCGTTTCCACCTCGGGCGTGTCGACAGCCTCGGAACGGACGACGATCGTCTTGCCCGGCTTCGGATCGGTCAGGAGAACTTTTCTCGCGCTCATGGAGGCTATGATACCACAAGCACGAGCCGGAAGACATCCCCTCAGATCTTCAACTTCTCCATCAGCTTCTTGATCGCCGCCGCGCTCTGCATGACGTAGAAGTGGAGCGACGGCGCCCCCTTGGCGAGCAGCTCCTGGCTCTGCTGGAGGGCCCACTCGACGCCGACGTCCACGGCGTGCTCCGGCTTCGCGCCCAGGATGGCGTCGGCCAGGGCGTCGGGGATCTCCACGAAGAAGTTCTTCGGGATGCTGGTGAGCTGCTTCTGCGAGGTCAGGATCTTCAGGCCCGGGATGACCGGCGCCTGGATGCCCTCCTCCCGGCAGACGTCCAGGTAGCGGAAGTAGTGCCGGTTGTCGAAGAACATCTGGGTCACGACGTAGTCGGCGCCGGCCTCGATCTTGTCTTTGACGTGGCGGGCGTCGAGGCGCAGGTTCGGCGCCTCGAAGTGCTTCTCCGGGTAGCCGCCCACGCCGATGCAGAAGTCCGACGGCTCGGCGTCCAGGAGATCCTGCTCCAGGTACCTGCCGTGGTTTATCGCCGCGATCTGCTTGACCAGGTCGCAGGCGTAGAGGTTGGCGCTGCGGCCGTACTGGAGCGGCTTCTGGAAACCGCTGTCGTCGCCGCGCACGGCGAGGACGTTGTCGATGCCCAGGTAGCGCAGCTCGATCAGGAAGTCCTCGGTCTCCTCGCGCGTGAAGCCGCGGCAGAGGATGTGGGGCACGGCGTCGATGTGGTACTTGTTCTGGATCAGCGCGCAGACCCCGAGCGTACCCGGCCGCTTGCGCTTCACCCGGCGCTGGATGCCCTGCGGCGTCTCGTCGTACAGGACCTCGGCCGCGTGGCTCGTGATGTCGATGAACGGCGGCCGGTACTTGACGAGATCGTCGATCAGCGCGAGCAGACCCTTGACGTCGCCGCCGCGCATGGGCGGGATGATTTCGAAGCTGATCAGCGGCCGGTCGGCCTTGGCGAGATGCTCGATGACTTTCATGGGACTTTTCCGGTTGGCGCGGGAGCCTATCAGATAAAGTCCGCGCCATGAGACCCTGGCGCGGCGAACGGACTCCCCGGCGGATGCTGCGCCCTCTGGGAGACACGGCCGTAGCGATGATCGCCTTCGCAGCGGCGTTCGTGATCCGCATCCGCCTGCCGCTGCCCTTCACCCAGGGCCTGCTGCCGGAGGACCGCCTGCTCTTCCTCTTCGAGGAGTGGGTACCGGTGCTCGTGGCGCAGCTCGGCGCCCTCTACTTCTTCGGCTTCTACGATCCGCCCCGGCCGCGCAGCCGCCCCGAGGTCGCCCGCCGGCTCGCCGCCGCGGTCGGCGGCCAGGGGCTGGCCTTGATGGGCTACTACTTCCTGGCCAACCAGACGTTCCCGCGCTCGGTCCTGCTGCTCCACCTCATCCTCGACTTCCTCCTCCTGCTCGCCTGGCGGCTGCTCCTCGACCGCGCCGAGCGCCACCACGAGCGCCGGGTGGCGATCGTCGGCTGCGGCGAGGCGGCGCGGGAGATCGCCGAGGCCCTCCACCTCCACCCGTGGCATGGGCTGCGCGTGGCCGGGTTCGTGCCGCGGCCCGGCGAAGAGCCGCCGCAGGAGAGGACCGACTTCCTCCTCGGACCCTGCCTGGGCACGGCGGAGGACCTGCCGGCCCTCCTCGCCAGCGGGCGGGTCGAGGACATCATCCTGGCGGGCAGCGACGACTCCTGGCAGAGCCGGCTGCTCGACAACCTCGCCGGCACCCGGCCGGCGCACACCAACGTGCTGCTCCTCCCCGGCCCGTTCGAGAGCCTGATCGGCCGGATGCGCTACCGCTGGGTCCACGACCTGCCGCTGGTGGATGTCGTGCGCGAGACGGAGTGGCGCATCAACTGGCCGCTCAAGCGGGTGCTCGACCTGGCCGTCGGCTCGATCCTCACGATCCTCTCCCTGCCGGTGCTCGCCGCCTGCGCGGTCGCGGTGCGCGCCACCTCGCCCGGCGCGATCCTCTACCGGCAGGTCCGGGTGGGCCGCGGCCAGCGGCCGTTCACGCTGCTCAAGCTGCGCACCATGCAGGTGGACGCCGAGGCCGAGTCCGGCGAGGTTCTGGCGCAGCCGGGCGACCCGCGCCTGACCTCCATCGGCGCGTTCCTGCGCCGGTTCCGGCTCGACGAAATCCCGCAGCTCCTCAACGTGCTCCAGGGGAGCATGAGCCTGGTCGGCCCGCGGCCGGAGCGCCCGGGCTTCGTCCAGCGCTATCTCCAGGACGTCCCCGGCTATGCCGAGCGCTTCTCCATCGCGCCCGGCCTGACCGGCCTCGCCCAGGTCAACGGCGACTACCATTCCACCCCCCGGAACAAGCTGCGCTACGAGCTGGCCTACATGGCCAACTGGTCCCTCTGGCTCGACCTCTCCATCCTGCTCCGGACGGTCAAGATCGTGCTCACCTCACGCGGAGTGTGACGGCCTCCGGCGACCACCGTCTTGACTGACGGATCGTTTTTCTCTATCTTGTCGCGGCTTCTTCCTTCCTTCCGGATTGAAAGGCCGAGATATGAGATCAGAGCGGTGTCGCCTTTGCGCCGTACGCCTGTCCATCGTCATGGCGTCTCTCGTCGCTGCCGGTCTCGAGGCGGGGTCGACCGGCACCACGGCCCTGCATACTCCTCAAGGCAGCATGTCGGGCCTCCTGAATGGCGACTATGTCTCCGACATGGGCGGGATGAACACGGCCTATCGGTACTTCATCGAGGTACCGCCCGGGGTGAGCCGGCTCGTCGTGGAGGTGTTCGACCCGGACATCGGCCTGGGCGGCGCGAACGAGGATCTGGCCGGACGGGACCGCGACCGCGGCAACTCGAGCCCGACGTACGACACCTCGGCGACCTACAGCCTCTTCAACCCCTCGGGGTCGGCCCGGACCACCAGCTTTACCGCCGGCAGCCTGACCATGCCGGCCGGGTCCGACAACGCGTGGACGACCTTCTTCGACTCGTCCGGCGACGACTACCGCGACAACTTCGGCTCGGCGGCCTACAACAACAGCGACGGCCTGGTGAGCTGGACGCTCACCAGTTGGTCCGAGACGAACGACGACAACAACGCCGGCAACGGCGACATCCGGATCACCGGCGGCGAGTTGCGGCTTGGCGATGACGGCAGCACCGGCGCCAGCGCCGCGCGCATCGAGCGCCAGGCCGACCTGTCCGCGTTCGGGGGCGCCACGTTCAGCTTCAACCTCCACACACAGGAGGTCGAGGCCAATGATCAGTACCAGGTGGCGGTCTCGTCCGATGGGGGCGCGAACTGGACCACCCTGGAGACCTTCATGGGTACCGTCGCGGCCACCTCTCGCAGCTACGACATCAGTGCCTACCGGGCCACGAACACCCGCATCCGCTTCATCCACGTGACGGGGTACACGAGCAACGACTTCCTGTTCGTGGACAACATCCGCATCCAGGACACCCGGATCACGCCGGGCCACTGGGAGCTGCGGGCGGACATGGGCGACGACGACGACATCAATGCCGTCGGCATCCGCGCCCACGATGGCACCTCCGACTCCGGCGGCACCGAGCTGAACGTCTACTTCGATTCTATGGCCCAGCTCGGGGTCAATCCGACGGGCTCGGGGACGAACAGCCGCAGCTACACGATCCACCCCTACGTCACCTCGGGCTGCACCGCCTACGAGAACGACTTCGACTACGACGGCAGCAACGGCTCGGCGAGCTTTGCCAGCCGCTCGGGGGCGTTCAGCCAGTCCGTCACCACGCTTTCCGGAAACAACGTCTGGCACCGCAATGCCTTGACCGGCTGGACCTCGGACACCGACAGCCTCGACTACGGCATCTGGACGGGCACGGTCTCGATCTCGTCCTACCTGGTCGGCGGCACCTCGAACGGCAACTACACCACGTTCTACATGAGCAACTCCCAGGCGGCGGACCCCAACGTGACCGCGCCGGCGGCGAACCCGACGACGAACGCGTTCCGCGTCTACCTGCCGAACGACGCCGGGGCCGCGCCATCCAAGCCGTACGTGGAGCAGCTCCTGCGGCACGGCAGCGGGCCCAACCCGCCGCTGGTGGGCCAGACGTCGAGCTTCACGGTGACCGTGCGCCTGGTGAACCCCACCCCGCAGGCGATCACGTTCTCCGCCTCCAACCTGGTGACCGCCAACGTGCCCGGCAGCGGCGCGGTCTACGGCGGCGCCGCCCAGGTCTCGCAGGGCTCGATCGTCAGCCAGCCGTCCGTGGGCAGCACCGGCAACGTCACATGGAACCCGGGCACGCTGTCGGCCGGCGCGACCGCGCTCCTCGCCTACGCGGTGCGCATCACCCCGACCTCCTCCGGCCAGCGCATCGCCGCGACCGCCACGCCAGCCTCGGGCAACGGCACGCGCGCCACCTACGTGGACGAGACCGGCAACACCACGCAGGCGCGGGCCACCTACACGTTCGGTCCGCTCTGCGAGCTCGCCGTGACCCAGGGCCTGCTGACCCAGGCCGTGGTCTCCTCCTTCCGCACCTACGCGGCGGGTGACCGCGGCGAGGGCGGCGTCCAGGTCGAATGGACCACCGCCTCCGAGGCCGGCACCGCCGGCTTCAACCTCTCGCGCTGGGACGAGCGGTCGAAGAGCTTCGTCAAGGTCCACGACGGCCTGCTGCCCGGCCTGATCCACGCGCCCCAGGGCGGCACCTACCGCTTCGTGGACGACGGCGCGGCGCCCGGCTCGGTGCAGACGTACCTTCTGGAAGAGGTCGAGGTCGCAGGCGGCCGGCAGCGCTTCGGACCTTTTACGGCGCGGCCTTCCTGGGACCGGCCCGAGCGGGCCGTGGAGACGTTCGAGCGCGAGCCTCACAAGGGGATCAAGCTCGCCGTCTCCGAGGACATGGAGGAGATCCACCAGGTGACCGGGGCCGCCAAGGGTGGCACGGACGGCGTCCGCCTGGCGATCCGCGAGAACGGCCTCTACTACCTGTCCTCCTCGCAGCTCGCCTCGTGGCTCGGCACGAGCCTCGACGAGACCGAGAAGGCGATCTCCAAGGGCCGGCTCCTGCTGACCCGCAACGGCGTGACCGCGGCCTGGTACCCGGACTACACCGACGCCAAGCTCAAGACGGCCCGCGGCCTCTACTTCTACGGCGAGACCGTGGACAGCCTCTACAGCCGCGACACGGTCTACCGCCTGCGGTCGGACAAGGACGGACTCACCATGCAGGCGGCGGCCGTCACTCCGGCCGCGCCGGCTTCCGGCGGTGCCTTCCCCGAATCCCAGGCGTCGGAGGTGGACGCCTTCCCGGCCACCGCCATCGCGCCCGACCCCGAGTCCGACTACTGGTACTGGGCGTTCCTGGTCGGCGGCGACCCGACCTTCGGCCACCAGGCGTTCACCCTGGATGCGCCGGGGCTCGCGGCGGGCGACGGCACCCTGACCGTCAACCTCCAGGGTGCCACCGACACGCACGTGGCCGGCGAGCACCGCGCCGCCGTCTCCCTGAACGGCACACCGCTCGGCGAGATCGAGTGGCAGGGGATCGCGCCGCAGCAGGGCACGTTCCCGGTGCCTTCCGGCGTGCTCCAGCCGGCCGGCAACCAGGTGGAGGTCACCGCCACGGCCGGCAACGGCGCGCCGTTCAGCATCCAGTACGTGGATGGCTTCCGGCTCGGCTACCCGCGGACGTTCGCGGCGGCAGGCGACGCGCTGGCGTTCACCGGCGGCGGCAATCCTGCGATCACCGTCACCGGCTTCTCCGGCCCGGCCGTGAAGCTGGTGGACATCTCCAACCCGCTCCGGCCGCGCTGGCTGACGGGCGCGCTCGTGGATGCCGATGCGGGCACCTACCAGGCGAGCTTCGTCCCCTCAGCCGTCTCCCGCTATCTGGCCGCGGGCCCGGGCGCGCTCAAGACTCCGGCCGCGGCCCGGCCGTGGAACGCGAACGACCTGCTGTCCACCGGCAACCGCGCCGACGTGCTGATCGTGGTGCCGGCCGGCTTCGAGTCGGCGGCCGAGCGCCTGGCGAACCTGCGCCGGAGCCAGGGCCTGCAGGCGCTGGTCGTGAACCTGGACCAGGTGGCGGACGGCTTCGGCGAGGGCGTCGCGACGCCACAGGCGCTCAAGGCCTTCCTGCGGTTCGCGAAGCTGAGCTGGGCCGTGCCGCCGCGCTACGTGGTCCTGGGCGGCGAGGGGAGCCTCGACTACCGCAACCTCCAGGGTTACGGCGACTGCGTGATGCCGCCGCTGATGATCCAGGGCGAGGGCGGGCTCTTCCCGTCGGACAACCGGTTCGCAGACACGACCGGCGACGGCCTGCCCGACATGGCCCTGGGCCGCCTGCCCGTGCTCACGCCGGCCGAGCTGAACGCCTGCGTGGACAAGATCCTGGCCTATGAAGCCTCCGGCACGCCGGCCTGGGCGGCGAACGCCCTGATGCTCGCCGATAGCCCGGACGGTGCCGCGGACTTCTCGGCGGACAGCGACGGCATCGCCTCCCTGCTGCCGCCGGGCTCGGCCGTGGACCGGATCTATCTCTCCGGGCTGCCGCTGGCCACGGCCCGCGCGGAGCTGATCCAGGGCATCCAGGACGGCGCCTCGTGGATCAACTACCTGGGCCACGGCGGTCTCGACCGCTTCTCGGCCGGCGGGCTTCTGACCAGCGCGGACGTGCCCGGCCTCGCCAACGGGAGCCGGCTGCCGGTGGTCACGGCCATGACCTGCACGATCAACCGTTTCGCCGTCCCCGGCGTGCCTTCCCTGGGAGAGGTCCTGGTGAAGAGCCCGACGGGAGGGGCCGCGGCGGTCTGGGGACCCTCGGGACTCTCCTACCACGGCGAGGCGCGACAGCTTGCGGAGGTCTTCTACCGGCTGGCCTCGGAATCCGGTGGCCGCCTCGGAGATTCGGTGGTGCGATCGCTTGCCGAGTACGGCGGGCTCGGAGGCGACGGCCGGATGCTGGACATCTACAACCTTCTCGGCGATCCGGCACTCCTCGTCCGGCGCGGTCCGGCTCCGGCCGGCAATGGCGGGGGCTCGGGTGAATAAGGAACAGCGGGTCAAACCTCCGGAAAAGCGCCCCTACGAACCGCCGCGCATCCTGTATCGGGAGCCGCTCGAAGCCATGGCGGCCGTGTGCGCTCCCGTGCCGCCGGCCAAGGGCAACGTGGGCTTCTGCTCGCAGGGGCCGATCTCGTCCTAACGAAGAATCGGCAGGAGGCTCTTCTTCCGGGCCAGCACCTCGTCCGTGACCTCCATTCGCAGCCGCGCCTCGGGATAGACCTCGAGCGGGTCTCCCGAGCGCGTCGCGGCCGAGCCCGGACAGAAGTTGAGGAAGCCGCCGGACGGTCCGAAGCCGTCCACGACCGCCTTGGCCTCGGCCGTGAGCGCGCGTACCTCGCTCAGGCCGGACGAGCCCTGCCAGATCTCGCGGATGGTCTGGCGGTGGAGGTTCCCCACCGGCCGCCGCCACTGCACGCAGGGGTAGACGTTGCCATAGGGGTCCACGGCCACGCCCGCCGAGCCCGCGCCGCAGTGCTTCTCGACCGGAGCCGGCAGCGTGCCGTCGTCAGCACCGTGAGCGATCGTGAGCGCCCGATCTGCCTGGAGCGCGAACAGCCGCCGCACCCCCTCCCGCGTCGGCGAAAGCGCCAGGGGAGAGCGGTCGCCGTCGTCGCGCGGCGTGACCTCGGGATCGATCTGGATCGGCAGCCCCAGCGACTCGGCAAGGTCGAGCATGCCCTCGGCCTCCTCCTCGTTCCAAAGCGTGAGCGTGCTGTTGATCTTCACCCGGAGCCCCAGCCCGCGCATCTCCCGGATATTGCCGAGCAGGCGCTCGAAGCTGCCGGGCACGCGGGTCTGGCGGTCGTGGGCGGCGGCCGTGGCGCCGTGCAGGCTGACCTCGACCAGGAACGGGTTGACCTCGTCGCGGATGCGGCGCGCCATCTCGCCGCGCAGCGCATGGCCGTTCGACTTGATCCGCACCACGAAGCCCAGCTCGCGCGCCCGCTGTCCCAGCGCCAGGAAGTCCGGATGCGCCAGCGGCTCGCCGCCGGACAGGGTCAGGTTGAGCACCTGGAGCCCGGCCAGCTCCTCGAAGAAGCGGAAGTAGTCGTCCCGGGTCAGCGGCTCGCCGCGCAGGCCGAGGTCGTTGTAGCAGAAGACGCAGTCGAGGTTGCAGCGGTAGGTCAGCTCGACCAGGACCGAGAAGAGGATGTTCTCCGCCCAGGTCTTCCGCAGGATTTCGGAGAAGCTCAACCGACGATCTCCAGCAGGCCCTCGGCGGTGAGATCGGAAGCGAAGCCGACGACGTCGCTCTCCAGCGTGGCGCGGTCCACCTCGAACTCGCCAGCGAGCACGTCGAGCCAGTGAGAGATCGGGTGGACACCGTCGGCCAGCGCGAGCAACCGCGCCGCGACCTCGTTCATGACCAGGACCTCGGCGCTCTTCTGACGGACGACGACCGCCTCCCGGTCCACGACCCGGAAGCGGACATCGGGAGCAGCTTTCAGGATACTGCCCGCATCGATCGAAGTCATTCTGGCCGGAGAATATCCCACATCCCGCCACGGAGCGAGAAGCGCAGCTCGTAAGCGCGCATTCTTTCGGCGAGACCGAGCAGGGTCGTGAACAGCCCGCCACGGCGGTGGGGATCGGCGTTGAGGAACGGCGAGCAGGCCAGCAGCGTCGCGACCGCCTCGGCCTTGCCGAGCGGACGGAGGGAGTCGCCCGGGTCCTGGACCAGTCGATAGAGACCCCGGAGCGGCACTTCGGCCGATATCGAACCGTCTCCTCCGCCCAGGTCTCCGGTGAACGGGAGGCCGGCGAGCAGGACGGTATCCTCCTGAGGCAGCAGGGCGTTGAGGTCGTCGCTCAGGACCGTGATCCCACGCTCCTGGGCCATGCGCGAGACCGTGCTCTTGCCCGCTCCCGAACGCCCAGCGAAGAGAAAGCCCTCGCCGTCGATGATCAGACCGGCGCCATGGATGATCGCGCCGCCCAGCTCGTGCAGGCGGTAGGCGACCAGGATGCGGCAAAAGTTTTCGAAAATGCCCGGAAACCGGTCGCCGCCACCCACCGAGGTCCAGAGCGCGCCCGCGAGCCCGGGCCGCCAGTCGAGCCGGCCCAGAAGGTCGAGGCCGGCGATGCGCAG
>DATANP010000311.1:0-7004 GCA_036266195.1 Thermoanaerobaculia bacterium | reverse complement strand
CTCATCCTTGTCGAACGCGGAGTCTCCGAGCCGGACCTGGTCAAGACGCTGTTGACCCGGAGCTTCCGGGAGTACTTCGGCAGGATGCGGACCGAAGCTCCTGACGATCTCCAGCTCTTCCAGGCGGGCGGCAACCGGTCGCTGCTCGCCGACTACGGGCTTGCGACCCGGATCAGCCTGACCAGTGTGGTCCTCGCCACCGAGCTCCACCGCGCGGGCCTCTCCTTCTCCGTGATCGACGACGACGATGTGGCGGGGCTCTGGCGCGAGGCGGTCCTGGAGCGGCTCGGCCGGTGCCGGATGGTCGCGGTCAGCACCACCTACACGGTGCGCATCGCCACCATCCAGAGGCTGCTCAAGCTCATCCGTGAGGTGGACCCTGACATCCCGGTGCTGGTCGGCGGCCAGGGTCTCTCGGCCTGGCGGCTGCACTTCGAAAGCGCCGGGGAGCTGTACGAACGGCTCGACGGCGCCGACGCGCTGTTCTTCGGCGAGGCCGAAGGGTCGTTCGCGGAGCTGGTGCGGCGGATGATCGCCCGCCAGCCCCTCGACGGCATTCCGGGCGCGGTCCGCCTCCGCGGCGCCGATCCCGCCGATCCCATCGGGGCTCCGGAGCCGGTTGAGGTGGACGTCAACCAGGTCGCGATTCCCGACTGGAGCCTGCTGCGCGATCACGATTTCAACGACGGATCGATCGCACGCCACGGCCTGCCCGTGGTGGCCGCGCTTGAAGAGGGCCGAGGCTGTTCCTTTCGCTGCAAGTTCTGCTCGTATCCGCTCTACGCCGGGTTCCGCCGCAAGTCGCCCGAGCGCGTGACGGCCGAGTTGCGCGCCGTGGTCGAGGCGGGGTTCGGCACGGTTTCGTTCTGCGGCGCGGAGTTCCTGAGCCCCGTGGACCAGTCGAAGCTCGTGTTCGAAGCGATCGCCGAGGCCGCGCTGCCGGTCGAGATCTGGGCCTACGCTCGGCTCGATCTCGTGAGCTATAAACCGTGGATCGCCGAATTGCTCGACCGCGCGAACTTCCGCTACATCCAGTTCGGCATGGAGTCGGGCGACCGCTCCGTGCTGCGCGCCATGAACAAGAATTACGATCCGAACAAGATGGCGCTCGGCGCCCATATGCTGCGCGAGCGCGGCATCGAGGTCTACGCCTCGGTGATCCTCGGCTACCCCGGCGAGACACGCGAAACGATCGCCAACACGCTCGACGTGCTGGAGGAATGCGACTTCGAGCACCTCATCCTGCACGTGCTCAACGTGGTGCCGGGCTCCCCTCTCTGGCACCGCCGCGCGGAGTACGGCCTGGAGGTGGACGGCCGCGGTTTCTGGTCGCACCGGACGATGAGCCTGCGCGAGATGCCGGACGTCGTGCGCTCCACCTATTCCGAAGCCACGCGGCGGACCGGGTCCACGATCAACAACATCACCCAGAACTTCACCAATCGGTTTTTCGACGGCGCTCCCCCGCTCTCCGACCTGCTCGCCGCCACGCGCACGCTGCAGGAGGTGATCTCCAACGAGTGGACGCCCGAAGGCCCCGACCCGCGGCAGCGCGGCGATCTCTGGCAGCGCCTGCGCGGCCAGATCCACCAGGTACCGGCCGACCTTCAGGCGGATTGACCATGACCGGATCGATCATGACCGAGGAACGGCTGCGCGCCCTGTTGCAGAAAGCCGGCGTCCGGGACGCCCAGGGGATCGGCCGCGAGGTCTCTCTCTATGATTCCGGCGCGCTCGACTCCTTCCTGCTCCTCGAGGTCCTCCTGGCGCTGGAGAAAGAGCTCGGCATCCGCATCGACAACCGCGACGTCACGCCCGAGAACCTGGACAGCATCGAGCGGCTCGAAGCGTTCGTCGCGCGCCTTCAGGCTTCCGGCTCTTGACCGACGATCCGCGCATCCAGCACGGCCTCGAACGCCAGGCCCGGGAAAACGGCGATCGGACCTGCCTGATCGAAGGCGAGTCGAGCCTGACGTTCGCCGAGGCCGACGCGGACGCGGAGCGTTTCGCAAGGTTTCTGCGCGAGCGCGGCGTTGTGCCCGGCGACCGGATCGCGCTCCTGCTCGGCAACTCGCGGCGCTACGTGGCCGCGTTCCATGGCGTCCTCAAAGCCGGAGCCGTGGCCGTGCCGCTCAACCCGGTCTGGCCGCAGGGCTGGAGGGTGATCGCCGATCGCTGCTCCCCGGCCCTTCTGATCACCGAGGAACGTCTCCTCGCCTCGGCTTCGGCTCTCCTGGACCACTTGCCGTGTGAAATCCCGGATCTTGCAACGTTCGATCCGGATCCGCGGCCGGACGGCCGGAAGGCGGACGATCCGGCGGTGGTGTTGTACACGTCCGGCAGCACCGGAGCTCCGAAAGGCGTCGTGCTCACGCATCGCAATGTGGTCGCCAACACGTTGGGAGTGCTCGACTATCTTCCCTTGACTTCCGAGGATCTCGGGCTGGCCGTGCTTCCGTTCCATTATGTTTATGGACAGTCGGTGCTTCAGACCCACCTCTGGGCGGGAGCGGCGCTGGCGATCGAAAACCGCACGGCCTATCCCCAGGTACTCCTGCGCGAGATCGAGCGGCTCGGCGTGACCGGGCTTTCCGGCGTGCCCTCGACCTTCATGCTGCTGCTCCAGAAGGGTGATTTCGAAGGCTTCGCCGCCCCCCGGCTGCGCTATCTGACCTGTGCGGGCGGACATCTGCCAGGCATCTACGTCCGCCGGTTGCGCAACCGGCTCCCGCACGCGAAACTCTTTCTGATGTATGGGGCCACGGAAGCGGCCGGCCGGATCTCCTACCTGCCGCCGGACCAGCTCGAACGCAAATGGGGCTCGATCGGAGTGCCGATCCGCGGCGTGGACATGCGCGTCATGGCCGGCGGCGGGCCGGTTCCCCCCAACCAGGAAGGCGAGATCGAGGCGCGGGGAGAGACGTTTTCTCCCGGCTACTGGCCGTTGACCGATCCCGAGGACCGGCTGCCCGAGGACGGCTGGTACCGCACCGGCGACCTCGGCCGGCAGGACGAGGACGGTTATTTCTTTCTCACCGGCCGCAGGACCGATCTGATCAAGATCGCGGGCCACCGCGTGAGCGGCGCCGAGATCGAGCGCGCCCTCTACGACACCCACCTCGTCCAGGAGTGCGCGGTGATTGGACGGCCGGACGAGGTCCTGGGCGAGCGCGCGGAGGCCTGGGTGGTGCCGGTGCGGCCCAACGTCGGCGCCGAAGAGATCCTCGAGCGACTGGCCAGGCAACTCCCTCCTTTCAAACGGCCGTCGCAACTTCACCTTTGCGACGCGCTCCCGAAGAGCGCGAGCGGCAAGATCCTCAAGAACGCCCTGCACTGACATGAAAAATCCGAACATTCTCATGGCCATGCTCACGACGAGCGGCGGCTCCTCCACCCTCGCCATTGCGCTCGGCCGCGAGCTCGCGGGCCGGGGTTATGGCGTCCGCTTCTGCCACTGCGATCCAGACGCATCTCCGCTCGAAAACGCGTCAGTGCTTTCGCCGGACGACGCCGCCCACACCTCGCGATTGATCGATACGGACCGCGCGCTGGTCGGCGGAATCGACGCCTGCTCGCAGCTTCTGGACATCTACGACGCGGCCCCGGCCGATCTGCTCCACCTCCACAGCATCCAGGCGTTCGGAATGCCGGCCTCGTTCCTCCGTCGGCTGCGCGGCCTGCCCTATGTGATCACCATGCACGGCTCGGACGTGCTGAGCGAGCACCTCATGGACCGGCGGCGCGAAGTGGTCGAGGCGCTGCTGCGCGAGGCCGCGGCGGTCACCTGCGTTTCGGGCCATCTGGCCGAGGTGCTGGAAAGAAAGATCCCCGGCCTGCCCCACGTCCACGTGGTCCACAACTTCCTGCGTCGGGGCTTCATCCTGACCGGCGACGAACCGAAGCCGCCCGCGGACGCGCCGCTCTTCCTGCACGTCTCCTCGCTGCGCGCGGTCAAGAGGCCGGAGCTGCTTCTGGAAGCTTTCGAACGGGCGCGCGCCATCCTTCCCAAAGCGCGGCTGCGGATCGTGACCACGGAGCGCGGAGGCGAACGGGCGCGCGAGCTGTTGCAGGGTTATGGATCAGCGAACGCAGTCTCGGTCATGGCCGGCGGCGGAGATCCCGAGTCGCTGTCCCGCGAGTACCGCGCGGCCACGAGCTTTGTCCTGACCTCGCGTTTCGAATCGTTCGGACTGGTGATCGTGGAGGCGCTGCTGCACGGCCTGCCCGTGGTGGCGCCCGCGGTCGGAGGAATCCCGGAGGTTCTCGGCGAGGATTGGCCCTTCCTCGTCCGTCAGGAGGACGCTCTGGCGGACGCCATGGTGCGATCGGCGGCCTGGGCCCAGGAGCCGCAGGCCGCCGCGATCTCTCAGGAACGGGCGAAGCTTTTCGACATCGAGACCCAGGTGGACCGCTACGCCGAGGTCTATCGCTTTGCGCTCCAGGCTCCGGGCGGAGGCGCCTGAGCGAGTTTGTCGAAGAGGGCGCGGGCCTTCTGAATGCCGTCCTCGCGGTTGAGATTGAAATAGAAATACTGCTCGACGTCGAGCGCGTTCATCACGCCCTGCATGGTGCCCTGCGACTTGTGCTCGGCGATGACCCAGTTGACGATCATGTTGTAGTCGAGTGCATTCTTGTAACCGAACTTCCGGCTGCGGTCGAACTCGAAGATGGGCGAGCCGGGCTTGATGGTCGCCAGCGGCAGCCCCTCGCGGCCGGTGAAGGAAACGCGGTCCGGGCTGCTCTTCTTGTACCCCGTGGCGCCGAGCACGATCGGTCGGCTCTCGGCCGGGAGCTTCGAGACCGCCTCCAAGCCGAGCAGCGCCGCGCCCTGGTGATGGGCATGGGTGGTGGTCACCGGCAGCATGACGAACACGAAATCATAGTGGCCGTCCGTGAGAATGGTATTGAGCCGCTTCCGGACCAGATCCTTGTCCCAGGGCGCGGTCCCCTTCTCCAGGTCGGTCGTGTACTCCGTATCCTTCTGATCGAAGAAGAAGTAGTTGCGAATCCCCACGATGGAGCCGCCCGCGATCATCTCCTTCTTGCGGATGCCGGGCAACCGCTCGCGAGCGGTCTTCTCGTCGGTGAGGTCGATGCCATAGATGGGGATCGAGAGGTCCGAGTACTTGTAGCCACCCTCGCCGTTGGTGGTCACGGCCACGTCCACCCGGCCGTCGAGAGCGTGGGTGATCTGGTAGACCGCACCGGCGAACAGGGCGTCGTCGTCGGGGTGGGCGGTGACGAGGAGCACGCGCGGCCCCTCTTCGGCAGCCAGGGACAGGGAGACGAGGAAAAGCAGGATCGTCGCGAGGAGTTGGTGTTTCCGGTTCATGAGGCGACGCTACCGCAAAGCGGTCCCGGGCGGCTAGATTCGGCCCTCACCCCCCCGGCCAGTTGATCCCGTTCCCCCTCTCCCCGGCCCTCTCCCCCATGCTGGGGGAGAGGGAGTCTCCAGGAGAGACTTGCGTTTCGCTGGGAGCGCCGGCATCCTGCCGGCTCAAACCAAGGCTGGGAGGGGGCGCCCTCTCCTGCGAAGCAGGGGAGGGATGGGGAGGGGTCTTCTCCGGTCCGGGTGAAGCATCCGGCGAGCCGCTGGATCGAGAAACCGGCTCGGCTTCTCCTTCCGGCGAGCCGCCAGAAGCATCCGGCGGCCCGGGTGACGCTTCCGGCGCGCAGCCGGAAGCTTCCGGCGAGCCGGTGAATCGGGAAACCGGCCGGTTTCTCCTTTCGGCGAGCTGCCGGATGCATCCAGCGGCCCGGGTGACGCTTCCGGCGGACGGCTGGAAGCTTCCGGCAAGCCGGTGAATTGGGAAACCGGCTCGGTTTCTCCTTCCGGCGAGCCGCCGGAAGCATCCGGCAGCCCGGGTGACGCTTCCGGCAAGCTGCCGGAAGCTTCCGGCGCCGCGCCGGAAGCGGGGAACGTACCGTTCCCCCTTGAAGACTAAAGGACCAGAGCAGAGGGTGCCGAAGGCATCGGCTGGCCGATCCAGCGGCCCCCTGAATCATTTCAGGGCCGTAGAGTGGGGGCTGAACTGGCTGGCGAGTTATACGACAGACCCTTGTCGCATAACTCGCCACCGCACCGAGCGGCTACGAGAGGCCATTCTGTCGCATAAGCGCCCACCGTCCCCCGGAAGAGGTCCCACTCTACGACAAAATTCAGGGCATCTCCCCCATCCGCTCGCGAGGTCTTATGCGCAGTGCTCAATGATATTGACGTACCTAAGCGAACGGCGTAGTATGGAACTAAAGGTCACGATTTAAAGAACATGAAATTTTCCAGCGTTCGGTGTCGAGGTGACAGATTTCTTGCTCGTTGAACTTCGAAAACCTTGCCGGTGAATCTGAGGTTCGGCGCCATTCGGAACTGCTTCTACCTCCCCAGCACGCTCTCGGATCTGGAGATGCGAGATTCCAAAGAGGGTCAAATGAAGAAGCGAGCGCCAAAAACCCAAGTGTCTTCTGCGCACCGCAGGCAGACCAACTCTCTGTTCCGCTTGTACAGCCTTCTGAACCCTCGGCCGACTGGGCACCCGCTGGAGTTAGGCACGGGCCCCCGCGCCCGCCGCCTCACAGTGCTCTTTGACAGACAAAGACTGTTCGACCCAGTGCGTGGCATTCCGATTGATCCTAATCGGTTTCATTGGTTGTCGAATCAGAATCCCATACGAGACACTCGAGGATATGCAGATGCCGGTAGAGAGGGCAACCGGTCGTCGTTCGGCCACTTCTGTGGGCCATTCGCCACTGTCATCGGCGGTGCCGTTATCGTGGTCACCGGAGGAACCGCGGGACTCTTTGTTGGAGGACTAACCATCATCGGCGGCTTCAGCTGGGCCGCGGATGACATAGGAAACTGGCATGACCAGTTGCGCGGCTCTAAGCCATCATCTGAAGACAGGGGCGCCCCCGAGCCGAGCACAAGTACGGTTGAGATTACCGACGAAGAAGCCGAGGAAGATCTAGAACAGGCCGACGAAGACGATCAGCAACAGGAGGCTTCT
>DATANP010000310.1:0-10258 GCA_036266195.1 Thermoanaerobaculia bacterium | reverse complement strand
CGGACCAGGGCTCCGGCCACGGGCTTGCCCGCGGCGTCGACCACCCGGACCTCCCGACTGCGGCCCGGGGTCAGTTGGAGCGTGACCTGGGAGGACCGCACGTCCCGGCGCTCGGCGAACGGAAGGCCGGGCGTTCCGGCGCGGACCAGGAGGCCCTCCTTCGCTCCGCGGGAAAGGACGACGACGCCCTGCGCGTCGGTGAGGGCGGCCCGGACCGGCGTCCGCCAGTCGCGCTGCCCCTCGGGGTTGAGCGCGCGCACCCGGGCTCCGGCGAGCGGACGGCCGTCCGCTCCGGTGACCCGGACTTCGGTCCGGAGGTCCTTTTCCAGCCGGACGGCCGGCAGGTCGATGTCCTCGACCAGCGGAGTCAGGGTGTACTCCTGCGGCACGTAGCCCTGCGCCTGGACCACGACCTTCCACATGCCCGGCGCGGGCGCCTGGAGGTGGAAGGTGCCGTCCGCCTCCACCTGCACGGCCGTGACCGGCTCGGGCCCGGCCTTCCCTTCCAGGTCGAGACGGCCGGATTCGGCGTCGGCCGGTACGGCGACCAGCGAGGCCCGGGTCTCCAGGGGCACAGGGGCCTTGACCTGGCCTCCGACGAGGATCGGCGGCGGCGGTGGCGGGGACAGGAGCAGCAGCAGCGCGGGGATCAGGTTGCGCACGGGGACCTCCGAAGGACCTTTTGCTTCTACTCCAGTTTTACCACGGGCTTGCCCGCGGGGGTCACAGTGGCGGTGCCGGTCCAGGTGCGGCCGTCGGCCGCGGTGACCGTGAGCGTCCAGGCTCCGACCGGCAGGCGCTGGAAGTCCCGCGCGCCGTTCTGGAGCGGGAAGTCGCTGAGGGTCTCGTCGCCCCAGATGGCGCGGAAGGGCCGGCCCGCGGCGTCGGTGAAGCGGACGTTGCCGCCCACCTTGCCGTCGGCCAGGGCGGGGACCTCCACGCGCACGGCCCCCGGCTGGGCGAGGACCACCCGGCCGGCGTCGCCGGGGGCGGTCACCGGCACCGAGACCGGCGCCCAGCCGTCGGTGTCGAGGATCAGCTCCCAGGAGCCCGGCGCCACGCTGGAGATCCGCACCCGTCCTCCCTCGCGCACGGTGTGCCGGCCCGTGGAGACCAGCCGGCCCGACGAGTCGAGCACGGCCGAGCGCACCTCCGAGGGCGGCCGGCCGTTCGGGAGCACGACCTCCAGGGTCACGCCCTCGGTGGCCTGGAGGGCCAGCTCGACGCCCTCGACCGGCGCGGTTTCGACCACGACCTCCTCCTCGGCGGGCGCGTAGCCCTCCTGGGTGACGCGCAGCTTCCAGGCCCCCTCGGCCACGTCCGCCAGCCGGAAGGCGCCGCGGGAGTCGGTGCTGGTCTCGACCGGGAAGAAGCGGCCCGCCTCCCCGGCTCCGCCCTCGCGCGGCAGCAGGACCACCGAGGCGCCAGCGATCGGGCTGCGGTCGGCCGCGTCGGTGACGCGGCCGGAGACGGCGACCGCCCGCAGGTCGATCAGCAGGTCGCGGTCGTCGCCGGCCATGTCCACGTTCTCCTCGTGGCGCGTGCCGCCGCCGGTCGAGACCGCCAGCTCGTAGCGGCCATCGGGCAGAGCCTCGAAGCGGAAACGGCCCTCGTGGTCCGTCTGCCCCCAGCGGTTGGCGCCCGGCCCGTTGAGCGAGACCATGGCGCTCGACAGCGGCTCGCCGTTGCGCAGGACGCGGCCGGTGAGCATCGCCCCCTGGCCGAAGTCGAGGTCCAGCCGGGTCTCGGAGACGCCCGGCTCGATCTCCACCTGGCCCTCGGCCTGGCGCGAGCCGTCGCGCAGACTGGCGATGATCCGCCGCTTGCCCGGCGCAAGATTCTCGATGCGGTAGGTGCCGTCCGGCCGCACCGTGCCGCCGCCGCCCCGCCAGCTCATGCTGTCGGAGCTGATCTGGACCTGCGACAGGTCGGTGAAGTCGAGGCCGAGGAGCTGGCCGGTCACGGTGCCGCCGCGGCTCAGCTTGACCTCCAGCCCGCCCACGGAGCTGCCGGCCACGGTCACGTCCTCGCCGTCCGGGTCGATGGCGTAGCCTTCCTTCTGGGCGGACAGGTGGTAGTTGCCGTCGGCCACGCCGGTCAGGGTGAAGGAGCCGTCGGCGCCGCTGGTGCCTCGCGGCAGGTCCCAGGAGCGCCACCCCTCGCGCAGGGAGACGCTGGCTCCCGGCACGGGCGCGCCGCCGTCGTCCACCACCCGGCCGCGGACCTCCACGCCCCCTTCGAGGCTCAGGTCGAGCGCATTCTCGCCCGGCCGGACCTCCAGGTCCCGTACGGCGCGGCGGTAGCCCGGATGGGTGGCCTGGAAGGTGCGGGTGCCCGGCTTGATGCCGTCCAGCCGGTAGCGGCCGTCGCCGTCCGACATGGCCGCGACCGGAATCCGGAACATGCCGGCGCCCTCCTCCTCCGCCAGCTCGATGGTGGCGCCCACCACCGGCTTGCCCGCGGGCGAGAGGACGCGGCCCTCGACCGCGGCGCCCGTGGCGAGCACGATCTCCACCCCCTTCAGATCCTGGCCGGCGCGCACCTCCAGGTTGGAGAGGTACGCGGGCTGGAACCCGGCGGCCACGGCCTGGGCTTCGAGGGCGCCGGGCGGCACGTCCTCGATCCGGAAGGCGCCGCTCTCGTCCGAGACGCCGTCCTTGATCCGGAAGCCGCCCCGCCTCTCGGTCGGCAGGAGGATGATCTTGGCGCCGGCCACGGGCTGGCCGTCGTCGTCCACGGTCCGCCCCTCGACGGCGGAGGCGGGCTGCATCACGATGCGGACCGGCTCCTCGGGCGGCACGCGGATGCCCGGGGCCGCGGTGGTCGCGTAGCCGGGGCGGCTGGCGTCGAGGTTGATCGTCTCGCCCGCCCGGCGGTCCTCGATCCGGAAGTAGCCGTCCGACCCGGTGACCGCCGCGGGCTGGCTGTCCTGGCCGCGCCCCATCCGCATGCGGACGATCGACATGGAGCCGTCCGCGACGTTCACCTCGACCCCCTCGACCGGCCGGCCGCGCGGATCGACTGCGTAGCCCTCGACCGCCACGCCGGGGGGCAGCATGACGGTGCCGAGGTCGGTCGAGCCGGCGCCCTCGGGGATGGTCAGGCCGGGCACGGTCAGCGGCGCATACCCGGAGGCCCGGGCGTCCAGCGACCAGGTGCCGCCCGGCAGGTCGCGGATCTCGAAGCGGCCGTCCGCTCCGGTCACGACCTCGAGCCCGGGCTCCTCCTGGGAGAAGATGGGCGGCCGCCGCCGGTCGCCGGCCGCGCTCCGGCGCAGCGAGACCCGGGCGCCGGCGATCGGCTGCTCGGACGCGTTCACCACCCGGCCGAACCCGGTGCGCCCCTTGCGCAGCACGACCCGCAGATCGGCGGCGGGGCGGCCGGGCTCCAGGGGCGGGGCCTCGGAGGTGGCCGGCGCGAAGCCGGTGCGGGAGAAGCGCAGGTCGTACGCCACCCCGGGGGAGAGCCGCGGGACCCGGAAGCGGCCCGCGGGCGTGGTGCGGGCCGTGCCGGCGGTGCGCAGCAGCGCCGAGTCGAAGCCGCCGCTCATCTGCGGCGAGGCGCGGATCTCGACCCCGGCCACGGGCATCCCCTTCTCGTCCACGACCACTCCGGCCACGGCCAGGGAGGGCTGCAGGGCCAGCGCCGGCCCCTGGCGTCGGCCCGCGGGTCCGGTCGGAGAGCCGGTCTCGGTGAAGAAACCGGGCGCCGCAGCGCGGACCAGGGTCTCCCGCCCGGAGCGGGAGGCCAGCTCGATCCGGTAGGTGCCGTCCGCTCCCGCGCGGCGGAGCAGCCCGGGGTCGCCGCCCCAGACCAGGGCGCCGGCCACGGGTCTGCCGTCCACGATCGAAACCACCCGGCCCGCGAGCGATTCCAGGGCCGGCAGGACCAGGGGCAGCGGATCCTTCTCCTCCTTCTTCGCGGGCTCGACGGCCGCCTCCAGACGCCGGCCGTCAGCTGCGAGCACCAGGATGGACTGTCTCGGGCCGGCCCCGAGCGGCACATCGAAGAGGCCGTCCGCCGAGGTCCGCCCCGCGCACCAGCGGACGCCGTCAATGCCGCCGATACCGCCGAGGAGCACCAGGGCGTCGGCCACGGGCTTCTTTCCGGTGGCGTCCAGCACGCGGACCTGCCTCCGGCTTCCGGCCTGGAGCCGGAGGGTGGCAGACCCGCCAGCCACCTCCTGCTCGGCCATCGCGCCGCCGTCCAGGCCGGCCTGCACCGTGACCTTCCCCCGACCTCCGCGCGGCAGGACGGCCACGCCCCGGGCGTCAGTCCGGGCGGCGCTCTCGGGGACCGTCCACGACTCCTGGGAGCCGATCATGAAGAAGGCGCGGGCCGGGAACGGCTCGGGCTGGACGGCCCTCACCCGGGCGCCGGTCACCGGCGCGCCGTCGGCACCGGTCACGCGGACCTCCAGGCCGGCGTCCTTCTCCAGCTTCACGGCCGGCAACTCAGTGTCCTCCACGAGCGGCTCCAGCTCCATCTCCCGCGGTACCATACCGGACGCCTGGACCACGACCTTCCACAGGCCGGCCTCGGGCGCCTCCAGGCGGAAGGTGCCGTCGGCCCGGGTGAGGACCGACGCGGCCGGCTCGGGACCGGTCTTCCCTTCCAGCTCCAGGCGGGCCTGGGCGGCGCTGGAGGGCACGGGCACGAGGAGAGCGCGGGCGCCTTCGAGCGGCGATCCGGCGGGCCCCTGGACGAGACCGGTGACCGGGATCGGCGGGGCAGCCAGGGCCGGGATGGCGAGCAGGACGAGCGGGAGAAGACGGATGGCGGCGCGCACGTGATCCTCCTTCGAAGCCGGTGGACCACATGATACTTAAAAAAAATAGGCGGCCTGTCTCGGGCCGCCTGAGGGAGGTGCGGAGCAAGGGCTTTGCTGGCCCCGGCCCTTCACTACCGCCCCAGAATACGCACCGGTCCTTACGAAGAGGATTACGGAAGTTTGACGACCGGCGATCCTCGGGCTATAGTCCGGCCGACCGGACAGGACAACTCAACCAGGGAAAAATTCGGATCGATGAGCGACGTCCTGCTCGCCCACTCTTTCTTCCTGCGGAACGACCCCAAGCAGACGCAGAAGATGCGGCCCTATGCGCCGCTCGGGACCCTCTATGCCGCGGCCAGCCTGCGCGCGCGCGGCTACGAGGTGGCCCTCTTCGACGCCACCCTCTCGGAAGGCGAGCACGAGTTCGAGGAGGCGCTCGCGCGGCACCGGCCGGGCGTGGTGGTGCTGTTCGAGGACAGCTTCAACTTCCTGACCAAGATGTGCCTGACCCACGCCCGCGAGGCGGCCTGGCGCATGAGCGCCCATGCCCGCGCGGCCGGGGCCACGGTGATCGCCTCCAGCTCGGACATCACCGACCACCCCGAGCTCTACTTCGCCCATGGCGTGCAGTACGCCCTGCTCGGCGAGGCGGACTGGAGCCTGGTCGAGCTGGTCGAGACCCTGACCGGCCGCCGACCCGGCCGGCCCGGGGAGATCGCCGGCCTCGCCCTGCCCGACCCGTCCGACCCGAGCGGCGTCCATCGCACTGCCGCGCGCCCGCCCGAACGCCACCCGGACGTCTTCCCGCTCCCGGCCTGGGACCTGGTGGACGCCGAGCGCTACCGCGCGGCCTGGACCAGGGCGCACGGCTTCTACAGCGTGAACCTGGTCAGCACCCGCGGCTGCCCGTTCCACTGCAACTGGTGCGCGAAGCCGATCTGGGGCCAGCAGTACGCCATCCGCTCGCCTGCCAACCTGGCCGAGGAGATGGCGCTGGTCAAGCGCCTGCTCAAGCCCGACCACGTCTGGTTCGCGGACGACATCTTCGGCCTGCGGCCGCAGTGGGTGCCCGAGCTGGCGCGCGAGATCGAGGCCCGCGACGCCCACATCCCGTTCATGATCCAGTCGCGGGTGGACCTCATGACCCCGACCGCGGTCGAGGGGCTCGCCCGCGCCGGCTGCGTGGAGGTCTGGCTCGGCGCCGAGAGCGGCAGCCAGAAGATCCTCGACGCCATGGACAAGGGCACGTCGCTGGCCAAGATCCACGAGGCCCGCCGGCGTCTCAAGGAGGCCGGCATTCGGGCCTGCTTCTTCCTCCAGTTCGGCTACCCGGGCGAGACCTTCGAGGACGTGCTCTCCACCGTCCGCCTGGTGCGCGAGGCGCTGCCCGACGACATCGGGGTCAGCGTCAGCTATCCCCTGCCCGGCACCAAGTTCTACGACATGGTCCGCGAGGAGCTGGGCAACAAGGCGAACTGGCAGGACAGCGACGACCTCGCCATGATGTTCCAGGGCACCTACCAGACGCCGTTCTACCGCAAGCTCCACCAGGTGGTGCACCACGACCTGGACCTGCGCCACCGCCTCGCCAAGGCGAATGGCGATGCGATGGAGCTGATGGCGGAGCTCGACCGCCTGAACGCCGACTGGCTGGAGCTGGGGCGCCTGGAAGTGGAGTGCCGGAGCGCCGAGCCCACCCGCATCACCAAGACCTACGGCACCCCGGACGCCCCCGATCTCAGCAAGGACTACAACTGATGCCGGATGTCCTGCTGACCCACGGCTACTTCCTTTTCGAGGACGAGAAGGAACGCCAGATCATGAAGCCCTACCCCACCCTGGGGCTGCTCTACCTCTCGGCCTGGCTGAAGAAAGAGGGCTTCGGCGTCGAGGTCTTCGACACCACCTTCGCCAGCCGCCAGGAGCTGAGCGCCCGGCTTGGATCGGGATCCGGGGTCCTGGGCATCTATACCAATCTCATGACCCGGGCCTCGGTGCTGGACGTGATCCGCCGCGCCAAGGCCGCCGGCTGGACGGTGGTTCTCGGGGGACCGGAAGCGGCGGGCTGGCCGGACGAGTACCTCTCCCACGGCGCGGACGTGATCGTCGAGGGCGAGGGCGAGCGGACCATGGCCGAGCTGCTCCGGGTGCTTCCCGAGCGCGGTCCCCACCGCCTCCAGGGCGTGGCCGGCACGATCTTCCTGGACGAAGACGGGCAGGTCGTCCACAACCCGGCCCGCGAGCAGATCGAGGACCTCGACTCCCTGCCCTGGCCCGACCGCGGCGCGATCGACACCGGCCGCTACGTGGACGTCTGGCGGACCCACCACGGCATGGGGAGCGTCAACCTCATCACCGCCCGCGGCTGCCCCTACCACTGCCGGTGGTGCTCCCACGCCGTGTTCGGCTTCACCCACCGGCGCCGGAGCGTGACGGGGACCGCGGACGAGCTGGAGCACATCCGCGACGCCTGGCAGCCGGACCAGGTCTGGTACGCGGACGACGTGTTCACGATCAACCACCGCTGGCTCTTCGAGTACGCGGCGGAGCTGAAGCGCCGCGGTCTGCGCCTCCCGTTCGAGACCATCTCGCGGGCCGACCGGATGATGAAGGAGGAGGTCCTCGAGACCCTGGCCGCCATGGGCTGCTACCGCATCTGGATCGGCTCGGAGAGCGGCAGCCGGCGCATCCTCGACGCCATGGAGCGCGGGGTGACGCCCGAGCAGGTGCAGTGGGCCTGCCAGGCGGCCAAGCGGCACGGCATCGAGGTCGGCATGTTCCTGATGTGGGGCTACGAGGGGGAGACGGCCGAGGACATCGACGCCACGATCGACCACGTGAAGAAGAGCAACCCCGGCATCTTCCTCACCACCGTGGCCTACCCGATCAGGAACACGGCCTACTACAAGGAGGTCGCGGACCGGGTGGTCTCGCCGCTCGGCTGGGCCGAGGGGACCGACCGCGACCACGCCGTCCGCGGCCGGCACTCGCGCGCCTACTACAGGCACGCGGACCAGCTCCTGCGCCAGGAGGTCGAGGCCTTCCGCCTGGCATCGGCCGACCCCGCCCGCGCCGCCGAGCTGCGCGACGCCGCGGCAAGGTCGCGGGAGGCGATGATGGCGGCGGCCGGCGAGGTCGAAGCCTGAAAGGGTTGATCCCATCCCCCCTCTCCCCGGCCCTCTCCCCCGTGCCGGGGGAGAGGGAGTCCCTCCGGGTCCTCTTTCTCACCCGCTCCTACCCCACCCGGACCGCCCCGGTCGTCGCCCCCTTCACCCGCGACCACTACCGCGCCGCCTCCCTCTTCGCCGAGGTGGCCGTGCTCCACGCGCAGAAGACCCGCGATCCTCTCCCCTGGCAGATCGAGAAGGAGGATGAGGCCGTCCGGGTCCGCTTCCGCCGCCAGCCGTTTCCCGGCATCCTGCGCGCCCTCCCCGAGCTGCCGTTCCGTCCCGATCTCGTCCACGGCCATTTCTACGACGCCGCGGGGCCCACCCTGCTCCTCGCCCGGCGGCTCGGCGTGCCCTTCGTCCTCACCGAGCACTCCACCCTTGCCCGTCCGCTCACCCGCCTGGAACGATGCGCCTTCCGCGAGGCCGCCCGGGTGATGCCCGTGAGCCGCATGCTCCAGCGATCCCTGGAGTCCTCCGGCGTGGAGGCGCGCTACGAGGTCGTCCCCAACGTCGTGGACCTCGACAGCTTCTCCCCCGCTCCCCATCCTCCCCGTCCGGTCAAACGGCTGGTCGCCATCACCCGCATGACGGAAATCAAGGGCGTTCCCGATCTCCTCGAAGCCCTCCGTCTCCTCCTGGACCGGCGCCGGGACTGGACCTGCGACCTGATCGGCGGCGGCGAGCGCGGAGACGATTACCGGGCGCTGGCCTCGCGCCTCGGACTGGACCAGGTCGTCTTTCGCGGCGAGCGGCGGCGGCCGGAGGTGGCGGCGGCGCTCCGGGAGGCGGACCTGTTCGTCCTGGCGAGCCGGGCCGAGACCTTCTCCGTGGCCACCGTCGAGGCCCTGGCCTGCGGCCTGCCGGCCGTGGTCACGGCCTGCGGCGGGCCCGAGGAGCTGGTCGGCCCGGATTCGGGAGTGATCGTCCCCAGGGAAGACCCCGCGGCGCTGGCCGAGGCCCTGGACCGGACGCTGGCGGACCTGGAGCGCTTCCGTCCGGAGGAGATCGCGAAGAGAGTGGCCGGCCGGTTCAGCGCGGAGGTGGTGGGGAGACAACTGCTGGAGATCTACGAGGAGACGAAAAAGGCGGCGGGAGCCACCTGACGGGGCCCCCGCCTTTTCACCACAGACCTTTAGTCCTTGTGCTGGCCGTGCGAGCTGGCCGGCTTCGGGGCCGGAGCGTACGCGGTGGCCTCCGTCTTCTTCTTCGTGTCCGTGCCGTGCGAGGCCGCGGTCGAGATCGTCGGGCAGGTGATCGTGTTGGTCTCCAGGATACGGTTGAAGATGTGGCTGAAGTCGGCGTGGCCGCTGTTCTCGGCGCTCGACGCGCTGTAGGCCTTGAAGGTGTTCGTGTGGCAACTGAAGCAGCTCGGGTCGACGTCGGGCGCCTGCGTGTAGGTCTCCATGACCGAGTTCGCGAGCATCTGCGTGGATCCACCGGTGGGCAGGTTGCCGACGATGGACTGGCCGGTCGGCGGCGTCTGGCCGGAGCTGTCCGGGGCGGACATGCCGGGCTTGAACCAGATCGTGCCGACGAGCTGGTAGTTTTTCCAGACCGAACCGGAGCTCAGGGTGTTCTGGACGCTCGCGTTCAGGCAGGCCGTGTTGTTCGGGTCGTCGTTGAGGTTGGAGTCGCCCGAGTTGCAGGTCACGGTGGCGAGCGGCGTCACCCGGCAGATGTTCGGCAACTGGGGCTCGGAGACGTTTACGTTGCACTGCGTCAGCGCGCTGCAGCTCGACGAGCCGTCGTTGTTGCAGGCCGGGCAGGCGGAGCCCGTGGGCACGAAGCCGGTCTCGAAGAAGTTCCAGGTGCTGTAGCCCACCGGAGGGTTCGTCACCTGGGTGCAGTCCGGGGCGTTGTCGACGTGCTCGAACGTGCTCCAGATCCACTCCTGGTGGTCGGGCAGCTTGTGGACGATGTGGATGCCGATCAGGCCCACGGTCGCCTTCTGGCCGTTGATCAGGGCCGTGATGCAGTGGTACTGCTTGGGATTGCAGCTCGCCATGGGCAGCCAGGCGGTCTTCAGCTCGATCGACTCGTTGGACGAGTCCGTGGAGACGGTCGGCGGCATGTGGATGTTCTTGGCCGTAACGCCCGCGTTGAAGCAGGTCGCGTTGTAGAGCGCGTTGGTGTTGATGTAGTTGTACATCGTCTTGTTCACCGACATGTCGTAGTAGACCTGGGACTTGTTCTGGGCATAGAGGCCGAATCCGGAGCCGGCCTGGGTGATCTCGGTGAGAGTGAGAGGCCAGGGCTCCTGGCCCCAGGGCGTGGGCGAGCCGCTCGCCGGGAACATGCCGTCGGTGTCCATGTA
>DATANP010000309.1:0-10370 GCA_036266195.1 Thermoanaerobaculia bacterium | reverse complement strand
GCGGTTCGGGATGCGGCCGGTCAGGCCGGCTCCCGAGCCCAGGATCACGGCCAGGGCCTCCAGCGCGGCGTGGTCCGGGTGGCGGCGCGGCACGGTGAGGTGCCCGACATAGAGATGGGCCTGGTCCTCGGCCTCGGTCTCGACACGGCAGGGCTCGGTGGTCCCCACGGGCGCGGGTGGCTCGGGCAGGGGGCCGGCCGGTGTGGGGACGCCCGAGAAGAGCGACTCCAGCTTGCGGCAGACCGCCTCCTCGTCCACGATTCCGGCCACCGAGGCGAGCAGGCCGTGGCTCATCGCGTGCTCATGGAAAGAGGCGCAGTCGGCGGGGGTGAGGGCCAGCAGGCTCTCGGCGCTGCCCTGGAGAGGCCGCGCGCGCGGGTGCGGAGTGTAGAGCTGCTCCAGGAAGCCCCACGAGGTCTTGACCTCCGGCTGGTCGGCCAGGCTCTCCAGCTCCGCGGCGGCCTGCTTGGCCAGCCAGGTGCAGCGGTCCTCGGGGAAGGACGAGGCGAGCATCAGCTCGGCCGCCCACTCCAGGGCCAGCTCCCAGTCCCTGGCGAGTGCGTCGATCGACACGCAGTGGCACTCGAAGGTGCCGTAGCTCGAAAGGACCATGCCCTTGCCTTCGGCGTCGTCCGCGATGCGGCGCCAGTCGCGGGTCCGGGTCCCTTCGGACAGCATGCGGCCCGTGAGGAGGGCCTGGCCCGGAATGGTCTCGGCCCGGGCGCCGGCCCGCACCCACACCCGGACCGCCACCACCGGGGCGCCTTCGACGCGGCGCACCCGCATGCCCACTCCCGCGCCCCCGGTCATGCCTGATACTCGCGGAGGGCGTCCCCGAGGGCGGCGACGGCGACGTCGATCTCCTCGGAGGTGTTGTAGTAGTGGGGGGACAGGCGGACGATCTGCCGGGCCCCGGCCTCCGGCGCGTTCCGCGGTCCGTCTCCCAGGAGAGCCACGCTGGTGTTGACCCCGCTCCGGCGCAGGCCGCAGACGAGGCTCTTCACATCAGGCACCCCTACTTCTGCCGTGGCGATGGCGCTCAGCCTCGGGCCGTGGTCGGCGATCCGCACGCCGGGCAGGGCCGCGACCTTCTCCCGCAGCTCGGCGGCGAGAGCGAGCGCGCTGGCCTCCGCGGTCTCGATCCCGACCTCCAGGGCGTAGCGCGCGGCCTCTCCCAGGCCCAGGACGAGGGCGTAGGAGAACTCCCAGTTCTCGAACCGGCGGGCGCCCGCGCTCAGCACGAAGCGCTCGGGATCGACCAGGCCGGCGCCGCGCATGTCCACGAAGAGCGGGTGCTCGCCGCGGTCCAGGGCGCGTTCGGAGATGTAGAGGAAGCCGATGCCGCGCGGGCCGCGCAGGAATTTGCGGGCGGTGGCCGCGAGGTAGTCGCAGCGCAGGCGGCCGACGTCGACCGGGGTCTGGCCCACGGCCTGGCAGGCGTCGACCAGGTAGGGCACTCCGGCGGCCTCGCAGATCTCCCCCACCTCCTCGGCCGGCTGGACGAGGCCGGAGTTGGTCGGCATCCAGGTCAGGGAGACCAGGCGGCAGCGCGGATGGGCCACGAGGCGGCGGACGGAGTCCGGATCGACGCCGCCCTCCGGCAGGTCGTCGGCGCGCAGGACCTCGATCCGGAGCCGCCGGGCCAGGGAGAGGTACATGAGCTGGTTGGAGGTGTAGTCGCTGTGCGTGGTGACGAGCACGTCGCCGGGGTGGAAGTCGAAGGCGGAGAGCGCCTGGGACACGGCCACGGTGGCGTTCTCGACCAGGGCCACGGTCTCCGCGGGCGCGTTGATCAGGCGGCCCAGGAGGTCGTAGGTCTCACGCACGCGGCCGGCCGCCTCGTCCTCGGCCTCGTAGCCGCCGATCTCGGCTTCGAGATCCAGATGACGGTGGACGGCGTCGAGGACCGGCTTCGGGCTCAGGGAGGCGCCGGCGTTGTTGAGATGGATCCGGGTCTCGCAGCCGGGGGTGTCCAGGCGCCAGCGGCGCACGAGCGCATCCGTGGTCGGTTCGGTCAACGTCATGATTCAGGCTTCCACGCGGGGGAGGGACCATCCGAGCACGCCGCCGCGCTCGGGACGCAGATACCGGGAAGCGACTTCGAGCAGCCGGTCGGCGCCGGCCTCCATCAGGCCGCGCAGATGGCGGTCCAGGTGCCCGAGGTCGAAGACGGCCAGCGCCAGCCCGGCGGAGAGGGCCTGCTGATGGACGCGCTCGTGGCCGAACACCCAGTCGGCCGTGGCGATCTGGCGGGCGCGCTCCAGCTCTTCGCCGGAGGGCGGATCGGTCAGGACCTCGGCGAGCAGCCGCAGGACCTCGGCCTCGACGCGCGCGGGCTCGACGCCGGGCACGACCTCGGCCGCCACGGTGATCTGGCTGGCGTCGAGGCTCTCGGAGAGGTCGGCCGCGACCCAGGAGCAGAGCTGGCCTTCGTCGACCAGCTCGCGCTGGAGGCGGCTGCTGCGGCCCCCGGCGAGGAGGGTGACGAGGAGCTTGAGCACCGGGTGGTCCGGGTGCGAGCCCGCCGGCGCGGGCAGCGAGAGGAGGAGGCGCGCGGTCTCCCCCTTGCGACGCTCGATGCGGACCAGGGTGTCCGGCGAGGCCGGCGCCGGGTATTCGAGCCGCGGGCCGCCCTGTCCGGAAGGCAGGCTCCCCAGAATCCGGTCCACGTCGTCGAGGACCGAGGCTCCGACGTCGCCCGCCACGACCAGGATGCCGTTGGCCGGCCGGTAGAGGGAGCGGTGGAAGGCGGCGAGATCCTCGGGGCCGGTGGCGTTCAGCTCTTCCTTGGTGCCGAGCACGGGGCGGCCGTAGGGATGGGTCGGGAAGAGGTGGGCCTGCACCTCGGTCTCCAGGGCGTCCCAGGGCTCGCTGTCGTACATCGCGATCTCTTCGAGGATGACCTGGCGCTCGCTCGCGACCTGCTCGGGGTCGAGGGTGAGGGTGGTCATGCGGTCGGCCTCGATCTCCAGCGCCTCGGTCCAGCGGTCGGACGCGAAGTTGAAGTAGTAGCCGGTGGCGTCGTGGCTGGTGAAGGCGTTGTTGACGCCGCCGAGGGCCTGGGTGCGGCGGTCGATCTCGCCCGGGCCGTAGCGCGCCGAGCCCTTGAACATCATGTGCTCGAGGAAGTGGGCGACGCCGCCGTGGCCGGCCGGCTCGTCGCGGGTGCCGGCGCGGTAGAACAGGGCCGAGGTGACGATGGGCGCCTGGTGGTTCTCGACCAGGCACACCGTCAGGCCGTTGGAAAGCCGCTCCAGACGCGGCGTGCCGGGCAGGGCCGGGATCACGTCCACGGCCTCCGCGGTCCGGTTTCGAGCCCTTCGCCTCAATCGTCACCTCCCTGAATCAGGTCCACGTCGATCTTCTCCCTCTCGCGGATCGCTCCAGGCATGACCTCGACGATCAGGTCCGCCTGCCGGTGCCCGCGCGCCTGGATGGAGATGCGGTGACTGCCGGGCGGAAGCTTCAGCCAGCCGCCGCGCAGCCCGCCCGCGAACTTCATCACCGCTCCCACGATCTGGCCGTCCACCAGGACCACGGCAGGCACGGGCGGCCGCACCCGGAAGGCCACGGCCTCGCTCACGCGCACGGTCCGCAGGTCGCCCTTTTCGATCTGGGCGGCGGGCAGGGGCGAGAGCTGCGCGTAGATCGGCGTGACGCCGCCGGTCTCGGACGCCTGAACGGCGATCCGGTACTCCTTCATTCCATCCTTCTTGATCTTGATGAGGTACTCGCCAGGACCACTGGACAGCGTATAGGTCCGCGCGCCCTTCTCGCCGCTCCATTCCTTGGCCCGGCCGATCACGCCGCCGTCCACGAGGACCATGGCGTCCGGCGGAGTCACGCGGAAGGCGAGGGCGAGCCCGGTGCGAACGACCTTGTCGGCGCTGGGCAGACTGGGCCGGCTCTCGGTCTCCTCCGGCTCGTCGACGGCCGGTTGCTGTGGCTGGACCGGCGCCGGTGTGGGCACGGGCTGAACCGGGACCGGAGCCGGCGTCGGACGCGTCTCGACGAGAGGCGGCTCGCGGCGCGGAGAGGATTCCGGCTGTGGGATCTGTCCGCGGTCGCGCGGCGTCTCCTGATAGATCGGCGTCGGCGACGGCTGGACAGGCCGGTCGGCAACCGGCGTCGGAGTCGGCTCGGTCAGGGTCTCGACCGGACTCGGGGTGGGCGTCGGAGTCCCGGTCACGGTCTGATCCGCGACCTGGTCCCCGCCGGGCGAGGGCCGGAGGAACAGCCAGCCGACGGTGCCGGCGGCGATCAGCACCAGCACGGCGACGAGCGGCACCCAGCGCTTGGGCGACATACCCTGGGTGGCCATCGCGGCTCCGGGGGCAGCCGGCACGGGCGGTGGAATCGGAGGAGGAACAGGCGGCGGAGACGACCGGTGGGTCGGGATCGGAGGCAGCGGCGGCGGGATGACATTGCGCGGCGCGCCCGGCGCGGTCTCGATCCCCTGGGCCACCTCGGCGGCTATCGCCTCGGCGCTACCGGTGCGGCGCGGCAGGATGCGGGTGGCCACCAGCGCGGCCGGCGCGGACAGGGTCTCGTCGTCCAGCTCGCGCTCGATCGCGGCCAGCTCCTCGGCCACCTGGCCGGCCGTGGCGGCGCGCTCGTTCCGGTCCTTGGCGAGGATGCTCCGCAGGAGCTGCTCCAGGCGCGGCGGGATCGAGCGCAGCTCGGAAACCGGCGGCGGCTCCTTGTGGAGGATCTGGTAGACCAGGGTGGTGATCGTGTCGCCCTCGAACGGCCGCTTGCCGGAGAGCAGCTCGTAGAGCACCACGCCCAGGGAGAAGATGTCGGACCGGCCGTCGAGGTCGTCGCCCCGGATCTGCTCCGGGGAGAGGTACTGGGGGCTGCCCATGACCGAGCCGGCCATGGTCAGCTCCGTGCTCTGGCCGGTCACCTTGGCGATGCCGAAGTCCGCCACCTTCACCCGGCCGGCCGTATCCAGAAGGATGTTGCTCGGCTTGATGTCGCGGTGGACGATCCCCTGGCGGTGGGCATATTCGAGGGCATCGGCCACCTGGCGGACGATCCGCAGGACCTCGCGCAGGGTGAGCGGCGGCCCGGACTCCATGCGGCCGGCGAGATCGGTGCCCTCGATGAACTCGAAGGCCAGGTAGAGCTGGCCCTCGGTCTCGCCCGCGTCGAACAGGGTGACGATGTTCGGATGGAGCAGCCGTCCGGCGGCCCGCGCCTCGCGCAGGAGCCGCCGGGTGCGGTCCTCGATCTCGGCCGGCCGGCCGACCGGCCGCACGGTCTTGATGGCCAGCTTGCGCTCGATGTGGGGGTCCTCGGCGAGATAGACCTCGCCCATGGCCCCCGCCCCGAGGAGCCTGAGGATGCGGTAGCGGCCGACGCTCCGGCCGCCGTCGGGCGTGCTCACGGCTCGACCGGATCCTCGCCGGGCTCGCCAGCCGACTCGTCCAGGGGCGCCCCGGCCATGGCCCCGTCCTCGCCGGTCGCCACGTTCTCGCGCGAGTTGAGCAGCGCCGCCGCCTCGTCCGCCCGGTCGGCCGGCACGCGGATGCGCACCTCGGACAGGTCGCCGACCTCGGTCGGGAACTCGCTCGAATACAGCGACTCGACCTCGGCGTCGATGCCGGAGCTCTCCAGGAAGCCCAGCACCACGGTGGCCTCCTCCTCGCTGCCCACAACCTTCACGATGACCCAGTCTTCAGCCATGCAGCCCTCCTAACAGGGGGTCAATTAGAGGGAGGATCATATCGCAGGCGCAGGAAGGGTACTGCCGGGCTCCGGGACCGGGGCCGGCCCCTCGTGATCCACCTGCTCCAGCGTGTAGGGCTTGAGGCCCTGGCGCGGATACCAGTGCCGGCTGTGCTCGGCGAAGCGTCCCAGGCTGTCGTGCCAGCGGTAGTGGGAGACGATCATCGACCGCTCGTCGACCCGGATCCAGTTGCAGGAGTTCTTCTCCCGCTCCCCGCCCCGGCCGCGGCGCGAGGTGGTGGTGCCGGAATGGAGGATGACGACCGGCGGCCGGCCCTTGGGATAGAACTCCTCGGAGTTGCCGATGTAGGTCTGGTGCAGGTGGCCGGAGAGGATGAGGTCCACGCCGGCCGAGGAGAACAGGTCGATGGCCTCGTAGGCGTTGCCGAGCACCCGCTGGGTGCCGAAGTTGGGCGGCGGGATCATGTGGTGGTGCGCCACGACCACCTTGAACAGGCCGGCCGGCGCCTGCTCGAAGAGCTTCGCCACCTCCAGGAGCCGGCGGAGCTTGATCCGGCCCTCCTTGACCGTCCAGCCGAAGGCCGTGTTGATGCCGACCACGAGCAGCTCGCCGTCGCTCCACACCGGCTCCAGCTCCGGGCTGAAGTGCTTGCGGTAGCAGCCGAACGGGTTGAAGGCGCGCTCCCAGACGCGGTAGAGCGGCACGTCGTGGTTGCCCGGCACCACGAGGGTGGGGACCGGGATGCTGTCCACGAAGGCGCGGGCCTCCTGGAACTGCCTGGGCTTGGCGCGCTGGGTCAGGTCGCCCGAGAGGACGACGAGGCTCGGCTTGTGCTGGCCGATGAAGTCCAGGACCCCCTGCGCAACCCGCGGGATGTGAGGGGGTCCGAAGTGGACGTCGGAGATGTGGAAGATCGTCCGCACGGGGAGCCGGGCTCTATCCCTGGCCGAGAATCTCGCCGACGTTGCGCGAGATCTCGGCGGCCATGTAGCTGGAGACCGCCGCCAGGATGGCGGTCCCGTGCCGCAGGCCGAGATAGAACCCGCCCGCCGCGGCCACGGCCAGCGCCGGGACCGGGTAGGCCCGCACCAGCCGCTCCCACTCGAGGCTCTCGGGGAGGATCTCGTCGAGAAGGTCCTCCACTCCCCTGCCCACCGCACGCAATTCGTCGTTCACGAAGTCTTCCATGCCGTCCTCCCTCGTGGGTTTCTTACCGATCAGACGTCGTCGTCTTCGCCCCGCCCGCGCACGACGAGGCCGAGCAGGAAGCCGACCCCGGCGGCGATCAGCAGGGCCTTGCCCGGGTTGTCGCGCACGTAGAAGCCGACCTCGCGGGTCAGGTCGCCCGCCCCGGACCGCGCCCGGTCGTACTGGCGCCGGGCGTTGTCGGCGACATCCTGATAGGTCTCGCGGGCACGTTCCGTCCTGTCGCGAAGCTCGGCGGTGGCGCGCTCGGTGCCGCGGCGGATCTCGGCCGAGGCGCGCTCGGCGCCCCGCCGGACCTCCTGGGATACGTCGGCGTACCGGCCGCGCACGTCCTCGCTCAAGCGCTGGAACCGATCCCGCGCCGAGGCGACCACGTCGGTGTCGCGCTCGCGCGCCGTTTCGGCATTCGGGGTGCTTCCGTCTTCAGCCATCACAGCCTCCGTATTTCAAGAAAACTGCCGTGTGTGGAAAGGTCTTCGCCGGTCGGACTGCGGGCCGGCGCTGGGTGCGGCATCTCTGGTTTTAGCACGATTCGTGCCCTTCGGGACCCCAGGGTTTCCGGGGTAGACTTGGCCGCCGGATCGAAGAGAGGGGGTACATCCGATGGCGAGCGTGACCTTCCATGGAGCCTGCGGAGTCGTGACCGGAAGCTGCACCCGGCTCACCTGGGGCGGGCACTCCGCGCTGGTGGACTGCGGCCTCTATCAAGGCGAGGAGGAGCTGGAGGAGCGCAACTTCGGACCGTTCCCGTTCGCGGCCCGCGACCTCGGCGGCGTCGTGGTCACCCACGCCCACCTGGACCACACAGGCCTGCTGCCGCGCCTGGCCGCGGAGGGCTTCTCGGGCCCGATCTACTGCACGCCGAGCAGCCGCGGCCTGATCTCGCTGGTCCTTCTCGACGCCGCCCGGCTCCAGGAGGAAGAGGCCCGCTACGCCAGGAAGAAGGGCTACTCCCGCCATCCGGTCCCCCGGCCTCTCTATACGGTCGAGGATGCCCGCCGGGTGCTCAAGCTGCTCAGGACAGTCCCCTTCGACGAGGAGCACGAGCTGTTCGCGGGGGTCCGCTTCCGCTACCGCCGCGCCGGCCACCTCCTGGGCGCGGCGACCGTGGAGATCACCGCCAAGGGGTCGGACGGCGAGCGCCGAACCTGGTGCTTCTCGGGCGACGTCGGCCGCTACGGCGTGCCCATCCTCAAGGATCCCGAGCCGCCGCTCAATGCTCCGGCGGCCCTCCTCCTGGAATCGACCTACGGCGACCGCCTGCACGTCGAGCAGGACGCGGCCGAGGCCCTGGGAAGGATCATCGACGAGACCTTCGGCCGCGGCGGAGTCGTGGTGATCCCGGCCTTCGCGCTCGGCCGCACCCAGGAGGTGCTCTACCACCTCTCCGCCCTGGCCGACCGCGGCAAGCTCGATCCGCGCCGGGTCTTCCTGGACAGCCCCATGGGCATCGAGGCGACCGACCTCTACGATAAGGCCGAGGCCGAGCACGACGAGGAGCTCGAGGCGCTCGGCGACTCCGGCAACGACCCCCTGGCGCCGGGCCGCTTCCAGCGCCTGCGCACGGTGGACCAGTCCCGGGAGCTGAACGGGATGCAGGAGCCGATGATCATCGTGGCCGGAAGCGGCATGGCGAACGGCGGCCGGGTGGTCCACCACCTTCTCCACCGGCTGACCAACCCGCGCAACTCGATTGTCTTCGTGGGCTACCAGGCGGCGGGCACCCGCGGCCGGGCGCTGGTGGACGGCACCGACCTCGTGGCGATCCACGGCCAGACCGTGCGGGTACGGGCGCAGATCCACCAGCTCCACGGCCTTTCGGCGCACGCGGACCGCGACGAGCTCCTGCGCTGGTGCAAGGAGCTGCCCGGAGCGCCGGAACGGATCTTCCTGAACCACGGCGAGGACCCGGCGAGGAAGGCGCTCTCCGTGGCTATTTTCGAGATGGGCGCCGAGATCGGCTGGCCCCGTCCGGTGCTGCCGAAGACGGGCGATACCGTCCCCTGGTGACCGCATGAAAGAGCCCCGCCCGTCCTTTCCGCTGCAGCTCGCGCGGTATGTCGCGCTCACGCTGCACCAGGCGCACGAGGACTCGGTGCTCCTCTTCGCGTCGGCCCTGGCCTTCGTCACGGTCGTCTCGCTCATCCCGCTGCTGACCGCCTTCTCCTTCATCGGCGCCCGGGTCTTCCACCAATATCCGCAACGCACGCTGGAGGTCTTCGTCCAGATCCTTCCCTACTCCGAAGAGACTCTCGTGGAGAAGATGGGCGAGTTCCTCGACCAGGCCGAGACCCTGCACGGCTTCGGCCTCGGGGTCTTCCTGACCACTGCGCTCCTCGGCTTCGCCACGGTCGAGGAGGCGATCAACCGCATCTGGAACATCTCGCGGAGCCGGCCCATGCGGGTGCGGCTGCTCTCCTTCCTCCTTCTCCTGTTCTGGGGGCCGGTGCTGATCGGCGTGACCTTCTCCAGCCTGCTCGCCCTGCGCCAGAGCCCGGCGCTCCGGCGGATCTTCGAAGAGTCCTTCCTCCTCCACCTCCTCCCCATGGCCGCGACCATCGTGGGGCTGACGACCCTCTACTGGCTGGTGCCCTACACGCCGGTCCGCCTGCGCAACGCCCTGGCCGGGGGTCTGCTGGCGTCGATCCTCCTGGAGATGCTGAGGGTGGGGTTCGGCACCTACATCCGCTTCTTCCATGGCGTGAGCGTGGTCTATGGCAGCTTCACCTTCGCCCTTCTTTTCATGCTGTCGATCGAGCTGACCTGGATGATCATCCTTTTAGGAAGCGAGGCGGCCTACACCGCCCAGCACTTCCGGGTGCTGTCCCACGGACTCCACCGCCATCCGCCGGTGCAGGCAGCCTGGGTGGGCTTGGCCGTGGTGGCACTGATCGCGAGGAGGTTCGCGAGAGGCGAGCCGATCCTCTCCCTCAACGCCCTGGCCGACCGCCTGAGCCTGCCGAGCCGGGAGATGGAGATGATCCTGAGGCCGCTCCTCTCCCGCAATCTCCTGAGGGCCTTCGAAGACCAGGGCTACTTCCTGGCGACCGAAGGCCCAGCGCCTTCGGGTGGAGCAGGTCCTGGAGGCCTACGACCACCGGGCCATCCGGGGCGCCGAGCTGGCCGGAGGGGAGCTCCAGGCCCGCCTGCAGGAGCTGATGGGCGACCTCGCCCAGCTCCGGGCCGACCGCCTCGGAGACCTGACCATGGCCGACCTGATCGCCCCGCCCGGGGACTTGACGATCTCCGGCTGAGACTCACCCTTGCCCCCGGGGGTGCGCCTGAGTACAATACCGGCCTCCCGCACCGTGGGGCAGTAGCTCAGCTGGGAGAGCACCACGTTCGCAACGTGGGGGTCGAGGGTTCGAATCCCTTCTGCTCCACCAACCTTCCATCCGACGACATCCAGCAAGATCCGACAACGTGAATCAGAGCGTGGAAACGCTCACGTTGTCGTGCACGTTTGCGCGAA
>DATANP010000308.1:0-14225 GCA_036266195.1 Thermoanaerobaculia bacterium | reverse complement strand
GCCGCGAAGCGGTTGGAGTAGGTGGCGGTCTGCCGCTCGGCGTCCGTGAGCACGTAGATCTCGCGGTGGGCCTGCTTGAACGGCTGGACGATCCCCCAGTCTTCCAGGGCGCGGCGCCAGGCCAGGACCTGCTCCGGGCTGGAGCCCAGGGGGTGCCAGAGGGTGATGCGCGCAGTGTCGAGGCCGGCGAGGACGCGGCCCTCCGCGTCCACGATCTCTCCGTCGCGCCAGATGCCGGTGCGGCTCTCCCCTCCTCCGTCGAATTGCCAGATCAGGCGGCGCGCCAAGAGGCCGACCAGCGGATGGTCGAGATAGCGCTCCTTCCAGGTGGCGAGGTCCCACTCGCGCGGGAACAGATAGAAGCGCTCCAGCCGCATGCGCTGCCCGGGGAGGAGCTTCTGGATCTCCTTTTTATCCTCGGGATCGACGGCCGGGACGGAGATCTCTTCCAGCTCGGCGGCCGTGATCCCCAGCCGCTCCGCCGTCCGGTTCAAAACCTTTTCGATCTGCCGCCGGGTCGACGGATGCTGGACGCGGGCGCGCAGCCGGCTGATCTGCGCCACGGCCTCGGGCCGGCCCATGCGGCTCAGGGTGTCGAGGCAGGCGTTGCCGATCTTCACGTTGAACGGGCCGTGATTGGAAACCTTTCTGAAACAGCGCTCGGCGGCGTCGCCCAGCAACCCCATCAGAGCTGGATCGTCCACCAGGCCCGCGCACCAGACCAGGCCGCGCAGGAGGTCGGTCTTCTCGTCGTCGAGCAGCGGCGTCAGCTCGCCTTCCGCGCCGGTCCAGGGATTTCTCGCGCGGTGCGTCCCGATCTTGCCCAGCTCGCCCAGGCAGAGCGCGGTCGTCCGTGTAACCTCCTCCGCGGACAGGCCACGGAGGAGCTTCCGCGCCTGGTCGAGCCATCGGGCGCTGGGTTTCGCCGCGGACGCGGTGGAGGCGTGGGTGAGCAGGGCCACCCAGGCAGCCTTGGTCTCCCGCGCCTCTTCCAGCGCCGCGCGAAGGGCGATCCGCCAAGCGTCGCCGCCGCTCAGGTCCAGCCCCTCGAAGGTGGCTTCCGCGAGGGTCGGCAGGAGGCGCAGCCGGTCGAGGAGGCGGCGCTCGGCGGCCGGCTGGTAGATCGGCGACTCCAGGGCGCTCACCAGGGCTTCGACAGCGGCGCGCAGAGGCTCGCTCAGGGCCTGGCTTCGGGCGTGCTCCTCCAGAATGGCCACCAGCTTCGGGACCGGCAGGCTCCAGCCGTCGCCCTGCGGCGTCCGGCCGGTGGATTCGACCAGGGCGAGCAGATGGCGTTCCTCGAACGGGAGCTTCCGGCGCAGGAGCTGGGCGAGGACCCGCGGCACGGCCCAGAGCACGTTCTGCTGGCGATGGTTCCGCTGGTAGGGTCCCGACAGAGCCTGGTACCAGGCGAACATCCCGACGACCAGGTCGGCCTGCGCGGCAGGATCGAGGCCGAGGATCGCGCGGCCGGCGGCATGGTCTTTCAGCTCCGGCCCCTTGAAGACGTACCGGGCCTCGCCTTCCGCAGGCAGTGCCTCATCGAACAGGGCGTCGACCAGGGGCGACGGCGACGCCACCTCCGGCGCGCTCGGCGGGCGGCGGCCCTCCAGCCAGTCCAGCAGCGACGTCCCCATGATCTCCTCCCGGGTTTCCCCGGAGCCTAGCACGCTACAATGACGGGAAGAGATCCGGGAGGCAAGCATGAGCACGGCCCTGGCGATCCACGACGAGACCACCTCCGGCGAGCGGCGGCACAGCCTGACGCTCCACCTGCCGGAACCCACGATCACCGCCCGGGAGCTGATCCGCGCCCGCGTGTTCGAGGAGGTCCGGGCGTTCAACGAATCCCTTCCGGCAAGCTTCCAGGGGCTGGTCCAGCCGAAGGAGCGCCGCCGCCTCGACTGGAACGAGCAGGCCCGGGTCGCCCTCGACGCGTTCGAGCGCAACGGCTTCCTCCTGCTCGTGAACGACCGGCAGATCGAAACCCTGGAGGAGGAGATCCGTATCCGTCCGGATACCGCGGTCACGTTCCTGAAGCTCGTGCCGCTGGTCGGAGGCTAGACCGTGCGACACGCTCTCCTGGCCCTTCTGCTGCTCGCCTCCCCCTCGCTCCAGGCCCAGGACGCGCGCTTCGCGGACGAGATGGACGTGGAGGTGGTCAACCTCGACGTCAACGTCGTGGGCGAGGACGGCGCCCCGGTCTCCGGCCTCACCGTGGAGGACTTCGCGGTCCTCGACGACGGCCAGCCGGTCCAGGTCACCCACTTCACCCCCTTCCAGGCGGAGGCCGCGGAGGCTGCGGCGCCGACTCACCTGGTCCTGCTCTTCGACGATGCCGAGATCGAGCCGGCCGACCGCGGCACGGCCTTCGCCCGCGTACGGATGCAGCTCGACCGCCTCCTCGGCCCCAACGACCGGGTCCTGGTGGCGCGCCAGGGCGCCGGGCTGCAGATCGAGCAGCCGTTCACGTCGGACCGCGCGCTCGTCGAGGAGGCCCTGAAGCGCCTGGAGCGCGCGTCGCCCGGCGTCCCTCCGGATGTCGCCAACCGCCGGGCAGTCCTGAGCGAGATCCGCATGGGCGACGCCGCCGGCGCGAACGCGCTCGGCTCGGCGCCGGTCGTGGGCGGCGAGATTCAGAAGGACACCGAGCAGTCGGCCGCGACCTCGCTCGCCTCGGTGCGCTCCTATGCCGCCAGCCGCCGCGACCATGCCCTCCGGTCGCTCGCGGCCCTGGACCGGCTGGTCTCGGCTCTCACCGGTCTGCCCGGCCGCAAGGCCATCCTCCTCGTCAGCGCCGGGTACGACCTGCGGCCGGGCGACGAGGTCTACCAGGCCTGGCTCGTCAAGTACCGCGCCACGCGCGCCTCCCGCGGATCGGGCTCGGTGGACATGGAACAGCCCGGCCTCGACATCCGCAGAGCGATCAAAGAGTTGGGCGCGGGCGCCAGCGCCAGTCAGGTGACCCTCTACGCGGCCACCCGCGGCTCCGAGGCACGGCCGGAGTTCCGCGAGAGTGGAAAGGCCGCGGCGGAGACGCCGGCCGAGTCTCTGCGCCTCCTGGCCGAATCCACCGGCGGCGCCGTGGTCTTCAACCTGGAAGGGATCGAGCGCCTGGCCGAGCGCCTGGAGTCGGACCTGCACGGCGGCTACTCGCTCGGCTATCCCCTGCCCCATCCGGCCGACGGCGCCTGGCATTCGATCGAAATCCGGGTCCGGCGGCCGGGCGCGCGCGTCCAGGCCGCGTCCGGCTACCGCGCGCGGAGCCAGGACCAGCGCACCCAGGACCGCGCCGCCGCCGCCCTCCTCCTCGGCCTCGCCGAGAACCCGCTCGACCTCGGAGTCGACCTGGGCACCGGCACGCGGGAGCGCGACGGCACCTACACCGTGCCCGTGACGCTCAAGGTCCCCCTCGCCCGCCTCATGCTCCTCCCCAAGGGCAGCGGCCACGAAGGGCACCTCTCCATCTTCCTGCTCACCCAGGGGACCGACGGCGGCCTGTCATCCGGCGGCAAAATGGAGGCGCCGGTCCGCATCGAGAACGCGAAGATGGTCGAGGCCATGGGCCAGACCGGCGTCTACCAGGCCAACCTCCGGGTCCGCCCCGGGGCGTACCGGGTCGGCGTGGCGGTGAGAGACGACGTGGCGGCCCTGGAGTCGGCGGTGAGCGTGGACCTGGTGATCAAGGACGAGGCGGGGAAGAAGGGAAAGAGGGGGAAGGATGCGGGGTAGGCTGGTTCCTCTTCTCCTGATCGCCGCTCTCCCCGCCCTGGCCCAGCCCCCGGCCCGCCTCGACTTCCCCCTCCAGTCCCGGCCCCTGCGCGGCCTCCAGGGTCCGATCGCCACCCTGCTCACGACCGGCCAGGAGGGCGGCGGCCTGCCGGTGGCGGCCCTTGCGGTGCCGGCTGGAGAGCCCATTGGAGGGAAGACCGCGGACGGCCGCTTCGCCGTTCCGGTCCTGGTGGAGATCGAAGGCAACGGCCTGCTCGCCCAGCGGCAGTCCGATACGCAGCGGATCGAGATCTACGCCTATGCCATGGGGGCTGATGGCTCGGTCCACGACTTCCTGGCGCAGGGGCTCACCGTGAACATCGCGCAGTGGGGCGAGGCCATTCTGGACGGCGGCATCAAGTTCGTGGGCTCGGTCTCCATGCCCGCGGGCTCGGGATCGGTGCGGGTGCTGGTGGTGGACCCGGACACGCTGCGCTACAGCCTGCGAGTGCTGCCCGTGACCGTGCCGTCTCCGGACGGCGGACCTCTCCTCCTCCAGCCCCTGTTCAGCGATCCCCGGGGCCGGTGGGTGCTGGCCCGGCAGTCCCAGGAGACCCCCGAGATACCGGGTCTCGCCCCCCTCCTGGTGGACGACGGCTGGGGCCTCCCCTCCTCGCTCCCCCTGCTCGCGGCCGGACGGACCCGGCGGATCGAAGTCCTGGGACGCGGGCTGCCGGCTGATCCGGCGGTCACCCTCCGCATCCGCACCGAGTTCGGCAAGACGGTGCAGGAGATTCCCGGCCGCGTGGTGGGCCGGACGCGGACCTCCGGCTCCGCTCCCGAGCGCCTGGACGTGGACGTCGATCTTCCCAAGTTGGAGACCGGCCGCTACCGCGCGGCCGTGGTGCTGAAGGACGGTCCGGAGACGCCCGAGCTGACCGTCCTGTACCTGGGCGAGGGCGCCACCGACCAGGACCTCCTCTGGGCGCAGCTCCGGAGGCTGTCCGGACAGGAGGCCCCTCCGACTCCCGCGGCGGTGCCGGAGGCGCAGGGCCGGGGCCGCAAGCGCAACGCCGAGATCGAGCGCATCGCCCGGCAGGGCTATGAAGAGGCCGTCCGCTCCCTGGCCTCGGGCTCCCCCCTGGAGCAGGTCGTGGAGCGTCTCGCCACGATCGAGACCGGCCTCTACCGCCAGGCCCCGCAGCAGGCCGACGAGGTGCGCGAGGTGGAGCTCGAAAGCGCGAGAAAGCTCGGCAAGGACGACGCCGAAGCGCTCCTCCCCATCGCCCTCCTGCACGGGGAGCTCTACCGCAAGCTGCGCGACGGCCGGGAGTATCTCCTCGCGGAGAACGCCCGCCGCACCTCGGCCGACCTCGTGTCCGTCTATGCCGAGCGGGGCGGGTCCGCGACCGTGGCGGCCCAGGCCCTGCTCAGCCTGGCCGCGGACCTCCTGGTCTCCGGCGTCCAGGGCGCCAGCCGCGACCTGCTCGGCAAGGCGCTCGCGCTGGACGCCCGCAGCGAGGCCGCGGGCCTGTTCCTGGCAGCGAGCTACGAGCGCGACGGCGACTATCCGAAAGCTGTCGAGATCCTGGGAGGGCTGGCCCGCGTCCACCCGGAGAGCTTCGAGACGAGGCTCCGCCTGGCCGTCAATCTGGACCGGACCGGCAAGACCGCGGAGGCCCGCCAGGCCTTCCAGAAGATGATCGCCGAGCCCGGCCCTGAGTGGGTCCGCACGATTGCCTACCAGGAGATGGCCCGCATCCACCTCCGCGACAAGCGGCCGTCCGACGCCGTGGCGCTCCTCCGCCAGGCCGTGGCCCGCCTGCCGCGCGAGCCGCAGCTCGCGGTGCAGCTCGCCTTCCTCCTGGACCGCCAGGGCAATGCGGCGGACGCCCGGGTGATCCTGGACCGTCTGCCTACCGGCAAGGGTGGCTCGCCGCGCAATCGATACGGCCAGTGGCCCGCCGCCGCCCTCGAAGAAGCCCGCCGGTCGCTCGCCCAGCAGTCCCTCCTCCGCCTCGCGGCGCTCTCCCGGGCCCTGGGCAGCTCGGAAGCCGGGGGACGGTGATGCTTTCAGCCCTGCTCCTCGCCGCCCTCCTCCAGGTCCCCCCGACTCCGCCGACCGCGGAGACTCCCGAGGAGATCCACGTCGACGAGGTGATCAACGTCGAGCTTCAGCAGCTCTACGTGACCGTGACCCGAGGGTCGGGAGCCCCGGTCCTCGACCTGACCGCGGCGGACTTCGAGATCCTGGACGACGGCGAGCCGCAGACCGTCTCGACCTTCGCCCGCGGCGACCTGGCGCTCTCGGCCGTGCTGCTCCTCGACGGCAGCGCCAGCATGGAAGGCGACCGCCTGCGCACCGCCGTTGAAGGCGCGCGGGCCTTCATCTCCCGGGTCCTGCCGCAGGACGAGGTCTCGGTCCTGCTCTTCTCGGACGAGCTGCTGATGCGCACCCCGTTCTCGAACGACGCGGCCACCCTGCTCGCGCCGGTCTCGGGGGTGAAGGCGCGCGGCGGCTCGGCGATCAACGACCATCTCTACGTGGCCCTCAAGGAGCTGGAGGGCCGCCTCGGTCGCAAGGTCGTGGTGCTGCTGAGCGACGGCGTGGACGTGGAGAGCACGCTCGGCATGGAAGACGTGCGCTGGGCCGCCCGCCGCAGCCAGGCGCTGATCTATTGGATCCGGCTCCAGGACGAGACCCGCGGCCGGATCGAGCGCTCCTCCTCCTGGCGGGATCGCGGGGGGCACGACGAGCAGCTCCGCCTTTTGGAAACCGCGGTCACCGAGAGCGGCGGGAGGGTGGAGGTCATCCCGGACGTCGGCCAGGTGGGAGGCGCGCTCCAGCGCATCCTGCGCGAGCTTCGGGAACAGTACGTGCTCGGCTTCCAGCCCACCAGGGACCGCAACGACGGCTCCTGGCACAAACTGGAAGTCCGGGTCCGCGACGGCCGAGCGCGGACCCGGGATGGCTACGTGGATCGGTGAGGGACCGGCCGCTCAGAACTGCGACCAGAGGAACTGGTTCGTGACCTCGTGGTGGAACTGCACCTCGGAGGCCTTGATGAGAGTGCCGAGGGCCTTGGGGCAGCGTTCGGCCTGGGCGAGCTTGAGCTCGGCGAACTTGGCGTGCACCTCCTCCCCCATCACCTCCTGCATGAACCGGCTCCCCTTGAACAGCCGGATGGCGTCGTAGATGTTGTCCGGCAGGAAGCGGGTGCGCGGCCGCTTGTCCCCTTCCTCCTCGCTCTGGGGGCCTTCGAGCCCGGTCCTGAGCAGGGTGTAGATCGCCAGGTACGGATTGGCGTCGGGAGCGATGGAACGCACCTCGACGCGGGCCGAGCGCTCGTTGCCGAGAGGGATGCGCACCATGGAGCCGCGGTCGATGGCCGAGGCCTTGATCTGGTTGGGCGCCTCGAAGTGGGGGTCGAGGCGGCGGTACGAGTTGACGCTCGAGTTGAGCACCAGGCAGATATCCGTGGCGCTGGCCAGGATGCGGCTGATGAAGTCCCAGCCGGCGGCCGAGAGACCGTCCTTGCCGTCCTTCTCGTAGAACAGATTGGTCGACTGGCGGGTCACCGAGAGGTTGGTGTGCATGCCCGAGCCGTTGATGCCGGTCACCGGCTTGGGCAGGAAGCTCGCCGTCATCCCCAGGCGCGCCGCGACCTGCCGGGAGAGCAGCTTGTAGAGTTGCACCTGGTCGGCGGCCACCGAGGCCTCGGTGTAGCTGTAGTTCATCTCGAACTGCGAGGGCGCCACCTCCGGGTGGTCCTTCTCGTTGGCGAAGCCCATGGCCCGCTGCACCTCGGCGGCGGTGTCGATGAACTGCCGCAGGGCGTCGCCCGGCAGCGAATGGTAATAGCCGCCGGTGGAGATGAACTCGAAGCAGCCGGACTCCTGGTAGGCGCGCTCAGCGTCGCGCCCGCGGAAGAGGAAGCCCTCGATCTCGTTGGCGGCGTGGGCGACCATGCCGTCCCTGGTGTACAGCGTGTCGGCGTACCCCTTGAGCACGGCCCGCATGTCGGCACCGTACGGGCTGCCGTCGCGCTCGCGGACCTCGCCGAAGGCCAGCACCTTGCCGGGGCCGAAGATGTCCGACGGCAGCCAGTAGAAGGCCGGCCAGTCGACCGCCAGCCGCAGGTCCGACTCCTGCTGCCGCGAGAAGCCGCGGATCGACGAGCCGTCGAAGGTCAGATTGTCCGCCGCCTTGAGCAGGAACTTCTTGTCATAGTCCAGCATGTGCAGCCGGCCTTCGAGGTCGGTGAAACACACCGTGACCGCCTTGATGCGCTTCTCGTCGTTGAGATAGCGCATCCGCTGTTCACGCACCACGTCGGCAGGCCGGCGGGCCAGCCGCTCCTCCTTGGCCTCGAGGTTCATCTCCTCCAACTGGTCGTAGGGGATCTCCAGAAAGTCGCGCAGCCCCGGATGCGACGCCCGGGGCGCTGGCCGCGCCATCTCCTCCAGCTTCTCCGGGGTCATGGCGGCGAGTGCCTCGGCTCGGCTCGGCTCTGTTGGGTGCATGGATTCCCTCCTTGAGTGGGTGCGCTGCCCTTCTGAGCTAGATTCTACGCCAGCTAATCTAACTGTCAAGGCATTTAGGCTAAGCACCCACCAAGATAGGCTAGCGGAGAGGGACGACGCCTTTGACGGCCCAGGCAAGAGCTGCGTACGACCGGGGACCGTCAGGCTCTCCATCCAGATACGCAGCCCGTACCGACTCGATGAGCCGTGCTCGGTCGGCCTGGCCGAGACTCGCGACGTACTCCGCGGCGGGCCCCTCCCGTCTTTCATACGGCGCCCAGTAGTCTTCGAAGGACGTGTACTCCATCCGAATGCCGAGGGATGTTTCGACCACGTCGAACAGGCCTTCCTCCCGCCACGCCCTGGCAAGTTCTCCTGGCCTGGTCATGGGCCGGGTGTAGTTCCGGGCGCGATGGTCGTTCGCCTTCGGGTCCAGAGCCGCGGCCGTGTCGAAGAACATGCGGCTCGCGACGAATCCGCCGCGCACATCCCACACGCAGGCCGCGACGACACCTCCGGGCCTGGCGACGCGCCGCATCTCGGCGACCGCCCGGGCGGGCTGCGGCACGAAGTGCAGGACCAGCATCGAAAGGACTCGATCGAAGGTGTGGTCGTCAAACTTCATCGCGCAGGCGTCGCCGACCTCGAAATAGATCCTCGGGTCGTCATTGCGGCTCTTCGCAGAATCGATGTAGGCGGGAGCCAGATCGATCGCACGAACCTCGCCGGGCATCGAGCGCGCTGCTACCGCCCGGGCAAGGTGGCCTGTGCCACAACCGACATCAAGAACACGCTCCCCCACCCGCGTACCGACAAAGTCCAGGAAAGGGATGACGAGGCGCTGGCTCCAGCGCCCCATCACAAGCTCATAGCCGTCGCCGTCGGTCGCTGTATAGGTCGAGGATGTGTTCATCGGAACGTTACCGCAAAATCTTCTCCATCGCTTTTCCCTTTGCAAGCTCGTCGATCAGCTTGTCCATGTACCGTATCTTCTGAATCATCGGGTCCTCTATTTCCTCCACCCGCACACCACACACCAGGCCCTTGATCTGCGAGCTGTTCGGATGAATGGCCGGCGCTTGAGCGAAAAACGTCTCCAAATCGTTCCCCTGTTCGATTTGCTGTTGTAATCCCGCCTGGTCATAGCCAGTCAACCAGCAGATGATCTGGTCAACTTCCTCTTTCGTACGATTCTTACGCTCCGCCTTTTGAATATAGAGCGGATATACCCCTGAAAACTTTATCGTGAAGATGCGATGTTTCGGCATGTCATTCCTCCGCTGGTTCCAAGCTCAAGAATGCCGTCCAAAAGGGCCAAATGCAATCAGACCTGTCGAGATTAGACCGGTAGCTGCCAGGGAAGCCCACATAACGATACGCGCCGGCTCTCCCCAAGCAGCCCAAACGCCCTGAAACGCACCCATGGATAATAGCAAGAAAGCACCACCGTTGCTGACGATGCCAGCCCAGACCGTGCTGCGAGGATATCTTCCATGGAGCGTATCGACCAACCCGAATACATAGCCTACCAGCAGAGCCCCATATGCCATGCCAAGTAACTTGAGAAAGATAGTTGATGGACAAGTTGGAAAACCTATCTTCTCTAGAAGAGGGGCTGGAAAAAACAGCAACGGACCAAACCAAAGGATAGTCGTAACCCCAATCTTGAAGAAGAGTATTCCGGAGAGATATCGCATTAGTCACCTCAATCGTACGGGCGATTTTATGGGCTGGAGCGCCGAGACTGCGGCCACCGCACGAAGAGCGAGTCCGCGACGATGATGTCAGATTCGTAGTCGGCAGGTTCGAACGGACCGGGTGTGTAGCGAAGCTCGAGGACCGCGTCGGCACCCTCTATAAGTGCCACCCAAGTCTACACCACCACCTACCAGCAGCCACGGAGAGGGTCACGGTCTCGGGGTCCTCGCCGCGCTGATGGAATCACTCTCCCGGGTCGGTGCTTCCTCCAGCCGCCTCGATAAGCTGGCGCAGGCGCTGGCCTGCCCAACTCGACGGCTCGGCGGTCTTGAGCCGGTCGACGAGCCAGGGCAGCAGCCGGTCCTCGTGCCATGGACTGACCAGCTCGTAGAGGGTGAGGTCGGCATCCTCGGCGTGCGACGTGCGCAGCAGCGCCTTGGTCAGACGCTCCCGGTGCGCGTCGGTGAGGAACGCGGCCAAGATCACCGGATTCACATCGCGCTCGGGCGTGCCGCCGGCGCCGAGAAAATCGGCGAACACGTCTTGCAGGCTCTGCGCGTAAAGATCCACCGGGATCTTGCGCTGCTCGGCCTGGTACTCCAGCTGCTGGACCGCCCCGCGCAACTCGTCGATCGCCTCTTTGCGGGTCGCCGGGTCTTCAGCGGTCGCCACCAGCCATTCCAGGATCTCCGCGGGACGGGCTGGGCCGCTCTCCGGGATCTGCGCCAGCGCCTCGATCCGCTCCTGGTAGGCTGCGAGCTCGTCAGCGGGCAACTCCTTGAGACCAGCCAGCGCATCCGCCGCGACATAGCCGTCCGAGCCCCGGCCGTCCTCCGCGTCTCGGGGGTTTAGGAAGGCCAGCACGTTGCTGCCGGGCCGCAGGAGGTTCGCCGGATCCTCGTTCGGCCATTGATCGTGATAGACGGAGATCACCCGTTCCCGGGTGTCACCCTTGAGGACCGACGAGATGACGATCTCGGTCCGGACCTCCGAGGTGTAGTCCTGCTGCCGTACGGTGACCGACTTTCCGGCGACGCCGAGGACGACCAGGCTGGTCTCTTCGTAAAGATCGTGCATCGGCTCCACGGGCATGGCGATCACGCCGCCGAGAGCCACGCCCGCGGGGTCGCCGGCGGCGATGCTCTCCCAGACGTCGGACGGCACGGTCAGCCCGATCTGCCGCTTCTCTCCGGCCGAGAGCAGGATGTTCGCCTGCTGTGCCGCATCGTGTCCACCGGCTGTCGCTCGGATTTCATAGATCCCGGCCGTGATGGAAGCGAAGGAAAACCGTCCGTCGGCGTCCGTCCGCCGGACGCGCTCCTGCCGGTCGAGCTGGTTGTAGAGCTTGATCTCGGCATCGGGGAGCGGCTCTCCGGCTTCGCTGGTGAGGCGGCCGCTCAGGGAGCTGCCGGCATTGCCGGTCCGCTGCGGCCGGTCGCTTTCGGGCCGCTCCCCGGTTCCCTGCTCCGCCGCCGGCGAGACGGTGGAGGCCGAATCGGTCCGTGCGGCTGCGCCGAGCCCCAGAACGACCGTGATCACAGCCGTCGCGAGCGGCGACAGTCGACGCAAGGGGAGCGTCGCCGCCGTGACCGGAGGCTCCTGGGTGACGAGCCGTCCCCAGTCGTCGCGCGTCAGGCGGGCGCAGAGCGTGCCCTGGCTGGCCTGGATCACGCCGGCGATCTCGCGCGGCGTGAGGTGCGCGAAGTCGTACACGGCCTTTTCACACTCCAGGCAATGACGCCTGCCTCCATCGCCGTGCATCGCCTCCCAGGAGCTGGTGCAAGGGGATGCAACCTGAAGGCTCTGCAGCTTGTCCTTCCTCGTAGACATGGCGGCTCCTCCCACGGTGGAATGGTGGCTGGTACCCACCGTCTATCCACTTAGACACCTCTCGCCCCGATTTCGATCCCGGCTCACGTTCGTTGCGCTGCGGCAGCCGAGCTCAAGAAGGCCGGCCGGGAGCCGTTCGGAGCCGAGGCCGCGCTCAGACTCAATCCGGGGACCCGCCCCGCCCGGAGCAAGAAATAGCCGGCACCGCTGTGCGCCCCTTGTGGGCGCTGGCGCGTAGCCCCGGGTTTTCAACCCGGGGCTGGGAGGCCCGAATCTCCGGTTCAAGCCCCCTTCAGGGGCGTGGGCAATCGAGCGGAACCGACCCAGCCCGAGTTTCACCGCCGTCGTCCAGCCGTGGTTTCTCGCCTGAACATCTGGCATCGATCTCCGGATTTCGATACTCTTGAGCCGCGTCAACTGACATGCCCCGCCGCCACAGAGCGGAGCCTGCAGACCTGATCCGACGAGGAGAGGCCATGGCCAGAACGTATACAAAGCTCATCTATCACATCGTGTTCAGTACGAAGGAGCGGGTTCCGCTGATTACCGAGGAGATCCGGGAGCGGCTGTACGAGTATCTCGGCGGAGTGATCCGCGGAGAAAAAGGAAGCCTCCTGGAAGTCGGAGGGGTGGCGGATCATGTTCACCTGCTCGCCCGGTTCGGGGCGGCCATCGCCGTCTCGGACATGGTCCAGAGGATCAAAGGCAACTCCTCCCATTGGCTGAACCAGCGGCCTGAAAGCTGGTTTGCCTGGCAAAACGGATACGGCGCTTTCACCGTCAGCGAGTCTCAGATAACCACGGTTCGAAAGTACATCCAGCGTCAGGAGGAGCATCATCAACGATCGTCCTTCAAGGACGAGCTCGTCTCTCTTCTGCGCAAACACAAGATCGATTTCGACGAACGTGACCTTCTCGACTGAGGCCTCGAATGTAGCAGCGCCTACGGCCATGCCGGCCTGCGCCCCTGAAGGGGCTTGGGATCTGGGGGAACCTCCTTGCCCCGGGTTGAAACCCGGGGCTACGTGCCAGCGCCCACAAGGGGCGCTTGACCTAGAGGAGCCTTGGCAATGCGGCCAGGAGCCAGGTAAGCAATGAAAATCGTTCCGAGAAGAAAAGACACGAGCGGCGACGGAAAAACATATCCGATCGGAACCGAGGGAAGCGCCCCTTGTGGGCGCTGGCGTGTAGCCCCGGGTTTCAACCCGGGGCGGCGACGGCCACCGGCGATATCCCCCGCCGGCGGGCCTCCAGGCACGGGATGACGGCGGCCTTGGGCTCGGTGGCCGTCACCCCTCCAAGTTTTCAATGAACCATGAAGCTTTCCTGCACCTGCACAGCCTTATACGAGCGAACCTGCCGATCCGTCGCACCTCGCGGCAGGCGAGCGCCCATTCTATGGAGCCGGACGCCGTTTGAAGCCTGTCCCTTCAAAACGGGCACAAAGTTGACCAAAATCCACCCCCCAGCACGGGCTGGAGACCGCGACGAGGCGTCGTCCCCTGCCGGAAGGCCGGGAAGGCTGCGATGTCGCGTTGTAAACTTCTATGGCGCAATGTCACCTTCCATTTCGCCATAGAACCTTACATTGGGCCATAGAAGGTTACATTGCGCCGTAGAACCTTGCATTGCCGTATAGAACCTTGCATTGCGCCACAGAACCTTACAACGCCCCACAGAACTTTGTTTTGGCCCCAGGAAGGTTACATTACGCCACAGAAGCTTACATTGGCCCGTAGAACCTTACATTTCGCCACAGAACCTTACATTGCGCCAGGGAAGTCGACATTGCGCCACAGAACCTTACAACGCGCCGTAGAAGCTTACATTGGCCCACAGTCGCCCAGGACGCCTCCCCTACGCCTGACTTTCCCCTCCTCCTGCCGGTTCAGCGCCCGGTGGATTCCGGGCCTCTCTATCTAAGTTGCCGCAGACCCCCCTTTTTTTGACAGGCGGCCCAAACTTTAGACAAATTGGATTTGCCGGAACACGAGGCCGAGGCGGGAATCCGGGGGCAGCCCAAACGGTTTCGCGGGCTGGTCCGTAGACTGGTTCAGGCCGGCTGATGGATTGGCCGGTAACGGTTCATTGACAAGCGAAGTACCGTAGGACGCCGGGGGGCTGTGCGGCCAGCCCCCCGGCGGAGGGCAGGGATTCGTCGGCGCTAGGCCAGCGGTCGATCCGGGGTACGGGATCCTACGCTGCGGAGCCACGAAGGTTATCCCTCGCCGTCCTCGCGCGGAGGTGCCTCGGCTCCCCAGTTGCCACTCAGGTCGCCCTCAGAGTGGCCAGAAGCGGGATACACCACGCCCTTGATGTTGGCGGGCTCATCCGCTGTCGCGGGGATGTAGGTGATGCTGATAATCCAACGCGATCCCGTAGCCAGATCCTGGCATTCGGGCGCGGTCAGACCTCCCTGATCGTCCAGGGTAAGGCCGGTCAACACGTGGAGCACTTTGTCC
>DATANP010000307.1:0-9419 GCA_036266195.1 Thermoanaerobaculia bacterium | reverse complement strand
TTGAGCGCCAGCACGTTGAACGGCGTCAGCTCGGGGAAGCAGGAGGACTGAAGCGTGCCGTCCGGGTTGACCAGCCGCGGACCCACGACCGCGGCCCGGGGGTGCCGGTCGAGCCAGTCCGTGAGCGCCGCCACGGATCCTCCACCCAGCCGCGTGTCGCTGTTGAGCAGCAGGATGTAAGGCGCCCGGCAGGCCGCGATCCCCTGGTTCGCGCCCGCGCCGTAGCCCGGGTTGTGCCGGTTCGCGAGAACCCGGACCTCGGGAAACCCGGTGCGGACCATCTCCGGGCTGCCGTCCGTCGAGGCGTTGTCCACCACCACCACCTCGGCAATGTCCTCGGCCGCCTCGGCGCGCACCGTCTCCAGGCAGGACCGCAGGAGGTCGCGGGTGTTGTGATTGACGACCACCACGGCCAGTTTCGGGTGATCGGGGGTCATCGCCGGACCCGGCGGAGCCCCGAGGCCGTGCGGATCAGGCCGTCGAGCACCGCGACGCGCAGGGGAGAGTAGTGGCGCCGGTAGAACCGCCGGGCGCTGTCGGTGCGCTGCGCCTCCATCTCGGCCCGCCTCGGAGCCGTGCTGGCGCCGCCCACGTGCATCACCGTCGCGACCGGCGCGAAATGGACCTCCCAGCCGGCCCGCCAGAGCCGGTAGCAGAGATCGACCTCCTCGGCGTACAGGAAGAAATCGGGATCGAAGCCGCCGACCGCCTCGAACGCCTCCCGCCGCAGGGCGAGCGCGGCGCCGAGCACCCAGGGCGCCGTGCGCGGCCGGTCGTGCGGACCGTGGTGGATCAGCCAGTGGTCCCGCAAGGCCGGGATGGAGGCCAGCCGGGGACCGAGCGGAGACTTCTCGATCGCCAGCCGCGCCGTGCCCAGAAAGGCGAAGCAGGACCGCTGAAGCGTGCCGTCCGGGTTCTCCAGGCGCGGACCCGCGAGCCCGGCGCGCGGATGGTCCTCCAGATATCGGGCCAGCGCCCGCAGCGCGCCCGGCCGCACCACCGTGTCGCTGTTGAGCAGGAGCACGAAGGGCGCCGAGCAGGCCGCGATCCCCTGGTTGGCCGCCGCGCCATAGCCGGGGTTGTCCGGGTTCTCCAGCACCCGGACCCGCGGGAAGGCGCGGCGGACCGCCTCGGCGCTGCCATCCTCCGAGCCGTTGTCCACCACGATTACCTCGCGGGCGGTGTCTTCCGGGGTAACCGACGCGAGAGCGGCCAGCAGCAGCTCGCGGGTGTTGTGGCTCACCAGGACAGAGTCGATCTCAGGCGGCGCCTTTCCCATTCCCGTCGACCTCGCTGTAGATCTCGCGGACCGAGTGGACGAACGAGAACCACCCGAACTTCTCCTGGGAATAGGCCAGGGCGGCCGCGCCGAGCTTCGCGGCCAGCTCCGGGTCGCGCAGCACGCGGACGATGCCGCGGGCCAGGTCCGGCGACCAGGGGCCGGTGAACAGCGCTCTGTCCTCGTCCAGCACCGAGCGGTGCGCCGGGATGTCGGTGGCCACGATCGCCTTGCCCGCGGCCAGATAGTCGAAGATCTTGAGCGGCAGGTTGTCGCCATAGGCCCGCGGCGAGACCACCACGTCCGCCATGGCGAGGAACGCGGGGATGCGCTCGCGCGGCTGGCGCCGGACCACCCGCAGCGAGCCGTTGCGGACCAGCTCGGCGTGCCCGCGCTCGATCCCCGTGCCCCCCCGGTCCGAGGCCCCCACGAACACGAACGTCGCCTCCGGCACCTCGGCCAGCACGTGGGGGATCGCGGTCATCAGCTCCGGCAGACCCTGGTAGGACTCGAAGGTCCCCGAGTAGAGCACCACCGGCCGGGAGGGTCCGATCCGCAGCTCGTTCCGCAGCACCGCGGCCTCCTCCGGACTGGCCGCGCCGAGCGGCGAGGAGTAGCGCCACTCCCGCAGCCGCGCCCTGGGCTCCTGCTCGCGCACCCGCCGGGCGAGCCCCGAGCTGCTCACCACCGAGTCCGCGCTCCGCAGCAGCCACCGCTCGCACTGCCGGAGCACACCCTGCACCGGAGGGAAGCGGAACGCGAGGTGCTGCGCGAGCTGCTCGGGCAGGCTCGACTGCATGTCGTAGATCACCGGCACCCGGAACCGCCGGCCCAGCAGCACCGCGAGGAAGGCGGACTCCTCCACGGCGTGGACGCAGGCATACTTGCCGGTCGCCAGCCGCCGGGCCAGCTCGGGCAGGAGCATCACGTCGAACAGGACCTTGCGCAGCGAGAAGCCGATCGGCACCCGCCGCAGCCCGAGAGGGTTCGCGGTGCGCAGGAAGTGGACCCCCGGGATCTCGACGTCGCGGCCCATCGGATATGTCAGCAGGTCCACCTCGTACGCGAGCTGTGACAGTGCCTGTAGGAGCTGACACACGGCGATAGGCGTCCCACGATCCTCGTAGAACGGCTCGGGAGCGACGACTAGAACTCTGGATCCCGGCAGAGAGATTCTCCTCGCGCGTAGCAGTGGCAATACGCGGAAGGTGAGACAGCATGTTCCGTGCCATTTAAGGAAATCGATAAGCTGCAAGGATTCCCGGGGAAATGGCAGGCGGAGCGGAGGCCGCCGTGTAAAGCGGGGACGCGACCGGGAAAAATCTACGCGCCTCAGCGGGACGGAAGCATCCGAAGACGATACACCCCGTAGCCTTCCTCCGGCAGCAGGCTGTCCCGGAAGCTCGCCAGCTCCTCGGGCTTCAAGCGGGCGCCGCACAGGGGCGGCGGCTGATTGAACACCAGGAGCACACCCTCCCGGTGCTGCCGGACCTGGCGGCGGAGCAGCCGGCACATCTCGCCGAACGGCACCTCGCCGACCCGGTCCTGGTTCCACAGCACATAGGTCCCGAGGCTCCTGCTCTGGGGGTAGTAGAACGGCCGACCCAGGTAGCCGGCCACGGGCGTGGACACTGAGTCGCGATAGCCGAGGATGGTCATCTCCGCGTACTGCGGATCGCGGAGGAATTCGGCCGTGGCCTGGGCGGCGGAGAAGGGGCGGACGAGGTCCTGTCCAAAGATCCAGACCCCGGCCACGATCTGGATCGCCAGCAGGGCGACCAGGAGGCGCTCGCTCGTCCTTTCCCGGCTGGCCTCGCGGGCGATCCACAGGCAGGCGAGAAGGAGGAGGAAGTGGAACCCGTGATGGCGGGCGTACCCGGCGTACTTCAGGTAGGAAAACGCCAGGAGCGCCGCGGTCCCACTCAGAAAGAGGACGAGCGCCGGCCGCGAGCGGCGGAGCGTCATGATCGCGACCCCGATCAGAGCCACTCCGATCAGCGCCGTCACCCAGTTCTGCAGGTGCCAGAGCAGGTTCGTGTTCCAGGCGGTCTCCACCGTGGGGTTCGGGATCGGCAGCCAGGCCCGGGCCACCGTGCTCAGGACCCGGAAGACCCGGGCCGGGCGCAGCTCGAGGAACCAGATCGTCGCGAACCCTCCATCCGGAGGAGGGATCATCTGGGCTGCCGCCATGGCCGCGCCGGCGCCGAACAGGAGAAGGCCCAGGCCCGCGTCGGCCGGACGCAGGCCCACCCGGACCTCCCGGTCCCAGAACGGCTCCAGCACGAGCGTGCCGGCGAACGCGACCGCCACCAGCCAGGCGTAGGGGTTCGAATTCGCCAGCAGGGCCAGCGCCGCGGCGATCGGCAGGTAAGACCGGCGACGGAAGGGGAAGAGGGCGCAGGCCGCGAACAGGAACAGCATCCCGAGCCCGTAGTTCCGGCTGATCACCGTGTACTCGTAGAGGGGAAAATACCCGAACACCGCGAGCGCCCGCACCGTCCGCGAGAACGGCGCGCTGCGCGCGAACACGAACACCGCCGCGGCCGAGATCGCCAGATGTAGGACCTGCATGGCCTCGGGCCGCATCGTGACCCGGGTCAGCACCCAGAGCAGGATGTGCCAGAGCGCCGGATGGCCTTCGTAGCGCAGGTTGTGGATCAGCTCCCCGAGGGACGCGCTGCCGGCCGGGATGAGCCATGCCTGCATCTCGTCGCGCCACATCTCGTGACGCGCGATCCCAATCCCGCCGAGCACCAGGAAGGCCAGGGTGACGGCGGCGGCGAAGCGGTTCCGGCCGGATTCCATGCGGCGCGTAGGATATCTCCTTCCAAGGGTGTACGATTCGGTCTCACGCTAGGGGGGCCGCAAGGCTGAGAGTCCTCGCGCGGAGGACGACCCTCAAGACCTGATCTGGGTAATGCCAGCGGAGGCAAGCGCACCATGATCGACAGCAAGCCCATTCTTCCCGTCCTTTCGGCCGATCCGTTCCCGAATTCCACCAAGATCTATGTCGAGGGCTCGCACCCCGGAGTCCGCGTCCCCATGCGGGAGGTCCGCCTGTCGCCGACCCGGACCGCCGCCGGCCAGATCATCCCGAACCCGCCGGTCACCCTCTACGACACCTCGGGTCCGTACACCGATCCCGACGCCCGCATCGACCTCCGCCAGGGCCTGCCGCCGCTGCGCAAGGACTGGACCGCGGCGCGCCCCGGTCCCAACGTCACCCAGATGCACTACGCCCGCAAGGGCATCGTGACCCCGGAGATGGAGTTCATCGCCATCCGCGAGAACCAGCGCCGCGAGCTCGCCAATGAGACAGCCGGGGGCAAGGCCTGGGGAGGCGGCGTGGCCCAGCACCCCGGCTTCTCCTGGGGCGCGCGCATCCCGGAGCGCATCACCCCGGAATTCGTCCGCGACGAGGTGGCGCGAGGCCGCGCCATCATCCCGGCGAACGCCAACCACCCGGAGAGCGAGCCGATGATCATCGGCCGCAACTTCCTGGTGAAGATCAACGCGAACATCGGCAACTCGGCCGTCACCTCCTCGATCGAAGAGGAAGTGGAGAAGATGGTTTGGGCCATCCGCTGGGGCGCGGACACCATCATGGACCTCTCCACGGGGAAGAACATCCATGAGACGAGGGAGTGGATCCTCCGCAACTCGCCGGTGCCGGTGGGCACCGTGCCCATCTACCAGGCCCTGGAGAAGGTCGGCGGCAGGGCCGAGGACCTCACCTGGGAGATCTACCGCGACACCCTGATCGAGCAGGCGGAGCAGGGGGTGGACTACTTCACCATCCACGCCGGGGTGCGGCTCGCCTACGTGCCGCTCACCGCGAACCGCATGACCGGCATCGTCTCCCGGGGCGGCTCGATCCACGCCAAGTGGTGCCTGGCGCACCACCGGGAGAGCTTCGTCTACGAGCACTTCGAAGAGATCTGCGAGATCATGAAGGCCTACGACGTCTCCTTCAGCCTCGGGGACGGCCTGCGTCCGGGCTCGATCGCGGACGCCAACGACGCCGCCCAGTTCGCGGAGCTGGACACCCTGGGCGAGCTGACCCAGGTGGCCTGGAAGCAAGACGTTCAGGTGATGATCGAGGGCCCGGGCCACATCCCCATGCACCTGATCCAGGTGAACATGGAAAAGCAGCTCACGACCTGCGGCGAGGCCCCCTTCTACACCCTGGGCCCCCTGACCACCGACGTCGCCCCCGGCTACGACCACATCACCTCGGCCATCGGGGCCGCGATGATCGGCTGGTACGGCTGCGCCATGCTCTGCTACGTGACCCCGAAGGAGCACCTGGGCCTGCCGGACAAGGAAGACGTCCGCCAGGGCGTGATCGCCTACCGCATCGCCGCCCATGCCGCGGACCTCGCCAAGGGCCACCCCGGAGCCCAGATCCGCGACAACGCCCTCTCGAAAGCCCGCTTCGAGTTCCGCTGGGAGGACCAGTTCAACCTCTCCCTCGATCCGGATACCGCCCGCTCCTACCACGATGAGACCTTGCCCCAGGAAGGAGCCAAGGTCGCCCACTTCTGCTCCATGTGCGGCCCGCACTTCTGCTCCATGAAGATCACCGAGGAAGTCCGCGAGTACGCCGCGAAGCAGGATCTCGCCGAGGAAGCCGCCCTGGAAGCTGGCTTGAAAGAGAAATCCGAGGAGTTCCGGGCTGCCGGAGCCGAGATCTACCGGTAAAGCAGGAGCTGAGGGCCTGCCCGCCGCCGGCAGGCCCCACTCCTGTCCTACAGTGAATCGATTGTCAAAGAACAAGGCAGCCGGCGGACCGGCCACCGACAACGGTATACGGACGAACCCGCCATACCGTCGCCTTCCAGGCCGAAGAGAATAAACGCGATCCGGCCGGATTGAGCCGGTCACTGCGAAATCCGTAGGTAGTTACAAAAATCAGGGGGTCGAAAACGCTTCGCGGGAGTCTGCGGCGCCTCCTATATAATAAGGAAGGGGCTGCTTCTCCGGTGGGCGGAGGATAGGGTAACGCGGCGTAAGAGGGTCCGTTTGGGCGTCAAGGAGGCGATGTAAGCTTATCCACGGCGTTGTAACGTTCCCTGGCGCAATGTCAACTTCCCTGGGCCGTTGTCAACTTCTCCAGGGCAATGTCAACTTCCCTGGGCCATTGCAAAGTTCCCCAGCCCAAAGTAACGTTCTCTGGCCCGTTGCAAAGTTCCCCACGCCGTTGTCGACTTCCCTGGCTCAATGCAAAGTTCTCCAGGCCATTGTCAACTCCCCTGGCGCAATGCAAAGTTCTCCGGCGCAATGTAAGGTGCTCTGGCGCAATGTAACCTGACATTCCGCCAGGGAAGGTTACAACGCGATATATCAGCCTTCCGGCCCGTGTGGAGCGACGAATCGGCCGGCTGATCCTTATGCTCCAGGGATTCGTGCTTTGTTGCCCGCTGGGAGCGCCGGCTTCCAGCCGGCAACGGGAACGGGTTCCAACTCACCTGTGGGCGCCCTTCCGAAACGAAGTTTGGACCAAAAAGTCCAGATCTCGGCGTCCCGCGCCTGGGGGGCCGCTGGCGAGGGCAGAGCGTAGACCTCGTCAGGAGGCCCGACGGGCCGGCGCCCTCGCTCGTATATGTGCATAGGGTGGGCTGGACCCAGTAGTCTGTGAATCTGCTCCTGGACTTCTTATCCTGGCCGTGCTACTCTGCCGCATAGAAGAGGAGGAGAGGATGCCAATCGACCGGGAGATCCAGGACCATCGGCGCAAGGCCATCATGGAGATACTGGCCACGCTGTCGGCGAGAAAGCAGGCAGACATCGCGAAGGCCCTGCGCAAGCAGGGCTTCAAGGCGACGCAGTCGAGCATCAGCCGGGACCTGAAGGCGTTGGGGGTGGTTCGAGTCAAAGGCGTCTACCACCTGCCGAACCCGAAGGGGGACGAGAGCCACCTGGGGAAGATGGAGGAGTTCGTCCGCCGGGTGCGGAGCGCCGGACCCTACATGCTGGTGTTCGAAACGACTCCGGGCACGGCCAAGGCGGTTTCGGTGGCCCTGAAGGCCGCCGCCTGGGGGGAGATCAAGGGGATGATCGCCGAGGACGACACGATCTTCGTAGCCACGGAGAACATCTATGACACCCGTCTCCTGCTTCAGCGCATGAGACGGATCATGGGGCAGTAAGAGGCAGTAAAGGCAGGAAGGTCCGGGAGGCGCGAGGTCTCCCCGGGCTGATGTTCATTGACAACTGAATCAGGAACGCGGCCGCCGGGTCCAAGGACGCCGCCGTTCCGACCAAGGAGGGCCGCCTGCCGGGGAGGGGGCGGTTCGGTGCCCGACGTGTGCGAAGGCCGGGGCGATTCGCACAGGCTCGGCGGCGAGGTCCCTCATGGGTGGAGTACCTCCCCTTCGCCCCGGCTTTTGAGTCTCTGATTCTGAGCGCTTATCGAACTAAAACTGTGGCCGAAATATGCGACCCAAGACGCTTGGCGCGTATCGGTAACTATGTAGCCGCCGGTAAGGATTGACGCCCGATCCCAGACAGTTCTATACTCTCTGCTAAGTCTACGGATTCAGGAAACTTGCTGAGTGTCGCGAGGCGGAACGGAGAGTGCTTCGCTCCATCGGATGGGCAGGTCAAGGTACTATAACAAGGCCAGTGACAGAGGATAACTAAGGATTATCATGCAGCAAATATCGCCCTTTAGATTCATGCACACAATGTTTTTAGGTTTGGGAATCAGCCTAATCTACGGTCTCGCAAGCGCCTCCCTTATCTATGCCTTGGAAGGACAGGATGAGTTCCAAAATTTCTTGTTTGCCTACAACATCTCCTTTAAGACTTTGGTATCATTGGGACTAATCCTAGGGACGACGTTTATTTTGTTCGGCTCGCAGAACCTAATCTCTGAGCGTATTGAAAAAGCCTTCCCGGATGATGAGCTGGAGGGAACAAATTATTTATTTTACAAAAATCGCTTCAACAGTCTTTGGCGATCAGTCACTTTTTCTGCGTCTTTCATAGTGGCCGGATTCATAATATTTACCTATTGCCGGTTTCCGTTGTCAAGCTTAGCGGAATCATTGATGATCATACCAGCCTGCGTTCAATATGGCCTCGGTGTCTACATCGGGCGTAAACTGTGTTATGCGGGGTTGATGCTGCATTCTCTAGTGGATGTGCCAGTTACAAGAAATTTGTTCAAGGAACGAGAATTAGATGAGCTCAATAGCTATGTACACATAATTTCAACGCTTACTATTGTGTTTGTCTATATTCATGTCATGGGCTACTATTCTGGTCCATTCTCGTACAAAAGCATATTCGGGCAGAGCACTAAAATATTGTTGATCCTGCCAGCTTTTATCGCTACTCCAGTACTATTGATTTTCAACTTCTATCCCAGGATTGTCCTGCGAAGACTATACAGTAAGTCAATTGACGTTGAAGTGAAGAGACTCCGGGAAAAGCTTAAGAGCGAAAAACTGAGTCACTTTGAAAAGGAGTCTTATTTGCTTGAAGTGGACCGCATGTCAAGAGAAGAGCTGCGGTATAGCATGCAGCTTACACTGAGCGACCTGCCGATTGGCATTACAATACTAATAATGATACTTGAGCCGTTGCTGGGCAAGTGATAAGCGAATCCGCTAGATAAGAAAGTATAACCCAATAAATAATTCAAGCTTCATTAGGATTATCGACGTTCTTGGTTTCTTGAGCCAATGGATTCCGGACAAAACGAAGAGAACCACAATCAGCAATAAAGCTAGAAGATCAAAGGTATTCTCGACCAGAAGAAGTAAAATAATACATGCAACTAATTGGACGGAGAAAGAGATGATCGCGAGTGGGCTAGGCGCAATTTTGTGCATGAAAGAAAAAGCATCCCCGGTCCTATCCAAGAAGTCCATACACATTTCTCTTCCCAGGACAAAGAAAAATACTGCCGCGGCAACCAAGCTGAGCCTATTACTATCGCTCGGAAAATTCCTTGCGACGATTAAAACTGGAATGGTAATTGTGCTTGCAACATAGGGAGCCTTGAACCCTGGCAAGTATTCCACGACATGACTATAACTAACAGATAAGATCAAAATTGTATAGTACAAAAATGCTAGATCAGCTTTAATCAAATATTTTGTAGTGAAAAGCGCCAAGCCCAAGCATATAAAAT
>DATANP010000306.1:0-13698 GCA_036266195.1 Thermoanaerobaculia bacterium | reverse complement strand
TCCAGGTGGCCGCGTTTGAGCTCGGTCCAAGCGAGATCCTGCCGGGTGGCGATTACGCTTTGCCAGTCTTGCGCCGTCGTCAGGACAGTGAGTGCATTGCGGAACTGCCTTGAGGCTTCGTCGTAGTTGCCTTGGTCATAGGCCAGCCGCGCCAGGCGCCGCTCGAGTTGTGCGAGTTTGGCCGGCTCACCTTTGCTACGAAGAAGCAGGGCCTCTGAGAAGACTCCTTGCGCTTCCTCTCGGCGGCCGAGGTTGGCGAGTGCCTCACCCTTCTGCGCTAGAATCCCTGCCCGATCTTCAGGCGCCATATCCTTCGGAGCCCGCGCCAGTCCCTCCTCTGCCGTGTCGAGCGCGAGCTGCGGCTCTCCCGCCAAGCTATAGACCGAGGCCAGGTTTCCCAACACCATGGCTGCCGAAGAGGCTTCCTCACTGGCCTCCCACAACTTCAGAGCGTCACGATAGAGCCTTTCCGCCTGCGCGAGCTCGCCTCGTTCCGAGGCATGATGGGCAAGCCGATTGACCACCTCCGCTTCCCATGTAGTCTGTCCCAGCTGTTGCCACAGGGCGAGCGACTCGCGGTTTGCGGCCTCGGCCTCGGCACCATTCCCGAGATCGGATGCCACCTCTGCGAGCATCATGGCGGCCCTGGCCCGCGTTCCCAGCGACTGTGCGCCAGCGGGAAGAGCAAGGCACCCACGCAGTGCGGTTGCTGCCTCGTCCTTGCGATTCCGTCGCTTCAAGACTCGTGCCCATTGGATCCGTGCGTAGCCTTCGTTATCCGCTTCGCCAACCTGGGCAAAGAGGTCGACCGCTTCTTCATAGAGCGGCAGTGCACGAAGGTCGCTGGTTTCGCCATTCTGCCGGCGCAGCTTCTCCGCCTGGGCCAGAGTCTGCTGGCCCTTGGCGGTGAGCCGGTCGCGGGCGGTCGCCGGCCGGAGCTCCACCACTTCAAGGCGGAATGGTCCAGCAGAATCCCCGGATGACTCTACTTCGAGGATGTAAAGACCATTCAGTGGCGCCACTACCCGGAGTAGCTCGGGTACAGGTATCGGGGATTGAGTGTCAATAGGTACCCAGCGTTCTCTTGGAGACTGAAGAGTGAGTACGACATCGAGCGGCGGCTCTTGCGTCACGCGCAGGGCAAGGTATTGGTCGCGGTGGAGCTCGAAGACAAAGCTCCGGACCGCCCCCGCCTTCACCTTGCTTGAAAGCGACAGGCCGGGCTGCAAGACAAGGCGGGTCTGCCTCGCATCGCGACAGGTGAGGAGCGCAAGAGCGGCAAGAGCGAGCCCAGCTCGCCCAAAAGGCAGGGTTCCAGGCATCATCGGGAGAGCCTCACGACCAGTTCGAGGAACCGGGCGATTCTACGGCGCTTTCGCCGACGCGAGAACCCTCTACGGGGTTATTTCTCAATTACAATTATTGGATAGGTGCCAAGGGGCGTCTCCCGCCTCTCGGTAGTCCCATAAAGCTCCAAGGAGTAATGCCCGGGGGGCAATGCTCCGGCGGGCAGGCTCAGGTGAAAGCCTCCGGGAGCCTGAACCACGAGTTCCTCGGATCGCCAGACGACCGCTCCCTTCGAGTCACGGATGCGTACTCCATAGCGAGCAGAGTCTAATGTACCTTCTGGATTGAGGATCAAGAGGGCCGAGTCGCCAGGTGTCCGGAAGCGTATCGGAGTTGCATCGGCCGCCTCGGCTCGGTTTGAACCCGAGGACGTTAAATCGTAGAGGCCGGTGTTGGCCTGGGGGCTCCGGTGGGGAGTTGTCTCCCTGAAGAGGATGAGACCGACGCTAACTGCGGCACAAGCCGCCGCGACACTATAGGCGAATGCCAGCGATCGAAGGAGTGAGCGATGGGGAGGCGCGAACGACGACAGCGAGAGCACCGGAGACGGAGCCTTTGGGCGTTGCTCCGCTCCTGACATCACTGCCTGGAGTTCCTGCCACGCCGCCTCGGAATCAGTTGGATTAATGTCCTCCTCCTCGTCGTCATCAGCAAAGAACTCGGCGACCTCGAGGGCCAAGGCAGAGCACTCCCTACAAAGCGACAGGTGCTCCGTGATGGGTGTCGCCTCCGTCGGCGGGACCTCCCCGCGATGGTACGCGATGAGCCGGCTCGGCGACAGGTGCTCCGTGCCACGCAGTTCCTCGCGTGCGAGAGAGATCATCGCCTCGTGGATGGGTTTGCGGGATTTAATCAACGGAAAGCTCTCCTTCCCTCGCGACTCAGAAGTCGATCGGCCCGAAGTGCGGCTCCAGCAGAGACCGGAGGCGCTTTTTCGCTTGGTGGAGATGCGACTTCACGGTCTCAATCGAGATCCTCATGATTTTTGCAATCTCCTTGTACTTGAGGTCATCTTGAAGCCGGAGACGCACACAATGCCGCATCTGTTCCGGCAATTCTGCAAGCGCATTTTGGAGAGCCCGAAGTTGCTCGCGGGTTATCGCATTGGCCAGTGCATCCTGCTCATCTGTTGAAAGGGCAGGATTTGTAACTTCCCTAGGTTCTCCTTCAATGCCAGGTTCATCCAGCGAGATCACAGTCGCCGCACGCTTCAAGGTCCCTTTGGCCCGTAGCGCGTTGACCCGTACGTTTCTGGCGATCTCGAAGATCCAGGCCTCCATCTGTTCCCGATTTTCGAGCCTTGCCTCACTTCGAAAAACCCGCAGGAAGGTTTCTTGGGTGAGATCTTGGGCTTCCGCCGGCGAGATCCCTTTCTTCTCGAAGAAGCGCTGGATGCGGGACTGATACTTGTAGAAAACGAGGCGCTCACCGTCCTCGCCAGCCTCGCCAAGCTCCAACAACATGGGATTGAACTTCGGCATAGTCGCCAAGCCAGCCGCTCCTTTCCCCAAGAGCACCGGCCGGCTTCCCTCCGTGGCGCTATCAAGGTCCATGGATAAGGGGTCCTAAATTCTGTTGCCCCCTCTTCATTGTAACCTGCGTAGAGTCTGGCATGGAGGGCATGAGACGCTTGCCTCGCTCCCCTCCCGGTCTGAGATACGGGCCCGCAACTTCACGTGCAGCAAACCGCCGGTCTAGAGAGGACGGACCAGCGGGGAGGTTTCCCAACAAGAGGTCCCCGGCGCACACCGCGCCGGACCGCCCCCTCCCCGAACAGGCGGGCCACTTCGCGCCATTTCCGTGTCAAGCAGCGAGGTTGCGCCAGCGGAGCCCGGGAAACCGAGAGAAGCCCCCATCCGTCGTCCACCACTCGCAGCCGTGCTCCATCGCGAGGGCTGCCAGGTAGGCGTCGGTGGTCTCCGAGCCACAGATGCCGGTTTCCAGCACGAGGCCCCGGAAGATCTTCCAGTGGCGGGGGCCAGGTTCAATACGGCGCACGTCAGCTTGCGAGGCGAGGGCCTCGATGAAGCGAAACACTTCCTCGGGGGTCGGCGTGGGACGGAAGACCCGAGGATTGCTGCCGATCCGGACGACCGCGGCCAGGATCAGCTCACTGATCGCCATGTCCCGGGGACGGGAGCGGAGTTGCTCCAGCTCACGACGACACACGGCATGGTGGGGCGAACGCTCGACCATGGCCGCGAGGAGCACGTTGACATCGCAGAGAATCACGCGAGATCCCAGAGCCGGCTTGTGTCGTCGAGGTCGATTCCCTCCACCGGCACCGGATCGTGCAAGAGTGGCAGCGGCTCCGGCCCGGTTTGAGGCCGCCGCAGACGTTGTTCTCCAAGGTAGAGGCGAAGACTGTCTTCGAACAGACGCGTGAGCGGCAGGTGCCGTTCGGCAGCGAGCTGCTTGGCTTCAATGAGCAGGTGCTCCGGAATGTCGACCGTGGTGCGCATGATGCGATGATGATACACCATGATGCAATCCAGGCGGGGCGCGGCCGTCACCGGCAATCCGCCCGAGTAGCACTCATGACAGGAGTGTGGCACGCCCAGCGGTGGCCGCCCCTTCCCCGAGCAGGCGGGTGGCCAGGACCACCAGGAAGCGGCTTCAACTCGACCGCTTACCCCGCTCCCTCCGAAGGCGCTCGATCTGCTCGCGCAGGGGTTTCCAGTAGGTCTCGTCCCGTTGCCGCTCCGCGTCTTCCTCCTCACGGAGTGCCCGGGAGAGGGCACCGCTCGCAAGATCCTCGGGGTCGGCCAGCCTGAGGAGCGGTCTTTCTGCGGCCAGCTCCATGGCAGCACCGGTATGAGCCCGAGCGGCCTCCACGAGGAGCTCGGGGGACCGCAATTCCCGGAGCCAGAACAGAATCCTTTCCGGGGTAGGCTCGTCCTGATGACTCAGGTAGTTGACGTCCACGAGGCGGCGGATCATCGGCCAGTCTTTGTCCCGCTGGGTCTTCTTGGCAGCCACGAGATCCGGCAGAGCCATCACCTCGAGCGTCTCGTCGTCGAACACAAGGGTCGTCCGCCGTGCCCAGAGCTCGGGAAAGGGGGCGACGCCGCGCATGCGGGTCATGACGTCGATGCGCAAGCCGGCGACCTCCGGCTGGCTGCAGCGAAAGTGGACGGCGAGTCCTTCGCTCAGGTACTCCAGCGCCATGGGTGGTACGGCGATGACGCTGGCGCCGAGCTCTTCGAGAGCCGCTTCGAGGCGATCCAGGTTTGTGGGGTCTGGCAGCAGAGCCAGGTCGAGGTCCCGGCTAAACTCCGCTGCGCCGTACAACACGCAGGCCTGGCCGCCCATCAACAGGTGGGCGACCCGATGTTTCCGGATCGTAGAAAGGGCTTTGCGGATCGGGCTCGGGATCAAGAGAGCCCCCCATCGCAATGTAATGGTGCCAGAGCCTGGCGCTCTCCTCCCAGCGCTCCCGGGGGGTCATCCGGTACCAGGCAGCCCACTCCGGTTCGCAGATGTCCTCGATCTCGATTCTTGCCACGGTCCAGGAATCTCACGCGGCGCAGGAGCCCGGAGTCGTCATTACGCTTTACAGTCTACCTTTGCACAAGCGTAATGCGCAAACGAACCGGGGAGGTCCACAACACAGAGGTCCCCAGCGCACGCCCAGCGCCGGCCGCCCCCTCCCCGAGCAGGCGGGCCTCTTCGGAACGGCGGTGGCCTTGGACCCGGCAGCCGCCGTCCCTCCTGGTTTTCAATGAACCTCGCTTCGCTCGGAGGACCGGCGAGACGCCGGCGCTCCCAGTGAAGACCCCTCCCTCCCACTTGCTTCGCTACCGGACCTTCTTGCGGTAGGGCTCGATGCCGAAGTCTTCCAGCTTGTCGGCGGTGTTGCCGTAGCGCTGCTTCACGCTGAGCCTCAGGACCGTTGCCAGCCTCTGGCCGCTTGCGATCAGCTCGGAGAGCTGCTTCGTGGCTCCTTGCTTGAGGCCCGTCAGGCCCGCCTGGAGCTCGAGGAGCTCCCTGGCCTGGCGCAGCAGGGTCTCGAGCTGGGCCCGGTAGGTGTCCAGGTAGGCGAGATCCGGCTGGTTCTCCTCCATGGCGAACAACAGGTGCTGCCAGGACTTCAACTTCGCTTCCCGCGTGCCGGGCTTGGGCTCCGGAGGCTTCCTGCTACTGCCTGGCTTCCCTCCGGCCTCGGTCATCACCTGCTGCCAGGCCAGCAGCAGGTCGGTCAGGGTGCGGGTTTTCCTGCTTCTCTTCGTGGGCATGGTCTTTCTCCTTGAAAAAAAGGGCGAGGGGGCTCGAACGGTCCGCCCCCTCGCCAGATCAGGGGATGCTAGTCAACCGCAGCCGGCTCGGGATCGACCGGGCCGGGCGACTCCACCGGCGGCGGGGGCAGCTTGGCCTTCGGGTCCCGCCCACGGAAGGGCTGGATGCCGAACTCCGTCAGCTTCTCCGCGGTCGGGCCGTAGTACTGCTTCAGCGAGAAGCGCAGCACCGTCATCAGACGGTCGCACTCCGACACCAGCGCCGCCAACTGCTGCGAGGCGTCCTGCTTGCTCGCCGCCAGCGCGGCCTGGCTCTGGAAGAAATCCTCCGCCTGGCCCACCAGCGTCGCGAGCTGCGTCCTCTGCGGCTCCAGGAATGCCAGCTCCGACTGGTTGATCTGCAGCGCCGCCAACAGGCGCTGCCACTCTCCCAACTTCCCCGATCTCGTCCTCTCTCGCATGGTCCTTCTCCTTTCTGAGCCTTCGGCTCGTTTGAGTTGCATGGTCCTTCTCTCCTCACCGATCCCTACTCGTCCTGCACCCGCTCGGACTTCAGGTCCGGGTCCTCCGTCCCCACCAGCGGATCCACCGGGCCCGGCTCCACCACCACACTCGTCTCGTCGCTCATCGTCCTTCTCCTTTCAAGTTGTCGCCGGGCCTCCCTGGCCCGGCGACGGGTTGACTCTTTCTCGCCCGCCGCCAACAGCTCGTCGGGCGTCACTTCCAGCTCCCGCCACAGGCTGATCAACTTCTCGAACGGCGGCCTCGTCTGGCCTCGCTCCCAGTAACCCAGCACTTTGCAGCTCACCCCAAGACGACTCGCCAGCAGCTTGCGCGGAAGACTCCGGCGCGACCGCATCTCTCTGATCCCACGCCCCAACTGGACAAGATCGGAGCGGTTTCCCGCATCCCTGCTGCTCCTTCTTCCCAGGTAAGCCGTATTTCTCGCCATCGATCCTCTCCTTTCGCCTTACGAAGAGAGTGTACGCAGCACATCTATGGCTTGTCTATGGTTTTTCGGACAAAAGTCCAGACCAAAAAGTCCAGATTTTGGACTTTTTGGTCTAAGTGGTTGTTCTGGAAAGGGAAAGTGGCGAGGAAACTGCTCAGCTCAGGCGGGTCACGGCGGCTTCGATGGCGTTGTAGTCGGCTTCGACCAGCTCCACCTTCTCCACGTCTCCGAAGCCGTGCTCCAGGTCGGTGCGCAGGTCCGAGGCGACGTTTTCCAGGGCTACGATGCCCCTCTGCAGGCGGCCCAGCATGTAGGCCGCCTTCGTCATCGGCAGCCCTCCTTCCCTCATGCGCGCCACCTGCAGCGGGCTTGGACGGGGGACCAGCTCCTGCGCAGCCTGGAGGACTTCCACCTCCGACTCCAGGGACTCCAACTGCTGGCTCAGCATTTCCAGGATCTTCGGCAGGGTCTCGGTATCGAACTCTTTCTCCGGTCTTCTCATGAGGGACCATGATAAGGAGCCCTGGTCCAATCCGAGCCGGTCACTGCCAAATTCGTAGGTACTTACAAAAAACGGTGGGTCAAAAACTCTCCACTTGGCGAATTTCTTCGACTTTCCTGGGTTTTGTCAAAAAAAAGGGGGGGCTGCGGCAACTATATAGATATGAGACTCCTCCTACCCTTCAAGGCCCTGCTCCTGTCCCTGTTCCGCTTCCTCAAGGAGGTCGTTGCCGACGACCTCGCCATGCGGGCTCCATCCACGGTCCGGCGCATCGGCGCGATCGAGCGCGCCGAGGTCAAGCCCCCTCCGGGCGATGAGATGGAGAAGCTCCTCGTGGCCATGAACTGCTCCAAGGCCGAGGTCATCCTCGTCTCCGCCTGTCTCGAAGCGCTCTACGGCCTCGACCCGGCCGCCGATCCCGAGCTGGCCGCCGCCCAGGAGCGGCTCATCGCGGAGTCGGCCGGCGCCTCCGCCGCGTGCTGCGCGCTTCCGGCGTCCCGCCGGCCTCGGAATATCCCGCTCCCCACGAGGTCGAGAGCGACCGCTTCGAAGCCGGCGAGTCGTGGGAGCGCCTGCGCGAGGCCGGGACCCTCTCCGGGATGACGCTCGTCGTGCGCTTCGGCCGCGAGTACCAGCGCTGGGCGTTCGTCGAGCGGCTCTGCGACGAGAGCGCCCAGGCGGCGTCCAAGGACCCCCGCCGGGCCCTCGACCTCGCCATCGTCGCGGTGCGGGTGGCCCGGCACCTGAAGGTCTGGGAGCCCTGGCGCCTCCGCCTCCTCGGGTTCGCCGCCGGACATCTGGCCAACGCCCTGCGCGTGTCCAGCCGCCTCGACGCCGCCGACCGCACGTTCGCCGCGGCCCGGCGCCTCTGGGCCGCGGGGCTCGATCCCAACCGCCTGCTCGATCCGGGCCGGCTCCTCGACCTCGAAGCCTCCCTCCGCCGCGCTCAGCGGCGCTTCCCCGAAGCTCTGAGCCTGCTCGAACAGGCCGCTCCCCTGACCCGACGCCCTGTGCAGGTCTCCCTGAAGAAGGCCTTCACCCTGGAGGTCATGGGCGAGTACGATCCGGCGATCCGGATCCTGATGGCTCTGTGCCCCGTGGTCGATGGACATCCAGAGCGCCGCCTGAAGACCATCCAGCGGTTCAATCTCGCGGCGGCGCTCTCCAAGGCGGGCCGGCACCAGCGGGCCTCGTACTTCCTCACCCCTCTGCGCCGGCTGGTCGCGAAGGACGAGCAGGACCGCATCCGCTTCCGGTGGCTGGAGGGGCGGATCGCCGCCGACCTCGGCCGGACCGAGGAGGGCCTGGAGGCGCTCGCCGAGGCGCGGAGCGGCTTCGAGAAGCACGGCCTCCACTACGACGTGGCCCTCTCGCTGGTCGAGACGGCGGCGATCCACCTGGAGCGGGGCGAGCTGGCCGAGGCTCAGCGGCTCACGGCGGAGCTCGCCCCGCTGTTCGAGAAGAACGGCATCCACGACGAGGCCCGGAAGGCGTTGCGGCTCTTCGAGGAGGCGGTGGCGAGGCAGGCGGCGACGGCCGAGCTGGCCCGCCTGCTGCTGGCCTGGCTGTTCCGCGCCCAGCACGACCCGGGCCTGGTCTTCACCCCGCCATCTATCTAGGAGCCTGCCGTGCACCTCGGCTTTCCATCGGGATCGAGACCACATCCTTCGTCAAGGGTAGGCACGGGGTGGTCTCTCTCGATAGAATCCTGGGCGGCCCAGAGTCTCGCCAAAAAGCTCCAAATCTGGCTGAGGGACGACGAGGGAGCGGACAGCAGGGAGGCGGACAGCAGGATGATCACCGTGGCGCGGCGCATTCTTATCTCCACCCGCGGCATCTTGCGGCCGTCTTGACGGGCGAGCACCGGGTTTTCACCTCATAGTGTGGCAGGATGACTCAAGGAGGCATGGCAATGGCGCGGACTCTCACGAGGGCCCAACTCAAGGTGCGGATGCTCCGGGCTCTCTCGGGCCTCCCCCAGGAGGACTTCGAACGCTCGACGCAGGTGGAAAACATCGGCAAGCTGGAGAACGGCACTCGCCATCCCACCGCGGCCGAGATCGCCCGGATGTGTGAAACCCTCGGCATCACGACCGAAGACTGCGAGATCCTGTTTCAGGACTATGAGGCGCGGGTGGCCGAGTACAAGGCGTCGGGTGCGGTCGGTCCGGAGCCGCCGGCGGTGTCCGGCACCCTGTCGGAGATCGGAAAGCTCATCGAGGAGGCGCAGGCGCGGCTCGAACGGGCCGGCGAGGAGCGGGCCGCGGGCCGGGCGGGCGAGCGGGAGCAGGCGCGCGGACCCTGGGAACGCCTCCGGAAGCTGGAGAGCTTCGACGAGATGGTGCTGGTGGCGCGCTCGTCCAAGGAGCTGCAGACCTGGGCGGTGGTGGAGCTGATCTGCAACGAGAGCGCGCGGGTGGCCCCGGAAGACCCGGAGCGCGCCCGCAATCTGGCGGAGCTGGCGGTGGAGATCGCCGGGCGCATCCGGGCCACCGAAGGCTGGCGGACGCGCGTGCGGGGTTTTTCGATGGCGCATCTCGCGACCGCTCTCCATGCCGCGGGACAGAGCGACGCGGCCCGCGAAACCATGGAAGAGGCCGAGCGCCTCTGGGATGCCGGCCAGGATCCCGAGGAGATTCTCGATCCGGGACGGTTCCACGACCTGGTCAGCGCGATCAGCTTCTCGGACGTGAGTTGAGCTCCCCTGTTGCAATGCAACGTTCTCCGTTGCAATGTCAGGTCCCCCGGTGCAATGTCAGGTGCTCCAAGCCGCTGCAAGGTGGCAACGCGCCAGAGCCGTTGGCAACGCGCCGGATCACCTGGCATCGGCCCAGGGGAGCTCACAACGCGCCGGATCACTTGGCACCGGCCTGGGGGAGCTCACATTGGCCCGGGGCCGTTGACATCGGCCCGGGGGAGCTTGCATTGCAACAGGGGAGGTGACATTGCAACGGAGAAGGTGACATTGCAACAGGGGAGGTGGCAACGCCTCCGTGCAGCTCTCCGGCAGCGGATTTGCAGCTCCCGCGCTTCGTGCAGGTCTTGCACGATTGACGCGAAGGGAGCTTCCGATGAACACAACGCGGCTCGTTCTCGCTCTCCTCCTTCTCTCTCTCCCAGGCTGCCGTCCCGATCCGGACGTGAGGAACGCGGGGTCCGGCGCCTCCATGCCTCCGGCCGCGGCCTCCCCGGCCTCCTCTCCCGACACGCGGCAGAGCAATTTCGTTCCGGACACGAACGAGAAGTCCCAGGATTTCGTCGATCAGTACCTGAAGGCCCGGCAGTTGATGGGCTCCGGCGACCTGGCGGCCGCGGAGAGCGCGCTGCAACGCGCGCTCGGGCAGTATCCCGACAGCCGGCACCTGCACCAGCTCTACGCGGAGCTGCTCTGGGACCGGTCCCGCAACGGCGAGGACAAGGCCCTCCTCCGGCAGGCGGCGGACCATGCGGTGCACGCCGCGGAGCTCGGGCTTCAGCAGGGTTTCGTGGACCCGAAGCTCACCGACCAGGTGGCGACGTATCTGAGCGCGCTCGGCGACAGGAAGGCGCTCGACGAGATCTTCGGGCGGCTGACGGCGAAGGATTCGAGCGCCTTCGTGCGGCAGAGCTACGCCTCGGCGCTCGCGCGCCTGGACGATCCGCGGGCGGAGGAGACGCTGAGGCAGGCGGCCGCCGCCCAGCCCGACAGCGTCGACGCCAGGGCCGCGTACGCCGAGTGGCTGCTCGACCACGGCCGCAACGAGGAGGTTTTGCAGACGATACCGCCGACAGCGGAGACGGGCAACGCCTACTATCTGAGCTTCCTGCGCGGCGTGGCGCTGGAGCGCCTGAACCGTTCGGAGGAGGCGGCGCGGGAGTACGCCCGGTTTGCAAGATACAGCCAGAGCTTCCCGGCGCCGGAGCGCTACAGGATTCCCGACAGCCGTGTCCAGGGCGCCGCCGGTATCCGGTTTACATCCAAGTCAGGAGGCCGGGGAGACCATTCGGGCCGGCGGTGATCGATCTGCGGAATGGCGCGGCGCTTGCATTTCAGCGTTGAACAGGATGGCAACATGGAGGTGCTTACAATGCCCGTCAACATCCTGCGTCAGTCCATGATCCTGACTGTTCTGTCTCTCTCCTCTCTCTCTGCCCTGGCCGCGCAACCGTCGGCCACTCCCTTCAAGAAGCCACCAGCCGGCGAGATCCTCAACCTGAGCCCGGCGGACGCCGCGATGACGGCCGGGGAGCCATCGTCCGAGGCCGCGATCTTTGCGGCCGGCGCGGAATGCCCGAGCGCGGAGGCGGCCTTCGCGGGCGATCCGAACGAGGATTCCGCGGACCTCGCGGACCGCTACCGGCAGTCGCGGCGGCTGATCGCCTCGGGCCAGTGGTCGCGCGCGAAGACCTTGCTGGAGGCGTCGCTGGCGATCTATCCGGACAGCCGGAACCTGCACCAGCTCTACGCCGAGCTGCTGTGGTACATGTCCGACGGGACGAATCGAAACCTTTTGAAGCAGGCCGCCCGCGAGGCGGTGCGCGCGGCGGAGATCGGCCTCGGCTTCGAAACGGTCGATCCGAGCCTGACCCGCCGGCTGGCCGAGGTCCTCGGACGGACGCGGGACAAGGCGGCCTTTGAAAAGATTTTCAATGCGATCCGGAAGGTGGACGACGGCGCGGGCGTACGGCTCGAAGTGGCCCGCGGCCTGCGCCTGATGAAGGACAGCGGCACGGAGGCGGCGTTCCACGACGCGCTCGACGGGGCCGAGGGCGAGCTCGCGATGACCGACTTCGGCGAGTGGCTGTTGGATCAGCGGCGGGACGACGAGGTGCTGAGCCTGCTGCCAAAGAACCCGGGGCTGCGGTACATCCATCTGCTGCGCGGCGTGGCGCTCGAGCGGCTGGGTCGGATGCAGGAGGCGCGCGGCGCGTACGTGCAGTTCGCAAATTACAGCCGCTTCTTCCCCGCGCCGGCGCGCTTCCGGATTCCCGGCAGCACGCTGCAGGCCGAGACCGGCATCCGGTTCCAGACGCCGAAGAAGAAGATGGCCAAGAGCCCGGCTTCGATCTCGGCGGAGGACATCACGAACATCACGGCCGCGATCACCGACGCTCAGGCGGAGTTCGGCCTTTCTTATATGATCTATGGCGAGGCGGTAGGGGAGTCGGTCGCCGGCAAGCGGGGGGCTGGGTGGCTCGCGCGCGACCGGGTGCTGCGGGGCTCGGTGGGTCCGTCGCCCTGCCCATACGTGGTCAATTCGGGCGCCACACTGGCGGACCAGTACAAGAGCGTGCTGTGCCAGGGCAACGGATCGCAGTTCAACGGCATGTGCCTGGCATGGTGCTCGAACCCGGATACGACGTCGTGCCCGTACAACGCGGAGACGGACAACGTGGCCTTCGACGTGTACGAAGGCACCGCGCCGGATCCCGTGTCCGATCACTGCCCTGGCGGTTTCACGGCGTTCGGAACCGGCGTGTGCGATGCCGCCAGGACATGCGTTGGAGCACGGAATACCTATAGGCTGGATGGCCCGGTATTCAACTACGGCACGACCGGAACGTGCCCGACGCTCTGCGCTCCGACGAACAAGGGTAAGGTCTGTGGCAACGGCGGCCGGGACAACTGTTTCTATGCGAACGCCTACTGCCCGGGCACGACCTACCCGGCGAGCAGCAACAGCCTGTCGGGGACGGGGGCCTACAAGGTCACGCCCGCGACCTCCGCAGCCTCCGGCACCCATTTCGGCCACCTGGACGGGCCGGACAGCCAGGACTTCGACCTGATCCTGGAGACGGCTTCCAGCAGCGCCGGTCCCTGGTCGACGTATACGAGCTCGGCCCAGGCCGGCTCGACGGAGGAGGTCAAGACCACCGCGCCGGCGGGGTGGTACCGCTGGAAGGTCCTGTCCTATTCGGGCAGCGGCAGCTTCACGCTGTGCGCGAAGCATCCGTAAGCCGTCCGGGAGGGAGCCGCTCTCCGGGGCGGCTCTCTTCTTTTCCATGTTAAGGTAACGGCGTTTTGGCACCCGAGACCGACGCCCAACGCCGGCAGTTCATCCTCGAAGGCCAGTTGCACGCCGATCATTTCCTGACGCCGCTGGCGGACCCCGCCGGCAGGTCGGTGCTGGTGCTCGGGGTCGGGGCGGGCACGGACATGCTCTGGGCGCTGCGGCACGGGGCGCGCGAGGTGGTGGGGCTCGACGTGCTGGAGCAGGACCCGGTGGCGCTGCGCGCGGTGGCCTCGGAGCTCGGCCTGGACCCGGGCCGGGTCTCGTTCCACCAGTTGAACATCGTGGAGGCGCCGAGCCTGGGCCGGCGGTTCGACCTGGTGCTGTCGAACAATGTTTTCGAGCACGTGGCGGACCTGCCCGGCGCGTTCGCCGCGTGCGCCCGGGTGGTGGAGCCCGGCCGCGGCCGGGTGGCGATCTTCTCGGCGCCGCTCTACGCGTCGTCGAACGGGTCGCACCTGCCGACCGAGCCCTGGGAGCATCTCTGGGGCGAGCCGGAGGCGGTCCGCGAGCGGCTCCTGGCGAGCGGACGGCTGCGGCCCGGTCATCCGCTGGAGGTGCTGAGCCTCGCGGATTATCTGAACGGCGAGATCTGTCTCAACCGGGCGCGTCTGGCGGACTATCTCGACGCGATCCGGCGGAGCGGTCTCACGTATCTCCAGCTTTCGGTGA
>DATANP010000305.1:0-10907 GCA_036266195.1 Thermoanaerobaculia bacterium | reverse complement strand
CCGGCGCCAGCTCGCGGCTAGGATGAGGACACGCCAGCCCTCGGCCTGCCGGCGTTCCAGGAAGCGAGCTGCCAGGGTGGACTTGCCGATGCCACCGAGGCCGTAGATGGCGATCAGCCGCTCGGATTCGAAGGCCAGACGCAGGCGGCGCTCCACGTCGCGGCGGCCCACGTAGCCCTCCTTGAGATAGCTGACTCCCTCGACCTCGAAGGCGCCCCGCGCAGCATCGAACGGATGCTGGACCGGCTCGGCGCTCCCCTGGGGTGCCACGAGAGGGCCGGCGTCACACCGTGTCGTGAGCGTGGGAACGGCCCACTCATGCACCTCACCCTTGACCAGGAGCTCGGCCCGGCCCACCCGGAGCGCCTGAGAGAGGTCGGCGCCGTCGGCCAGCCAGGCATAGAGCTTCTCCGCAAAGGCGGTGGCGCCCTCGTCGGAGATCTTGCTCTGCATACCCAGAACCCGGCGGAACCCGCTGTGCACCAGCTTCTCAGCCAAGCCGGTGGCTTCGTTTGTCGCTCTGGTTCCAGTGGCGACTGCCCGATGGCCTGGCACGGGATCTCTCTCCTCCTCCGTGATGGCCCGGCCGCTCCCCGGAGGCACCGTGCCGCGCCGACGGTCGAAGATCCCGACGTAGGTGTTGCAATGCCGGATCTCGCGTTCGAGGGCGTCGCGCACGGAGCCGGATTGGGCGAGATGGTGCTCGGCCGGCACCGGCTCCAGTCCGACCAGCCGCACTGCCTCCGCCGCGGCCTCGCGGAGATCCAGCATGTCCCTGAAGGCCGACGAAATGAACACCCGGCCGAGCTGCATGCGCACGCCCCTCCTGCGGACTTCTCAGCGTTTGCTCCATTCTAGCGGAGAGATTGCATCCCCCCTCCCCGCGTCGACTCAAGCGGCCTGGAAAGATGGAGGCGCCCCCGTGACAGACCCCAATGCCCCCGACGAAGGCTCGCCTCCCCCCGCCGGGGGCGCTCTCCCCCCCGCGGGGGGCTCACGAGCCCCCGGCACCTCTGCACGAGCCCCCGCGGGGGCTCCATGTGCCCCCGGGACAGGGGCTCCGTCGCTCCCGGGGGCTTCACGAGCCCCCGACGCGTTTCCTCCGCATCTCGCGGGGGCCGGACACGCGGTCACGGGGGCATATCCGCCGGAGGCGGGGGCTCCGGACGCCGAGACGGCGGACGCCCGCGCCGCCGACTCACATGCCCGGATGGACGTAGGGGATCGAACCGTCCTGCTGGATGCGCTCCACGTACTCCGGATCGCCGATCGCGTTGTCCCACAGGCCGAAGGCGCGGGCTCCGAAGTAGCCGGCGAAGAACAGGAGGAGCACCGCGATCGCGTAGCGCGGCGCCTCCCAGCGCTTCCTGGCGACGTGGACTCCCAGCGCGTCCTTGACCGGGCAGACCGCCACGCAGTCCAGGCAGCCCGTGCACTCCGGGCTCAGGATCGTGAGCTTCCGCGAGACCGGCTGGCGCGCCATGCAGACCTTGTCGCACAGGCCGCAGTCGATGCAGCTCACCGGATCGCGGCGGATCTGCGTGGGCGACATCCAGGAGAAAAGACCCAACAGCGCGCCGTACGGGCAGAGATACCGGCACCAGGCGTTCTTGACCAGCAGCGAGACCACGGCGAGGACCGCCAGCACGATCACCCCGACCCGGCCCAGGTCCGCGAAAAACATGCCGGTCTTCACGTCCGCCAGCCGGTTGTACGGCGAATCGATGAAGGCGTGGAGCGACTCGGCGCTCATGCCCACGATCGCCCAGACGAAGAAGCCGAGCAGCAGATACTTGAGACCGCGCAGCGGGAAATCCAGGTACTTCCAGACCCGGAAGTTGCGGCCGAACATCCGCCGGCCCAGGCGCGCCAGGGTTTCGGAGAAAAACCCGATCGGGCAGACCCACGAACAGAAGGATTTCCGGAACAGGACCGACATCGCGAGCACGGTGACGAAGATCATCGTCGCCGCGGGATGGATCACGTTGAGCGTGCCCTGGTAGAACCAGTCGAAGATCCCCATGAGTCCGCTGATCGGCAGGAACCCTTCGACGCCCGGCGGCCGGTGCGGCAGCGGCAACCTGCCCGCGTGCGCCGCGCTCACGAAGCGGCTGAACTGAAATCCCAGGAGCACGCAGACGAGCGCGAACCCGGACTGGACCACGATGCGCGCCCGGTAGGTCTTGTCACCCTTCCTTCCGATCTTTCCCTGGAGCCATGTGAAAGCGATCATCGCCAGAACCTCCAACCGGAGGATAGGACGTCATCGCTCTGTCCCTTCCCACCCGAAGGGCGGTTTTTCGCCGTCTCAAAGGGTGGGCTCAGGGAGATGGGGAGTGAATCAAGGGCTCAGCAGGTGCGCCATTGCAGCCGCAAAGGCTTGAAGATCGCCGAGGTCTTCGCGGATGGCGTCGTAAGACCGACCATGATCGATATCCAGATAGAAGTGGACCAACACGTTGCGGAACCCCATCCAGCCCTTCAGCCGGGCAGCGGGCTCGCGGATGAACTCCTCACGACTGACTCGCTCGAAAGAGCGCAGCTCAGCGAGGTAGCTTTCCAAGGCGTCCAAGCGAGTCGAGAGCGCGTCCCGATCGACCACCGGCCTCTCCGTGTTCCAAGCGGCGGCGCTGCGCCGACCGCATCATTTGCCGCACCCACTCCCGATCCCCGTGCTCGCGCATCGTCCGGACCCGAAGATCCTGCCACGCTGCGGGATCCCGGCAGACCAGGACTCGACCGGTTTCCAGGATGCGCTGGCGCAGGAGATCGGGCGCTTCATCCATGAAAACCACGTCGACCCGACCGCCTGGCGCCAGGTCCGCCAAGGCAGAGGCGAGCCCCGCCTGAAGACGCCTCCGCTCCCGGGGATCGGCCGTAGACGGCAGGACACCCACGTCCAGATCGCTGTCCGGCCGCGGAGATCCCTGAGCCCGGGAACCGAACACGATGAGTGCCGAAATTCCGGGCACCGATGCCGAAAGGTCGACGATTCGATCGTCCAGAGGCCGCATGCCGACATCGTAGCATCCGTGCGGCCAAGATGCCGTCCTGAAGCTATCTGCGTACCAGGTCCCGAGTGATGTCCGCGATCGTGGGCGTGCCGGCCAGGGCCATGGTCAGGTCGAGCTCGTCGCGCAGCAGACGCAGGACGGCCGCCGCGCCGCTCTCGCCTCCGGCCGCGAGACCCCAGAGCACCGGCCGGCCCACGAGCACCGCCTTCGCTCCCAGGGCGAGGGCCTTCACCACGTCCGAGCCGCGACGGGCTCCTCCGTCCATCAGCACCTCGATCCTGTGCCCTTTCAACGCATCGACGATCTCGGGCAGGACATCGAGGGTGGCCGGCGCAGTGTCGAGCTGGCGCCCGCCGTGGTTCGAGACCACGATGCCGGCCGCTCCGGCATCGGCCGCGCGCAGGGCGTCGTCCGGCCGGATGATCCCTTTGACGACGACCGGCAGATTCGTGATCGATTGCAGCCAGGCCAGGTCCTTCCAGGTCAGGGACGGGTCCAGGAAGGAGGCGACGTAGGCCGCGAGCCCCGAATCGAGCGGCGCCGGCGCCAGCTCGCCGTAGCCCTCCGGCAGCAGGTTGGCTACGGCGAGGCCCGGGGGCAGCCGGAAACGGTTTCGAATGTCCCGCTCCCGTTTTCCAATGAGGGGGGCGTCCACCGTGAGCACGAGCGCCTTGCAGCCGGCGGCCTCGGCCCGGCGCACCAATCCCTCGGTGGCCTTTCGGTCTTTATAGACATAGAGCTGGAACCACACCGGTCCGGATGCGGCAGCCACCACCTCCTCGACCGAGGTCGTGGAGAGAGTCGAAAGCACCATGACCGTGCCCGCTGTTCCGGCTGCCCGCACCGTGGCCAGCTCGCCTTCTTCCGTGGCGAGCCGGTGGAAGGCGGTGGGCGCGACCAGGATCGGCATCGAGACCGGCTGGCCGAGGATCGTGGTCGTGAGGTCGCGCCGGGAGACGTCGACCAGCACCCGGTAGGCCAGAGACACGCGCTCGTAGGCCGCACGGTTCTGGCGCAGCGTCACCTCGTCCAGGGCGCCGCTCGCGTAGTAGTCGTAGGCCTGTTGCGGCAGGTTCTCGCGGGCGATGGCTTCGAAATCGAAGATATTGATGGCTTCCTGGGACATGGCGTGATCCTATCGCGAAACCATCCGGCATCTCCAGAGGGGGTGCGATAGCCCCCGGGGTCGTCCCACTACCGGCATGAACCGCCGATCTGATGTCGGCATGACTCCAGGAGAAGATGAGATGACCATGAAGCGCTATGCCCTGTTCGCTTTCGCCTGCCTCTGTATCGCCCTCTTCGCCGCGCCGTCCGCCCAGGCCCAGAGCCTCGCCGGGTTCAACTGCATCCAGAACCTCTCGAACGGCGAGTTCAAGACCAGCAGCGCCTCGTCGCTCGCGAGCGCGTGCAAGGACCAGGAGATCTGGCAGCTCACCCAGGTTTCCGGCGGCTACTACTGCATCAAGAACGAGTCGAACGGCCAGTACCTCGAGAACCATGCCACCAAGCTGTCCGACACCTGCGACGGCAACTCCGAGTGCTGGAGCCTCTCGACGGTCAACTACCAGGGCGAGACCGTCTACTGCGTGCAGAACGTGGACAACGACGAGTACCTGACCAGCAGCGCCAGCCAGCTCTCCGACTCCTGCGGCCAGCAGCAGTACTGGCGCATCTACAATCCCGACTGGCAGTGCGTCAAGAACCAGGGCAACTCCGAATATCTCGAGAATCACGCCTCGCAGATGGCCGACACCTGCGTCAACCAGGGCACCTGGTGGGTCGTGACGCCCGTCGCCGGCCATGCCAACACCTTCTGCGTGCAGAACGTCGCCAACCAGGAGTACCTGACCAGCAGCGCGTCGCAGATGTCCAGCACCTGCAACTCGTCCAACCAGTGGTGGATCATGACCGGCACCACCGGGACCTGCATGCAGAACTACGCCAACGGCCAGTACATGACCAACAGCGCCAACTCCCTGTCGAGCACCTGCAACTCGACGAACCAGTACTGGAACTTCACCGACGCGAACTACAACGACATCGCGTCGAACTGATTCACCCGTGCGACGTCGGCTCGGGCACCTTGAAGCCGAGGTAGGTGCCCGAGCTGATCCCCATCAGTCCGAGGAGCGTCGTGCTGAACTGCGGCATCTCCAGCCCGTTGTAGACCGACGCGCAGAAGATCACGCCCAGGACCAGCGTCCACGCGAAGAGCTGGAATCGATAGAGGCTGATCCCCTCCGAGTCCGAGAGGACGTCCTGCAGGAACCCTTTCGAAATCATGGGAGTGGCGGCCAGCGCGGCTGGTGTATCGGTCTTTCCCTGATCGATGATCTTCGCGCCGAGAGCCGTGGCCGAACCGATGCCCAGCAGTGCCAGGACCGAGCCGGTGATGGTGTCGAGCTCCTCGGTGATCAGCCAGATGAAGAGATAGGCCGCGATCACCAGGAACGACCAGAACGCGAGTTGGAAGCGCGAAAGGCTGTAGGGCGCCTGCGAAACCGGCAACCCCGGAACGCGGTCGCGCAGGATCGGCGTGGCCTTCGCGAGATAGCCGGCGACCAGGGTCGACAGCAGCAGGCCGAGGAGGAAGATCACGAACTCGGCCGCCGGCACGATTTCCAGCTCGAAATCCTCCTTGTCCGTGGGAAACGCGAGCCGGCCCTTGGCGCCGATACTCACCGAAACCTTTTTCGTGAAGCTGACCGGCTCGGCCAGGAGCGTGTGCCAGGAGCGGTCCGAGTCGGCCGTGCGGTCCAGGTCGAAGCGCACCTCGCCGGTGTAGGGGTCGCAGGCCTCCGGCGGGCTGCCGGGGATGGGGACGTCCGCCAGGAAGAGGATGAGGTCTCCGCACGCGTTCTGGTCCCCGCCGAGATACTGGTTCAGGTTCTTGACCTTCAGGATCACGGCGTCCCCAAGCCCGGCTTGATTCGGATGTTCCGTGTCGTTGCTCCACACTTCCGTCACGCGCGGGGGATTGGCGGGCGCCGGGAGGGGAGTCGGCGGCGCAGCCGTGGCAGTTGCCGTGTCCGCAGGGGCCGGCGGAGTTGGCGTTGCGGCAGGCTCCTGGCCCAGCAGAGCGGCGGGCAGTAGCAAAATGGCCAGACACAGAGACCAGCGCCGGGTTCTCATCGCGATTTCCTCCGCAAAAGCGTCCGCAAAGAGTGATTGCGGAGGATGGTAGCACCGATCCCCGGATCAGGGCGCCGGCTTCGAATAGAGGTCGATCACGCGGTCGATCGCGCGCTGGCAGACCTGGCAGAACGGCACCTTGTCCCGGGAGAACATGATGCAGTCGGTCTGCGGCCGGTAGTAGCCGCGGGCCGCGTAGTTCGCGCCTTCGAACGCCCCCACCTTGCCGGCGTATCGATCGCCGCCGAGGAGCTTGGTCTCCACCGCCTGCTGCTCCAGGAAGAGCGCGTCCATGTCGTCCTCGGGCCGGTTCTGGGCGCGGATCTCGCGCCGCCGCTTCTGGATCTCCGCCGCGTGCTTCTCGAACTCCTCCTTGGCCCAGGGGGTCGGGATGGGCGTGCCCGGCTCGACCAGGTCCTTCCACTTGAGCGTGTCGCGGTCGGCGTGCGCGGTCACGTTCGGCTCCCACGGCTCGACGATCTCGTCGGCTGGCTCGTAGGCCACGTCCGAGGTGTAGTACTCGTCGGCCAGCGCCGCGAAGTGGTGGCCGAACTCGTGGATGAACACGTAGGGCGACCACAGGCTGTCCGCCGCCACCGTCGAGTAGAGCCCGAAGATGCCGCCGCCGCCATACGTCCGGCTGTTGGTCAGGATCTCGACGAACTCGTACGGGGCGAAAGACGCGGCGTCGCGCATCGCGCGGTTTTCAAAGGTGAGGATGTAGCGCTCGGAGCCGAACGCGTCGTACGAGGCGCCGACCGGCGAGCGCCGGTGGACGCCGGTGGACGGCCGCGACACGCCCGACTCCGCGGCCGGCGGGCACAGACCCCAGACGTTGAAGTCGCGCCGCCGCTCCTTGAACGGCGAGGTCGAGAACAGGATGTCCACCAGCCGCTTCGCGTCCTTCTCGAACTTGCTCCGCTCAGCCGCGGTGTAGCCGTCGCCGAGGATCAGGAAATCGACCTTCTCCGCGGACGGGCCGTTGCGCTCGATCTCCAGGAGCGGTCCGGGCGAGGGCGGCGCGGCCGTGTCCACGAACTGGTCGCTGGGATCGACCAGCACCGACCAGATCTCGCGGAAGGCGTTGCGCGCGTCCCGCTTCTTGAGCACCACCTGGACAGGCGCCGCCGGGGCCGGGAAGCGGACCGACTCGTGGAACGTGCGCCACATCTCGTTCGCCTCGCCGGTCGTCTCCCACTCGCCGTAGACCGAGGCGAAGCCGCGCGAGTAGACCACGCGGTTGGTCTGCCGGTCGACCACCTCGAAGAAATACTTGCCGAGGTTCGTGTCGTCCACCGGCCGGCCGGGGTTGCCCGGCCAGGCGAGCGGCTCGACGACCACGCGGTCCAGGCTGAAGTGCTCCTGGGTGGCGTCGCCGGAATGGTAGTAATCGACGCGCATCGTGCGCGGCGCGGAGGCGGAAGAGGCCGGTGCGGCCAGGAGCGCGAGGGCCAGCAGGGTCGGAATCATGCGCGGATGCTAGCAGATCCCGGAAGTTCTCCCGATCCATATCCTGCCCCCTTCCCCTGGTTCCCGTCTACGGATATGATTTGACGAAACCGGGGTTATTTCCTACACTCACGTCATGGCCGAGCCCTCCAGGACCCGATCGACCGCCGAGCCCATCGGGCCAAGATCCCGCGTCAAGAGGGACAACTGGAGGTGCACGCTCCTGCGCTACGTCGAAATGCCGGACGGCAGCCTGGAGATCCAGGAGATGCCCCTGACGCCGGAGGAATTCCTCGATCCGCAGATCGGGGACACCATGGTCCAGGGCAGACACCACATCGACGCCGTCCTTTTTCTGTTCGAAATGCTGAAGCGCTGGTTCCGGAGCCGCAAGGACGTGGCGGTCCTCAGCGACCTCAAGCACCTGATGGGACCGCGCCGGGGGCCGGCGCCGGACATCTCGATCCTCATGGGAGTCCCGGACCTCGCTCCCGACATCGAGAGCTACGACCTCCGCACCGGCGGCATTCCTCCGAGCCTGATCATCGAGGTGGTCTCCCCCTCCGACACCCGGATCCGCAGGACCGACGAGGTCACCAAGGTCGAGCTTTACCAGCAGATCGGCGTCCGCGAGTACCTACTGCTCGATCTCCCCCGCCCGGGCAACCGCCGGCGCATGAACTGGCGCGGCTATCGCCTGGACCAGAAGGGCCGATACATCCCCATCGAGCCCGACCTCCGGGGCCGAATCCATTCGGAGACGACCAACCTCCTCTTCGGAACCGACCCCAATGAGATGTGGATGGAGATCCTCGACGCCAGGACCGGAGAGCGCCTCCTCACCCCGGCCGAGGAAGAGGAAGGCCGCAAGAGGGAGGCGAAGGCCCGCCAGCAAGCCGAAGCCGAGGTCGCCCGCCTGCGTAAGGAGCTGGCGCGGCTCCGCGGAGAGTCTTGAGCCCCCAGGCCCGCCGGTTCCTCTGACATACTCCCTCCGGTATGTCGAACCGGCACCGCTTCCGGCTCTTCCGTCCCGTGCTCCGTCCCAGCGAAGGCCGGCGCCTGCCGCGGGAGCTGCACGTGCGCCGGGTCGGACGGCTCGCCCGCGCGCTGCCGGACGGGGTGCGGGACCCCGGGTTCGAGATCCTGCTGCGGCGCATCGACAACGCTCCGATCCTCGGCGGCAACCGGGTGCAGGTCTACTTCAAGGGCCAGGATGCTTTCGCGGCCATGCACGAGGCGGTCGTCGGCGCCAGGAAGGAGATCCTGCTCGAGTCCTATATCTATAAGGACGACGCGGCAGGCCGGCGCTTCCTGGAAGAGCTGTCCGTGGCCGCCCGGCGGGGGGTGGAGGTGAACGTGCTGGCCGATGCGCTCGGCTCCTTCTCCACCCGCAACGCCTTCTGGCAGGAGATGAAGCGCCGGGGCATCCATGTCCGGCTCTACCATCCGCTGTTCAGCTCGCTCTGGTACCAGCCGTTCCGGGACCACCGGAAGATCCTGGTGGTGGACCGCCGGATCGCCTTCACCGGCGGCATGAACATCGGCGAGGAGTACGGCTCGACCTCGGCCAGCCTCGGCGAGACCTGGCGGGACACGCACGTGAGGGTGGAAGGTCCGGCGGCCTGGGAGATGGCCGTGGTCTTCTCCGAGGGCTGGGTGCAGGCCGGGGGCGAGCCTCTGGAGCTGCCGTCGCTGCCGGCCGAGGAGGCTGCGGCTCCGGGCACGCGCATCCTGGTGCTCGACTCGCGGCCGAGCCGTGGCTCGGCCGAGTCGGCCTCGGCCATGGCCGCGATCGTGGGCGCGGCGAGGGAGCGCGTCTGGCTGACCAACGCCTACTTCGCGCCGGGCTGGGCCGCGGTGCGCATTCTCGGAGACGCCGCGCAGCGGGGGGTGGACGTCCGTCTCCTGCTGCCCGGCAAGACCGACGTGCCAATCGTCCGCCGCGCCGCCCATGGCTACTACGACCGACTGCTCGCGAGGGGGGTGCGGATCTTCGAGTACCAGACCTCGATCCTGCACGCCAAGAGCCTGACCGCCGACGGCTACGTCACCCTGGTCGGCTCCACGAACCTGGACTTCCGCTCCTTCCTCTTCAATGCCGAGTGCGACCTCCTCATGCTCGACGAGACCGTGGCCCGGCGAGCCGAGGAAGCCTTCGAGGACGACCGCCTCGGAGCCGTGGAGATCCACCGCACCCTCTGGCGCCGCCGCACCTTCCTGGAGAAGACCGGCGACCGCTTCGCGAGGATGCTGGCCCCGGTGCTGTAGAACCGTCCGGCGGCTCGTTTTTTCCCTCTCGCACACCTATACCTTTGGATAGACCGTTTCTATCCTTTCGCGCAAGCGTTGTGTCAATCCCATGTCGAATATTTTCCTGGAGAGTCTCCGGATGAACACCATAACGAGGCTTTTTCTGTCCACCATAGCCTCTCTCACCCTCCTCCAGGCGGGGTGTAGCGAACCTGTGACGCCGCCTCCGGCCGCACAGCGCCTGGTCGACGATTTCTCCCCCAGGCTGGTCTCCCAACCCAAGGCCATGAGGGCTTCGATCCGGCGGCTTCCGAGCCGGCCGCCGTTCGTCTGGCGTTTCGACGAGCCCGGTTCGGCCGAGGAGTGGCAGGCGGCCGCGGGAGTCGGCAACCTCACCGTGCAAGGTGGGCGGCTCGTCGGACGGTCTACGAGCGTGGCGCCGGTCCTGCGCCTGGACTCGATCCAGGGCGTGGACCCCGGCGACATGCTGTACGAGGTCCAGGTGCGCATGCGGGTCTCCGCCGGACAGAAATTCGGCGTCCACTTCGTGGCCGAGAAGCCGAACGACCTCGACAAGATCATCGAGAGCGGCGCGCCCATGCCCTGGCCGAACGAGTCTCCGATCACCGCGGGCGAGGGTCTGACCACGTTCACCCTGCGCCCGCCGTTCCCGGTCTACGGCTCGGGCCTGCACCAGCTCCTCCTGCGTCCGACGGACGTCCAGGGGGCGGAGTTCGAGATCGAGTCCGTGCGCCTGATCTTCCGGCGCGAGCATCTCGCCTCGATCCCGTCCGGCGTCGGCTGGCTCGGCATGGGCGAGGTCTACCGGGAGACCGTGGTGTCGCGCTCGCCGGAGACCATCCGGTGGCCCATGACGCTGCCGGACCGCCCGCGGCTCACCCTGTCGCTCGCCACCCTGGACGAGCAGCCGGTGACCTTCCGGGTCGCGGTCCAGCCGGCCGAGGGCCAGACGGTGAGAATCCTGGAGCGCACGGTGACCACGCCGCACCGCTGGGAGGACGCCTCGGTGGATCTCGACGAGTGGCGGGGGCGCAGGGT
>DATANP010000304.1:0-4622 GCA_036266195.1 Thermoanaerobaculia bacterium | reverse complement strand
GGGAGGGGATGGGAGAGGGGGCCAGGGGGTGAGGGGTCCTAGAACTTCACCGCGATCCCGCCCATCAGGCGCCGGCGGATCTCGTCGCTGGCGACCGGGCCCCGGCTCATCTCCATGTTGAGCTGGACGGCCCAGGTGTTGGCGAGGTCGAAGAGGATGTTCAGATCCTGGGTCAGCATCAGGCGGACCCGGTCGAACTCCATCTGCGGGGAGCCGCCCTGATTCGCGGTGAGCGGCTGGAGCTCCTGGGAGAGGTGGTGCAGGGCCACGAACACGCCCGTGGCGGTGCTCTGGAACTGGGTGTCGAGTGAGGTCACCACGTAGTGGACCTTGTTCTCGTAGGGCCGGCCGTCCGCGGCCGCGAACGTGCCGCCGCCGCCCATGGCGACGCTCGACTGGAGGCTGGTCAGCACCCGCGGGCTGAGCCGGCGGCTGAGCGCGACCTGGACCTCGGGCAGATTGTCGCCGGGCACCAGGTAGAGGCTCTCCAGGCGGTCGAAGAAGTCGTCGCTGAAGTAGAGCCGCAGGGTCTCGCCGATCGTCCGGTCGATGGCGCCGAGGGAGAACGTGTTGTCGTCGTCCGTCTTGCGCACGAAGCGGGCCTGGTAGCAGGACTCGGTGCCCTGCTCGCAGAGGTCGGCCTCCTGGAAGAGCGACGGGAAGAAGCTCGGCGTGAGCGGTGCGTCCTGGTAGACCCGCCGGCTGGCGTTCGTCTCGAGCTGCCAGTTGTTGTTGAGCTGGAGGACGATGCCGCCCTTGGGAGTGAGCGAGACGCTGCCGTCGGAGAGCGTGCTGTAGAGCCCGTACTCGACCAAGACGGCCGGCCGCACCGAGATGCCACCCTGGGAGAAGAGGTCCACGCTGGCCTGGCCCGGCAGGTCCTCGCGGCGGTTCGCGGCGCTCAGCCCGAACTGGCGCTCGCGGTAGCGCAGGCCGGCCTGGAGCGTGTTGCCCTCGCCGAGCGACGTGGTGTAGGCCCCCTCGACCCGCCAGGTGCGCGACGCCGCCGGGATGTCCAGCGGATCGATGGCGCCGTGGCGGTGGAAGTTGGCCTCCTCCGTGTACTGCGCGGCGAAGTCCGAGCGCCCCTTCTCGCCCACGCCCTGCGACCAGTTCACCTGGTAGTGCTCGAAGGCGATCGGGTTCTCCGGACCGCCGTCCCGCGTCACCAGCCGGTTGCTGAGCGACATGACGCTGACCCGGCTCTCGTCCCCCTGGACGTCGAGCGACAGCGTGTTCGCCTCGCCGCTGCCCGAGGGGGCGCCCGGCTCGAAGGCGTTGGGGCTGAACTGCTGGAAGTGTCCGCGCAGGCCGACCTGCATCTCGCCGACCTTGGCCGACAGACCCAGACCGCCGCTCGACACCTGGCCTTCGCCGGCCTCGGCGATCTGGTCGACGCCGGTCATGACCTGGGCGTCGGTGGTGAAGCGGGAGAGGTCGGCGAGGTCGATCATCTGGCCGGAGGTGGATGCCGCCTCCAGGTGGAAAAGCTGAGCCTCGGCCGCGTCGATCTCGCGCAGCACGTCCGAGGGGATGCGGGCGCGGATCGCCCAGAAGTCCTCGCTGCTCCGGCCCTTGGCGTCCTTGGGCTGCGGCACGAGCTGCAGCTCCAGGAACTGGTAGGTGCTGGCCGCGGTGCGGGTGAGCATCACGACCACCGGGCTGAAGCCGGGCTTGTGGGCGATGATCTTGTAGAGGCCGGCCGGCAGCTCCTGGAACAGGAAATTGCCCTGGCCGTCCGTCAGAACCTTACGGAAGCTGAGATCGGCAAGCTGGTAGGCGTAGACGCCGGCGGCGCCGAGAGGAGACGAGGTCTCGCCGAGGACGCGGCCTGCAACCCCAGGGGGTTTCTCAGCCGCGGAGACACCGGAAGCGCTGCCGAGCACGGTCAGCGCCAGGAGGAGGATTGTCTTGCCGACGTTTCGGGCGTTCGTCATCTGCCTATCCCCACCAAGGATGGAACTGTACGCTTCGGGCGAACCCCTGTCAACGTGAGACGAGGTCTCCCGAGCCCGGTTCCTGCCCCCCAGATGAGCGCAAATCAAGTCGGGTTCAAGCCGAGCCCGACACCCCTCGCAAAATGTCCTTGCAATTCCTCTACCCGCCTACTCTACCCGATACGTGACCCGATCGGAACGCCCCAGATCGTCGGTCACCACCAGCCGGTGCTCGCCGGGCTCGCTGGGCAGGAAGTGGGTGTCGCCGGGGCCGCCCGTCCCGGTGGCGGCCACCAGCAGGCCGTCCTGGTACCAGAACAGCCGCGAGGCCTCGGCGCTCGCCTGGGCGATGAGAGGGATGCGCTGATACTCGGCCGGCGTATCCCGACGGATGCGGTACGGCGTGGCCGCGGCCGGAGAGACGATCCTGGGCGCCTCGCCGGCCCGGACCCCGCGGCAGGAGTCCGACATCCGCGGCGGCTCCGGGATCGGGCTCCCCTGCGCCCGCCACCAAGCCACCAGCTCGGCCGGAAACACGGTCAGCATCCGGAACTCGTGAGGCCGCTCGCGCACGCAGTCGCCCGACAGCAGGTCGCCGGTCTTCGCGTCCACCAGCACCCGGCGGTGGTAGGTGCACTCGCGCAGGTGGCTCCGGCCCGGGATGTAGGTGGACCGGACCCGCATCGTGCAGAACGGGCCCGGCAGCTCGTGGCTCTCGGCGCACAGCTCGATCTGGTCGAGATCGCGGACCCGCCGGACCCAGTCGTCCGGCCGCGGGTTGCCCGAAGGCTCGATCGACCGGAACAGGTCGAACAGGAGCGGACCGGCGTGCTGGCTGCCCGAGATCCCCTTGCGCGGCCGGCCATCGAAGTTGCCCACCCAGACCCCGATCGTATAGGTCCGCGAGAACCCGACCGCCCAGGCGTCGCGATGTCCATAGGACGTCCCGGTCTTCCAGGCCACGGAAGGCACCCCCACCGCCAGGTCCCACGACTCGGGCAGGTCCGGCCGGCGCACGTCGGTGAGGATCTGCGTGACGAGGGCGGCGGCTTCGCGGGAGACGAGGCGTTGGCCCCTCACCCCTTGGCCCCCTCTCCCATCCCCTCCCAACCCCCGGAAGAGGGGGGACGCCTCCGCAGCGGAATCGTCTTGATCTGGCCGCTCGGCTTCAGTCACGTTCCCCCTCTCCCGGTCGGGTGGGTGTGCGATGGGAGAGGGGGCCAGGGGGTGAGGGGTCTCTTCCACCACCCGGTACGCCTCGTACTCCCCCTGGTTGGCCAGCGTCGCATAGAGATTGGTCAGGTCGAGCAGCGTCACCTCGCCCGCGCCGAGCACCAGCGGCAGGCCGTAGCGGTGCGCCGGCCGGTCCAGGGTCGCGAGGCCGCCGTCCTTGAGCAGGCGGTGGAAGTCCTGGAGCCCGACCTCGGACAGCAGCCGGACCGCGCACGCGTTGAGCGACTGGATGAGCGCCTCGCGCACCGTGACCCGGCCGCGGTAGCGGTCGTCATAGTTCTCCGCCACGTACCCGGCGAAGTCGGTCGGGATGTCCAATAGATAGGAGTTGGGGATGATCCGGCCCTGGTCCATGGCCATGGCATAGAGGAACGGCTTGAGCGTCGAGCCCGGAGACCGCCGGGCGACCGCGCCGTTCACCTGGCCCTTGAAGTAGGTCTCCTGGAACCCGGCCGAGCCGACCAGCGCCCGGACCGACCGGGTGCCGTTCTCGATCACCACCACCGCGGCGTTGCCGATCCCCTGGTTGCGCAGCTCGCGGATGCGGTTCGCCACCTGCTCCTCGGCCACGGCCTGGAGCCTCCGGTCGAGCGTGGTCCGGATGCGCGTCTCGCCCGGGAAGAGTGCGGCCACCTGCTCCGAGAAGTGGGGAGCGGCCATCGGCACCTTGCGGCGGATCCGGGGCACCGGCTGGCGCATCGCATGCTCGATCTCACTCTTCGGAAACGCCCCGCGCTCGGCAAGCTGCCGGAGCACACGGTCCCGCGCCGTCCGCGCCGCCACCGGGTGAAGGACCGGGTCGTAGCGCACCGGCGAGCGGGGGAGCGCCGTGAGCAGAGCGATCTCGCCGAGCGAGAGCTGGTCCGGCGCCTTGCCGAAGTAGAACCACGCCGCCGTGCCGATCCCTTCGAGATTGCCGCCGTAGGGGGTGAGGTTGAGATAGATCTCCAGCAGCTCCTCCTTCGAGAAGCGCCGTTCGAGCTGGATCGCCCGGAAGCTCTCGCGGATTTTCGACGTGAGAGTCCGCGGCCCGGGATCGGCCATGCGGGCGATCTGCATCGGGATCGTAGAAGCGCCGGACACCACCTCCCCGGCCCGTACGTTCGACCAGGCCGCGCGGGCGATGGCCATCAGGTCCACCCCCGGATGTCCATAGAACCGCCGGTCCTCGGACGCGACCAGCGCGCGGGGCAGCTCCGGAGGCAGCTCGGAAAGCTTCACCGGGAACCGCCAGCGCTCGTCGGCCGGCAGGAAGAACCGGAGCGGCTCGCCGGCGCGGTCGGTCACCACCACGGCCGGCGGTCTCTCGAGGTTCTCCCAGGGGAACGGGAAGACCCAGCTCAGGAAGAAGAACCAGAGGAACGGCCCCATGAGCAGGATCTTCACCGCCGCCGAAACCGCGAACAGGCGGCGGGCCCGGAGGCCCCTCACCCCCTGTCCCCCTCTCCCATC
>DATANP010000303.1:0-7163 GCA_036266195.1 Thermoanaerobaculia bacterium | reverse complement strand
CGAAGTGCAGGAGGATCAGCCCGTCCCGGTCGGTCCTCAGCACGGGGATGTTCCGCTCGGCCAGCCTGTCGAGGATCACCAGCGACGGGTGGTGGTAGAGGTTGTCCACGCCTGCCGAGATCAGGGCCAGGCGCGGGTGGGCGGCGTCGAGGAAGGATCGGGTCGAGGAGGTGTAGCTGCCGTGGTGGGCGACCTTGAGGACGTCCACCCGGACTTCCTTCTCGCAGCAGGAGAGGAGGCGCATCTCCGCCCAGCTCTCGACATCGCCGGTCAGGAGGACGCTTCGACCCAGGGCCTCGGCTCGGATCACCAGCGAGCGCTCGTTGGTGCCGCGGTCCTCGTGCAGATCGGGATGGAGCACCCGCAGGCGCCAGCGGCCGACGCTCGCTTCCTTCCCCGCCCAGAGGTGGCGGACCGGGGTTCTCGGAATGGACGCGAGACGGCCGGCGCAGCCTTGCTTCTTCCAGCCAGGGCCCATCCAGACCTCGCCGATGCTCAGGTAGGCCGCGATGTCTACCAGTCCTCCGCAGTGGTCCTGGTCGGGATGGGTCATGACCACGGCATCCAGCCGGCGCACCCCTTCCGACAGGAGGGCTGGCAGAAGGACCCGGCCTCCGAGGTCTCCGGTCTTCCAACCTCCACCATCGACCAGGATCGCGTGCTGCCCGTCTCGGAGCAGGATCGCGTCCCCCTGCCCCACGTCCAGCATTGCCAGCTCCACGCCCCGGGTCTCGGGGAAGCTGCAGGAGACGAGGACGACCAGGCCGCCGACTCCTGCCAGGGCGAAACGGCGCGGCGCGAAGAGCGCCAGGCCAAGGAAGAGGGCGAGCAGCCAGGCTGCGATCCACGACAGGTCCAGGGGGACCGGGAACCAGGCGGCCGGACCGGTTCGGGCCGGCCAGGAGAACGGCGCGGCCAGGAGATCGAGAACGGGAAGCAGATGGGCGGCCATGCCTGGCGAGATCAGCGCAGCCAGGGTCCAGAGCAGAGAGGCACCGAGAGCGAGCCCCGTCCAGGGGACCGCGGCCAGGTTGAACAGCGGCGCCAGGGGCGAGAGCAGATGGAAGCGCGGCAGCGTCCAGGGGATCGTTACGAGCTGCGCCCCCATGCTCGCGGACAGCGGACCGGCCAGCCATCGCGGGAGCCGTTTCCAGCGTTTTGCCAGAGGCGGCGCCGCGATCAGGAGGCCGGCTGTGGCCGCGACGGTGAGCTGGAAGGAGACGGACAGCACCACGTCCGGCCTCTCCAGGACGAGCAGGACCACCGCCCAGCCGAGGGCGTTCACCGCGGCCGGCGGACGCTCGGCCAGGAGCGCTGTCACCGCCAGGAAGCCCATGACCGCGGCCCTGACCAGGGCCGGGAGCGGACCGACGAGCATCAGGTACAGGCCGATCGCGGCCAGCATCAGCAGCAGCCGGAGCCATCGCGGAAGCCAGCCGGCGAGCAGCCAGACCGCTCCGGCCACCAGCGCCACGTGGACGCCGGAGACCGAGAGGAGGTGGTAGAGGCCGGTGACCCGCAGGCCGCGCTTCCATTCCATGGGAAACGCCGAGGCGTCGCCCAGGACCAGGGCGCGGGCCAGCGCCTTGCCAGGCGTATCAGGACCGGCCTCGTGGAAGACCTTCTCCACCCGGCTTCGGATCGCGGCGGAGAGACCCGCGACCGGCCCGGGCGGCGACTCCAGGGCCATCAGGGACCGGCTCTTGACGCGGATCCTCCACGGTCCGGCCGGTACGGGCCGCCGGTTGGCGAAGCCCGGGGACCGGCCCAGATAGGCCTTCACCCGCAGGCTCGATCCGAACGGGGGCGGCTCCTCGCCGCCAGGCACGTGGAGCAGGACTTCGAGGTCCGGCTCCGTGTCCAGGCCGTCCTGCTGCAGGCGGACGACCTCGGCGGGCGCGGACCAGCCCGGATCGGTGTCCTCGGCGGGCGCGTCGGGCGTCCAGTGGCCCGTCACCTGGACTACGGCCTCGACCGGCCGCTTCAGGTTGTAGGGCGCGAGCGGGTCCCCAGGTAGGCCGTGGCGGACGGCGGCGGCGATCACGCCCAGGGAGAACGCGGCCACGCAGTATCTGGCGGGTCCGGCGGGCCGCCGGAGCGCGAGGCCCAGGACGGCCAGGAGGGACCACAGGGGAAGGGAGAACGACGGGAGCTGAAAGGAGACCCCGGCTCCGAGAGCCAGGGCCAGGGCAGGGATGAACATCGGCGCGGTTTTCCTCATGCCGCGTAAAAGACGGAAAACGGGCCGCCAATGTCATCAAGTCATCGAAAATTTCCTTGGAAGCCGGTCAGGGAGATCCCCTTTTCCCGGAGGAGACCCGGGAGCGCCGGGTCGCGCAGGGCCGCCGTCTCCTCGTCCCAGCCGTAGCCCCAGTCGTACTCCCGGGCCAGATCCTCCCCTCCCAGACCCGGATGGCAGACCAGCTCGGTGATTCCTCCGACCCGGTCCAGGGCTCGCCGGAGCGACTCCGCCGTCAGGTGGCCCGCGGCCAGGACCCCGACCGTCCGCTCCGGGGCCGCAACCCTGCCGCGCGCGCGCCGGCCCAGGGCGTTGAGCATCCGGAGCTGGAGGCCGCGCGGCGACAGGCCCGCCGCCGGCTCGTTCGGGATGCGCACGACCGCAATTCCGTGCTCCCGCGCCAGCGCTGCCACGACGTCGAACACCCGCGGCAGCAGGTGCAGGTGCTGGTGGCTGTTGAGGTGAACCACCGGCAGCCCGGTCGCGAGCAGGCGCTCGACCTGGGCGCGCAGCTCGGTTTCGAGGTCGGCTGTCCGAATGCGGCCCAGGGCATAGCGCGCCGCGAAGGCCGCGTATTTGGCGTGGAGCCGGCCGTCCGGACCGACGAGGCTCGGGATCTTCGCGGGATCGGACAGCGGACGCTCCCCGACCAGGGTGAGGTGGGCGCCCACGTCGAGCCGCGGCCGGTCGCGCAGAAGCTCGACCGCCGGCTCGAAGTCGCGGCCGTTCGGCGATACGCTCACCGCGGTCACGATCCCGTCGTCGTGGGCCGCGAGCGCGCCGCGGGTCATGCCGGGATGCAGGCCGACGTCGTCGGCCGTGACGATCAGCCGTTTCAAGAGTAGGCAGGGCCCGCCGGCACGGCCTCGGGCTCATGGGCCGGCTGGCGGCGGCGCGGGTGCTTCATCTCGGGATAGAGCTGGATCAGCTCGCGGAAGATCTTGAGGATCACCGCCGGCGAGGAGAGCGTCGAGGCTCCCCGGCTGCGCGGGAAGTAGTCCAGGCCGAGCTGCTGGATCACGAAGCCGAGGTTGCGCGCCTTGACGACCAGCTCGGCGTCGATCAGCGACCCCTCGGCCTTGAGCTCGACCGCCTCCAGCACCTCGCGGCGCATCAGCTTGAAGGAGAAGTTGATGTCGCGGTGCGGCCAGCCGAAGAGCAGGCCGATCAGGGTGTTGTAGAGGTACGAGTAGACCGTGCGCCGGAACCCCTCGGTCGTGCGGTCGAGGCGGTAGCCCGCGATCATGTCGGCCCGGGTGACGTGCAGGGCCCGCATCGCGCGGCCGATCACCTCGGGGTCGAACGGCAGGTCGGCGTCCATGTAGACCACGACCTCCTTGGTCGCTGCCCCGTAGCCGGTCTTGAGCGCGCCGCCGAGCTTGCGGTTGACCTCGTGCTGGAGCAGCCGGATGCGCGGGTTCGCCGCCATCTCGGCGCGCACGATCTCGGCCGAGCGGTCGGTCGAGGCGTCGTCCACGATGAGGATCTCGTAGTCCCCGCCGAGCGGCTCCAGAGCCTCGACCGCGCAGGCGATCGCGTGCTCGATGCTCTCCTCCTCGTTGAACATCGGGATCACGAGGGAGACGGAGGACGGGGCTTTGGAGTTCTTCATCTGGATCTTCCCTACTTCATCTCGAGGCCGACAAGCTGCACCGCCAAGCGCCGGGGCGTTCCGGCAGGAACGAAGGAGGCTGCGGACCGGAAGACGACCTCCACCTCCCCTCCTGCCGGGAGCGGCAGCGTCACCGTCCGCCGCTCCCCTCTCGGGATCTCCACCTGAGCCGCTCCCCCGCCGGCCGTGACCGTCACGCGGTTCGACGCCAGCGGAGCCACCGTCGGGACCGCGAGGCTCAGGGTCAGCTCGCGGGCGCCAGCCGGGACGAGACGGACAGCGGCGTCGGGGGCCAGCCATCGCCACGCGGCTTCGCGGGCGGTCGGCTCGTATCCGTAGACTCCGCGCTCCACCCGGTACCGCCGGCCCGGCGGGATCGGACTCAAGGAAGTGACTTGGTAAAGATCTCGCGTGAGCTTACCGTAGGCGTCGCTCTCAGGCCAATGGAAAGATCGCGCCCCGATCCACCCCGTCTCGCCCTCCGCGATCAGCCAGACCGGCAGGTCCGGCCTGCCCGCGAACCCCTCGTCGAACATCTGCCGCGACCTGGGCAGGAGCCAGGCGACGTGCGCGGCGAGCTCCTTGTCGACCAGGAACACGGTCTCCCGTGGCAGATTGGCCTGCGCCCAGTGGATCGCCTGCACGGGCGGCGACTCGGTCCGGGTGCGCGCCGAGAGCAGCGGCCAGGTGTAATGGACGGCGCCGGCCGCGAACAGGCCCGCGAGCAGCAGCGCCGGGATCTTCGTACGGCGCGCCACCGTCTGGGCTCCGACGCCGGCCGCGAAGGCAATGCCCAGCATGCCCGGCAGCGCGTAGCGCACCGCATCCCGGGGGTTCATCACGGCAAGGGAGAAGGTCAGCTCGACCAGGGTCAGCACCGCCAGCGGGAGCGCCGTCCGGTATCGGCGTGCCATGATCGCTCCGATCCCGGCCAGGAGGAGGACCGGCAGCGACAGCCACCGGTTGCCCCAGGGGTGAGCCAGGAAGCGAAGGACCACCGCCTTCCAGCTCATCCCCGCCCTGGGCTGCGACGCGTCGTAAGCCGCCACCAGGCCCGCCTGCTTCGTGAGGAACGGCAGCAGTCCGGCCGGGCCGCCGACGGCTATGACCAGGGGCACGAACCAGAGCAGCGACACCGCCGTAAAGGCTGCGAGCACGGCCCAGGCCCGCCGCCAGCCGGCGAGCGCCAGGGTCACGGCGAGCATCGGCAGCACGGCCAGACAGAGCTGCGGCCGGCAGCCGATGGCCGCCGAGGCAAACGCCCCGAGCGCCAGCGCGGCGGGTAGCGTCCGCCTCTCGATCAGCCGCCCCACCGCGGCGAGCGCCAGGGACAGGAACATCAGGGCCGGCGGGTCGGACAAGGCCAGCGGACCATAGACCAGCATGGCGGGTGAAAGGTGGAACAGCAGCGCCCCGGCCACTCCTGCCTTCTCATCCGCGAACGACCGGAACGCCGTCGCCAGCGCTACGAAGCCGATCAGGGAAGAGATCACGCTGAGAGCGACAAGACCGGTGAACGGGTCGCCCGTGATCCAGGCCATGACCTTGCCCAGGCCGATCAGCAGCGGATAGCCGGGTGGGTGCGGGCTGTGGTGGATGGGGTCGAAGTGGACGACGCCGCGGACGAACAGGACCTCGTCCCACTCCCAGAGGCTCTTCGGGAGGGTGAGCAGGCGGGCCGCCGCCACTGTGGCGAGCCCCAGCCAGACCGCGCGGGACGGAGTCGGTTCGTTCATACAGGGATGAAGGCGCGCCATTATATGCTCCCGCCCATGGCGCGTCTCGCTTTCGCGGCGGCTTTCGCCCTGGTCCGCCGCGCGTACGCTGGCGCGCCGCTCCCGGTCCGCCTCCATGCGATCGGCCGCTTCCTGACCTGCCCGTTCCTGCGCGTGCTCCCCCACCTGCCGGCTGGAGCGCAGGTCCTCGACCTCGGCGCCGGCCATGGCACCTTCGCCCTGCTGGCGGCCGAAGCCGGAGCGTCCTCCGTGGTCGCGGCCGAGCCGGACGCGCGCAAGCTCCTCGCCACCTATCGGGATCCGCGGGTCCGCTTCGTGGCCGGCTACAGCGACGCGGTCGGGGGCATGTTCGAGGCGGTCACGATCTTCGACGTCCTCTACCGCATCCCGCTCGACGCCTGGGACGGTCTCCTCCGCCAAGCCCACGACCGTCTCGTCCCGGGCGGCGTCCTTCTCATCAAGGAGATCGACCCCGGCCACCGGCTCAAGGGGCTATGGAACCGGGCGCAGGAGAAGGTCGCGGACCTGCTCGGCATGACGCTGGGAGAGGCCTTCAGCTACGAGACCCGCGACCGCATGCGCGAGCGCCTCACCCGCCTTGGCTTCGAGCGCTTCGAGGCGATCGACCTGGGCGCGGGGTATCCCCACGCCCACATCCTCTATATCGCTTACGCCCCGGCTTCCGGAGAGAAGAGCGACAGCACCGGCAGCCCGAGCCTCTGACGGAGCACCTGGTGGGTCAGGCGCTCGCGCGAGCGCTCCAGCTCCTCGGCGGGCAGGCGTCCGCGGAGCGCGGCCAGGGTCTTCTCCACCGCCGCGTCCACCTCCCGGCGCAGGTCAGATTCGAGCGAGGCGTCGGCCGCGGCGAGCATCTCGCGGTCGAGCGCCGAGAGCGCGGCTTCGACCGACGGGGCGTCGCCGTGCAGGCCGGCCACCCGCGGGGCGATCTCCGGCGGCACGAGGGCAGCCAGGTTCTTCAGGCGGGCTGGGATGTCGAGCGCCGGAGCCGCGTCGCGCTCGCCGGGCGCGGTCAGCTCGCGCAGGTCGGCCCAGGCAGCCTCCACGGCCGGAGCGCAGTAGCGCAGGCTGCTGATCCGCCCCTTCGTCCCGCGCTCCTTGCGCTTCGCGAAGACTTCCGCCAGCGCCTGCCGGATGAGGTCAAGCGGCACGCCCTCCTGGTGCCAGCGCCGCGCCACCTGCCAGTCGGCCGGCGACAGGAGCAGCGGCGCGCCGCGCAGCCGGACGAAGATCTCCTCCACCGCCTGAAAATAAGCGTGGTCGCTGTCTTCCGGGTCGTCTGGCATAGGCGGCGAAGCCTATCCCTTTCGCGGTGCCGGGAGCCAGAGGAGGCGGAGTCAGACCTCGATCCTCGGCTTGCCTTCGAAGCCCCCGGGAGGAAAGGGCGGCGACGGCTTTTCCAGGCCGTAATCCTGGGTCCCGGCCTCGTAGTCGCACAGGGCCCAGAACTGGGGCGGCTCGTTCTTGGTGCCCGTCAGGTCGTCGAACCAGGCCATGTGCCCCTCCGGCGTGCGTACGATGTGCAGGCGGTCGACCAGCTTCGGGAGGTTGGAGCGGT
>DATANP010000302.1:0-1866 GCA_036266195.1 Thermoanaerobaculia bacterium | reverse complement strand
GTGGACGACGCCACGTTCACGGCTGACTCCGGCCGCGTCACCGGGTTTCTGGGTCCGAACGGCGCTGGGAAGTCCACGACCCTGCGGGTCCTGGTGGGGCTGACCCCGGCGACCGCTGGCACCGCCACGATCGTTGGTCGCCACTTCGCCGACCTGCCCAATCCGGGCCTGGAGGTCGGCGTCCTGCGACAGTTGCTCTTCCACGGACCGCTGGCCGGCCAACAGTGGCTCCAGCTCGCCGTCACGACAGCGGCGTGGCTGGTCGCGCCCCTGGCCGTGGGCCTTTGGACGCTGCAGCGCTCCGAAGTCAAGTAAGCCTCCCCAGCACCTCGCCTCCGACCTCGAGAAGGAACCATGTCGATACCAACCGGTACGGTGCCACCGCCACTCGACGGGACTCCCATCCCGGTCACACCCGACATCGCGCGCCCGAGCGACCCCGACCGACCCCTCCGGACGGCCAGCATGGTGGCAGGCATCGGGCTGGCCTTGCTCGCCGTCCTGGCCGTCTTCGGCAACTTCCTGGTCCTGAAGCGGCTCATCACACCAGGTGACCCCGCCCGGACGATCACCGACCTCACCAGCTCGGCCGGGCTGTTCCGGTGGGGGGTAGCCAGCCTCCTCGCCGCTGCCGTCCTCGACGTGATCGTCGCGGCCGCGTTGCTGCGGCTCTTCATCCCGGTGAACCGGGACGTCTCCCGACTCGCCGCCTGGTTCCGGATCATCTACGCCGGCGTGTTCCTGGTCGCCGTCAGTGAGCTGGCCGGCATCATGCCCCACCTCGGCGAAGCCGGCCAGGCCCAGCGGTCCATCGACATGTTCAATATCATCTGGAACGCTGGCCTGGTCCTGTTCGGCGTCCACCTCCTTCTGATCGGCTACCTGGCCTACCGATCCGGGTTCATCGCCAAAACCATCGGCGTCCTGTTGGCCATCGCGGGCCTCGGCTACCTCGTGGACGGGTTCGGCACCGTGCTGGTGCCCAACTACTCCCTCAACGTCTCGCAGGTCACCTTCATCGGCGAAGCCGTGCTCATCTTCTGGCTACTCATCAAGGGCCGGCGCCTCACCCTCACCCCAGCCGCCTGACAGCCAGGATCAGGCACCGCCTACGTCCTGCGTCGCGGTTAGCGGCGCACCCTTAGCTCCACCCGATCGAAGAAGAAACCATGTCAACAGCAATGATCGACCCTGTTTCCCACGACACCAACAACACCGGCAGGTCTCCCGCAAGAGTCCCGATGGACTCACTGAGGAGAACCGCCCTCGTCGCGGGCGCTCTCTACCTGCTCAGCTTCATCTCGATCCCGACCCTGTTTCTCTATAGCGCGGTGAAGGACCCCGGCTACCTCCTCGGCTCCGGCCCGGACACCCCCGTCCTGGTCGGCGGGCTCCTGGAGGTCATCGTGGCCCTGGCCGGTGTCGGGACCGCTGTCGCGCTGTACCCGGTGCTCAAACGCCAGAACCAAGGCGTCGCGCTGGCCTTCGTCGGCACGCGGACCCTCGAAGGCGCCGGCCTCATCGCCGGCGTCGTTGCCCTGCTGACCGTGGTGTCCTTGCATCAGGCCGGAGTCGGAGCAGCCGGGCTAGTCACCGCCAAGGCGCTGACCAGCATGTACGGCTGGGCCTTTCTCCTGTCCGGGTCCCTGATGCCGGCCCTCAACGCCCTGCTGCTCGGCTCCCTGCTCTACCGGTCCCGGCTGGTGCCCCGAGCCCTTCCCATCCTCGGGCTCATCGGAGCCCCCCTGCTCCTGACCTCCGTCCTCGGGACGCTGTTCGGCGTCTTCAGCTCCACCTCCGCTCCGGCCCTGCTCCTCGCGATCCCCATCGCCGTCTGGGAGTTCTCCCTCGGCGTCTACCTGATCG
>DATANP010000301.1:0-4414 GCA_036266195.1 Thermoanaerobaculia bacterium | reverse complement strand
AGGGACAGGAAGCTCTGCCACGAGAACTGGGCGAAGTCGCAGTGGTTGCTCTCGTTGCCGGGCACGGTCGAGGGCGGGGTCGTACCCGGATTGTTGACCCACGCCGACGAGCCCGTCGCCGTGCTGGCGGTACAGGACTGGGCGTCGAGCGGGGCGGCGGCGACGGCCACGAGGACGGCGAGCGCTGCGAAGAACAGTTTGCGGGGCATATCAGCTCCTCCCAAGTGAGTCGGGCGAAAAGGAAAAAGAGGGGCGGGAGCACCGGTGCCGCACCCCCGCCACGAGGGATCTTGGTTACGCCTGTTTTTTCAAGCTCGGAAGACCCCAAGTGCAACGGTGGTGCCAGGCTCCGCTCCCCCGGAGCGCCCCTCTTTCGGCTATGTCGGACCTATGTCGAACTATGTCGGCAAGTGTCGCACAATGTCGGCGTAATGTCGGCCGGCCGGCGCTATCTCTTCCTCCTGGGCACCATGCGCTCGGGCTCGACCCTCCTGACGTCGATCCTGTGCAGCCATCCCGGAGTCCTCGGATACGGAGAGACCCACGTGGTCTTCCGCTCCCCCGGAGATCTCGGAGAGCTGGAGGCCCGGGTCTGCCGGGCGCACGGGATCGACCCGGCGGAGATCGGTCCCTCGCGGTACGTCCTGAACAAGCTGCTCCACGACGGCCTCCTCCCCGATCCCGGGATCTTCGAGGGGATCGACCTGACCTGTCTCTTCCTGCTGCGCGAGCCGCGCCGGACCATCCAGAGCCTGGTCCACCAGCTCGGCTCGACCCTCGACGACGCCTTCACCTACTACCAGGCGCGCCTGGCCTCGCTGGAGCGCTACGCGGCGGTCTTCCCCCGCTCCGCCTTCCTTACCTATGAGGACCTGGCCGGAGATCCGGAGCGCACGCTCGCCGGCCTCACCGCCTTCCTCGATCTCGATCCGCCCCTGACCGCCGAGTACCGGCTCCAGCCGCTCCACGACGTGAAGGGGGTCGGCGACCGCTCCGAGGCCATCCGCGCCGGCCGCGTGCTCGCCAACCCGCGGGAGCTTGCGGTCGAGTTGCCCGAGGATCGGGTGGCGGAGGCCGAGGAGGCCTATCGCAGGTGCAGGGAGGCGCTGTGGGAGATCACGCTTTCGATATAAGCCGTGTCCTCCTCCGAGAAGATCTCCCGCCATCCGCCATCGCCTCCGCGGCGAATTTTTTCGCTACCGGGGTTGCCGGGATCGACCGGCGCGATGGGCGAACCGGCATATTCCGGAGCGCGGGCGAGGCGTCGCAGGTTTTCGAAGGTTCCGAGTGCCACAGCGTTCCCGATCCTCTCCGGGTCCACCTCGGCGCCGAGCGCCTCCAGGACCGTCCGGAGGCCAGCGGCCGGGTCGGCCTGGAAGCCCTCGTAGGTCAGGGGGGTGAAGGACGAGAACCTGTCCTTGAGGCTCTCGACCAGGGCCTGGAACGCCGCCAGCTTGCGGGCGCCGAACAGGGGGCTGCGGACGAACTCGGACGGCGTGCCCTGGAAGACCTTCACCCGGTCGCGCGCCTGGAAGTAGGCCGAGGCGAGCGTGGCGTACGGGTCGCGAGAGAGCCAGACGCAGGTGCGGCCGTCGAGAGACGGGAGGTCGATCTCGCCGACCCTGTCGTACGGCAGCATCTGGATCATGGCCCCGGTCAGGTGCTCCCATTCGATCCGCCAGCGCGGGTCGAGCCGGCGCTCGGCGTCGAAGACGTTGGGGACCTGGATGCCGTGCAGGTCGGCCAGGTAGGCGTCGACCAGGAACCGCACCCAGGTCCGCCCGGATTTCGGGTAGGAGAGGAAGAGCACGGATCGAGGCTAGCACGGTCGTGCTACCCTTCCCGCCCGGAGCCATGGCGCAGACGCTCGTGCTCGCGGACGGCGAGCTTCATCACCAGAGGCGGTTCGGGCCGAAGACCGTCAACCGCGGCGCGGTCCTGCTCGACTGCGAGTGGGATGGCGGCGTCTTCGAGTCCGGGGCGATGGTGAGCGGTCTCTTCCGCTCCGGCGAGATCCGCGGCGGCACGTTCCTCGGTGGCCTGTTCTGGGACGGCGTCTGGACCGGTGGCAACTGGGAGCGCGGCTACGACCGCCAAGGCCGTTATCGGCCCCGTACCGACCGGCCGCCTCACGGCGAGCCTTCTCCCTCTCCACCGGAACGGGGGAGAGGGCCGGGGAGAGAGGGTCCTACCCTGACGGTCTTCACGTCGACCGTCTACCCCGACGTGGCCCGCCTCTGGCTCGCCTGCGTCCGGCGGTCCTTCCCCGAGGCCCGGGTGGAGATCTTCTGGGACTCGGAGCGGCCGGCACCCGATTTTCCCGGAACCACGATCGTCCGCCGGACGCCGGAGCGCCGGGACTATCACGAGGCCTACGACGACGCGCTCGCCCGCTGCTCCACCCCCTACCTGGCGTTCACGGACACGGACGTGTTCTGGACCAGCCGCGACCTCTGGCCCCGGCTCCGCGACGAGCTGGATCGGGATGAGAAGCTGGCCGCGGTCTCCTGCATCTCCCGCCACGACCGGCCCAGCCATGGCACGTTCGCGGTAATCCTCAAGGCCGACGTCTACCGCCGCCTCCGGGCCAGCTTCGCGCCCGCGGTCCGGGACATCGACCCGGACGTCCCCTGGCAGCGCTGGACCCACTGGTCGAGCGGCGACCTCGCGGCCAGGGCCGTGCTGGACACGGGCTATACGATCAAGCTCCTCCATCTCGACCGTGACGGCCGCGAGCTGGTTCGCTTCGACGGCATCACCGCGCCCCGCCGGATCGGCGAGCACCTGCCCGCCTCGGCCCTGATGACCGCCGGCCGCTATCACTGGGGCGGCCTGCTCGGGAACCGGGTTCTCGCCGGGCTCCACGACCGGCTTTTCCCGGACCGCTATGAGATGACCGTGCCCGCCGTCCCCCTGCTCCGCGAAGCGTTCCGCCGCAATCCGGGGGAGACCCTGAAGCGGCTGCGCCTGTTCAGACGCTTCCAATCCGGGGCGGGACGGGTCGAGCGCTTCCTGAAGGAGACCGCCTGATGCCGGGTCTCCTCCTCGCCGGGGCCCACCCGGACGACGAGCTTTATGCCGCCGGCCTCCTCGCCTGCCTGTCGGAGCTGGGCGTGGAGGTCCACCTCCTCTACCTGACCCGCGGCGAAGGCGGCTCGACCGGCAATCCTCCGGTCGCCGACCGCGAAAACCTCGGAGCGGCGCGGGAGGCGGAGGTCCGCGCCTCGGCCGCCGCGCTCGGAGCCCGGAGCGTCGAGTTCCTGGGCTACGTCGATCCGATCCCCCAGGGCCGCCCCCTCGCGCCCGAGGTCGATCCCGACGCTCTCTCTCGCCAGATCGCCGACGCCCTCCGAAGGCACGGAGCCGAGGCGCTCCTCACCCATGGCACCAACGGCGAGTACGGTCACCCGGCCCATCGGCTGATGCACGAGGCCGGCCGGCGGGTCCGAGGAACCGCCTTCTACACGTTCAACGCCTCCGCGCCGGTGCCGTTGTGGGGCGGCGCGAACGCGGACGATCCGGCCGACCTGGTGGTCGATCCCCAGCCCTGGCACGAGGCCAAGGCCCGCGCCTTCGCCAGTCACGTGTCGCAGCGTCACATCTGGCTGCGGCCGGGCGGCCCACCCACCGAGGAAGAGTACCTACTGCATTCGGGCGTCCAGGAGACCTTCCGCCATCATTCCGGTCCGGACCCGCTCCGCAGGTGGCTCGTTTCATGACGCTCGCCCGCCTGATCCTCGGCGCGGACTCGACGCCCGGCTGGATCTGCGTCGGCCACTCCGAGCCCGAGCGGCAGGTCCGGATCCTCCTCGATGGCTCAGTAGACGTCTCGTCGAACCACGCCATGGTCGCCCTGGTCCCCTTCCAGGTGGCGATCCGGCTCGACGGTCTTGGCGATCTCGGAGGTGGCCGGCCCTCGTCGCTCTCCATCCAGGAGAGCGACGGCAAGGAAATTGGCCGGGTCCGCCTCCGCCAAACGCGGGAGGTGGAGGCCGGGCCCTACCGGATCGGCCTGTTCGAGACGGAAGGCTGCACCAATCGCTGCCTGCCCGCGCCGAGGCTCCAAGCCCACTACCTCCTCCAGCGCTGGAAGCTCGCCCGCGACCGCAACCCGGACAACGTGAGGATGACGCCCGCCGACCTCTTCGCCAAGTTCGTCCTCTTCGCGGCGCCAAGGCCGGTCGTCCTCGTCAGCCATCAGAAGAACGGCCAGGGCAACCTCTTCCCCATGGATCTGGTCGGCGAAGCCGGATCTCCCTGCTATCTCCTCGGCCTGCACCGCACCAGCCCCGCCATCCCCTCCATGATCGAAGCCGGCCGCCTCGCCATCAGCACCGTGCCGCTCGGCTGGAAGAAGACCGTCTTCGGCCTCGGCCGAAACCACCGGACCGCCACGATCGACTGGTCCACCCTG
>DATANP010000300.1:0-14260 GCA_036266195.1 Thermoanaerobaculia bacterium | reverse complement strand
GTTCCGGGCCGGGTTTCGGTTACACTCCACGGGCGAAACCGGAGCTTCCTTCGAGCGAATCAGGCGCGAGGCACACAGAGCACGATATGGGATTGTCCACGGCGCGACGCCATGAGGTCCCGGAGGGTTTTCCTGCCCTCCTGGACGGATTCCGCGAGAGGCTCGACCGCGAGCTGGAGGCCTGGCTAGAGCGCAAGCGCCGGCTGGCGGCCGAGGCCGGCTCGCCGGAGACGCTGGAGCTGATCGACGGCGTGGGCCAGCTCGCCGTCCATGGCGGCAAGCGGCTGCGCCCGGCGCTCGTCTACCACGCCTGCCGCGCCTGCGGCGGTCCTGCCGACCCGCCGGACACCGAGATCCTGCCACTCGCCCTGGCGACCGAGCTTCTCCACACCTACCTGCTGATCCACGACGACATCATGGACCACGCCGAGGTCCGGCGCGGTCTGCCCGCGGCGCACGTGCGCTTCCGCAACGCCCACCGGGCGAGCGGCTACCACGGCGACGCGCTCGACTTCGGCCGGTCGGTGGCGATCCTGCTCGGCGACCTGGCCCACACCTGGGCGGTCGAGCTGGCGTCCGGCGCTTCCTCGAAACGCCCGGAGGTCGGCCGCTGCTTCTCGGCCATGAGTGAGGAGGTCATCGGCGGCCAGTACCTGGAGCTGCTGGTGGCGCAGCGCCGCAGCGCTCCCGAGACCGAGCTGACGCGCGTGCTCCGCCTCAAGTCCGGGCGCTACACGGCCGAGCGGCCGGTGCAGCTCGGCGCCCTGCTCGCCGGCGCCCCGGCCCTGGTGGTCGAGGAGCTGTCGCGCTACGGCTCGGCCGTGGGCGAAGCCTTCCAGCTCCAGGACGACCTGCTCGGCATGTTCGGTGACGCCGCGACCACGGGCAAGCCCGTGGGGGACGACCTGCGCGAGGGCAAGTTCACGTTCCTGATCCACCACGCGCTCGCCGCGGCCACCCCGGAGCAGCGCGAGGCGATCGAGGACGCCCTGGGCGATCCCGGCGTGAGCGCCGGGGACGTGGCCCGGGTGCAGCGCATCCTGGAGGAGACCGGCGCGCGCGCCAGGGTGGCCGGCATGATCGAGGAGCGGCTCCTGGCCGCCCGCCGGGCGCTCGAAGGGCTCCCCGACCTGCGGCCGGAGGGCCGGCTGTTCCTCGAAGGGCTGCTCGACTATCTCTGGGAGCGCGAGCTGTGAACCCGGTCCTGGATCTGAGGGACCGCAAGGCCGAGCACATCCGCCTGGCCCTGGAGCCGCGCATGCAGCTCGGCGGCCACAGCTACTGGGACGACTACAGCTTCGGGCACGAGGCCCTGCCGGAGATCGACATGGCCGAGGTGGACACCTCGGTCGAGTTCCTGGGCCGGCGCCTGGAAGCGCCGCTCCTGATCTCCTGCATGACCGGCGGCACGGAGGCCGCGGGCCTGATCAACCGGAACCTGGCGGCCGGGGCCGAGCGCACCGGCGTGGCCGTGGGCGTCGGCTCGCAGCGCAAAGCGTTGGAAGATCCGGCGAAAGCTGATACCTTTCAGGTCCGCGAGGCCGCACCTTCGGTCCCTCTCCTGGCCAATCTGGGCGCCGTGCAGCTCAACTACGGCATGGGTGTCCGGGAGTGCCGGGAGGCGGTCGACATGATCGGGGCGGACGCGCTCGTCCTGCACCTCAACCCGTTGCAGGAGGCGCTTCAGCCGGAGGGCCAGTGCGACTTCTCCGGGCTCCTCCCGAAGATCGGCGAGGTGGTCCGTTCTCTGGACGTTCCCGTGGTGGCGAAGGAGGTCGGCAGCGGCCTCTCCGAGAAGACCGCCCGCGCGCTGGCCGCGCAGGGGGTGCGGATCCTCGACACCGCGGGCACGGGCGGCACGAGCTGGGCGCGGATCGAGGCGCAGCGCTCGGGGGAGCTCGACCTCGGCGAGCTGTTCGCCGGCTGGGGCATCCCGACGCCGGTGTCGATCCAGGAGGTGCGGCGGGTGGACGGGGTGACGGTGATCGCCAGCGGCGGCCTGCGCAACGGCCTGGACGTCGCCAAGGCGCTGGCCCTCGGGGCCGATCTCGCCGGCATGGCCTACCCCTTCCTCCGCCCGGCGACCGAGTCGCCGGAGCGGGTCGCCGACCAGGTTGCACGCATTGTCCGCGAGCTCAAGATCTGTATGTTCTGCCTGGGTGTGAAAACGGTCGCGGAGCTGCGCTCCGTCAAGCTCCGAAAGCTGAGCTCCGAAAAGGGTCCTGAGACATGAGCAATTCGATTCGCCCCCTCGTCTCCGCTGCCACCGCCGGGATAACGGCGGCATCGCGCCGTGAAGAGCTGGTCCGCGCCCTGGTCGGAGGGGAGCTCCGGTTCCACGAGCTTCCGAAGGACCTCCCGGCCGAGGAGGCGGCGGAGATCCGCCGCCGCGCCGTGGAGAGGATGACGGAGACACAGCTCGACAACATCGCCTATCACTCGCTCGACGTCCAGCGGGCCTCCCGCCGGAACTGCGAGAACTTCATCGGCGTGGCCCAGATCCCCATGGGCGTGGTCGGCCCCCTGCGGGTGCGTGGCCGCGTGGCGGACGGCGACTTCTACATTCCGCTGGCCACCACCGAGGCCGCCCTGGTCGCGAGCACGAACCGCGGCTGCTCGGCGATCACGCAGGCCGGCGGCGCCGTGGTGCGGGTCGAGGACGTAGGCATGACCCGCGCGCCCGTGTTCCGCACCTCGGGTATCCAGCAGACGCAGCAGTTCCTGCAGTGGATCGCGGAGCACCACGAGGATCTGAAGAAGATCACCGAGGCCACCAGCCAGCACCTGCGCCTCCTGGAGGTCCGCCCCTACACCTTCGGCACCACGGTCTTCCTGCGCTTCCGCTTCGACTCGGGCGACGCCATGGGCATGAACATGGCGACCATCGCCTGCGACCGCGCGGTCAACGACCTGATCGAGCCCGCCACCGGCGTGCCCTGCGTGGCCCTGTCGGGCAACTACTGCGTGGACAAGAAGCCGGCGAGCATCAACTTCCAGGAAGGGCGGGGCAAGCGCATCTACGCCGAGGTCCTGCTGGAGGCGCCGATCCTCCACCACCAGCTCAAGACGAACGCGCGCGACCTGGTCGAGGTGCAGTACCGCAAGAACCTGCTGGGCTCGATCGCGGCCGGCTCGATGGGCTTCAACGCCCATTACGCGAACGTGCTCGCGGCCTTCTTCATCGCCACGGGCCAGGACCCGGCGCACGTGGTCGAGGGCTCGATGGGCGTGACCTGCATCGAGTCGCGCGGTCCGGACGCGGTGTTCGCCTCGATCTACATGCCGGACGTGCCGCTCGGCGCGGTCGGCGGCGGCACGGCACTCGAGACGCAGAGCGAGGCGCTCGCCATACTCGGCATCTCGCCCGACCCGGAGCGCCGCGGCGAGGCCGCCACCCGGCTGGCCGAGATCCTCGGCGCCGTCGTCCTGGCCGGCGAGCTGTCGCTGATGGCGGCCTTCACCTCCCAGGACCTGGCCCGGGCGCACCAGAAGCTCGGCCGCGGAGTTGAGGCTCAGGGTCGCTGACCAGGGTCTCGGCTCCCGGCAAGCTCATCCTCATGGGTGAGCATGCGGTGGTCTACGGCCGCCCGGCTCTCGTGGCGGCCATCGACCTCCGCCTGTCCGCCCATCTCTCCGACTCCGCCGAACCCGGCGTCCACCTCGACCTGCCCGGTCTCGGCGTCTCCGAGCACCTCTCCTGGATGGAGGTGAGGGGGTACGCCCGGGCCGCCCGGGACCGCTGGGGCGACTACTCGGCGCAGCCCGGGCCGGAGAGCTTCCGCGAGATGCGCGGCGAGGACCCGGCCCACGTGGTCAAGGCCGCCCTGGGCGAAGCGCTCGAAGCGATCACAGCGCTCGGCGAAGACCCGCAGGGTCTCGATCTGCGGGTCGAGTCGGACCTGCCGCTCGGCTCCGGCTTCGGCAGCTCCGCGGCTACGGCCGTGGCGGTCATTGCCGCCTTCTTCGCCTGGAGGAACGCCGAGGTGAATCCGGACCGCATCGAGAAGCTGGTCCTGGAGGTCGAGCGCCGGCAGCACGGCCATCCGTCTGGAGTCGACGGCGCCACGATCCTGCGAGGCGGTGTCTTGTGGGCCAGGAAGTTGTCTTCGGAGGCCCTGGAGATCGAGCCTGTGAGAGTCCGCTCCTCCCTTCCGAGCCGCTTTCGGGTCTACGATACGGGCATGCCGCCCGAGGCGACCGGGGCCGTGGTCGCGGCGGTGCGGCGGCGGCGCGAGCGGGATCCGGAGGGGTTCGAGACCATCCTGGACCGGATCGAGGCCGCGACGGCTGATTTCCGAACCATGCTGGAGCAGGACGGTGAGGACCGGGACCGCGCTTTGCATCTGATCCGCGCGGTCCAGGGCTGCCTCGAAGAGATCGGAGTCGTACCCGAGACGGTCCGGGATGCGGTGCGGCAGGTCGAGAGGGAGGGCGGGGCCGCGAAGGTCTCCGGCGCCGGCTCGATCTCCGGGCCCGGAGCCGGATCGCTTCTGGTTTATCATCCGGACCCCGAAAGGCTGCGCGCCTGCGCCGCAATTCGGTCGTTCCCCTATCACGCTGTTCACCTCGGAGCCCCAGGGTTCCGCGAGGAGGCTGGATGAGCAAGACCACCGTGGCCGCGCCGGCCAACATCGCGTTCATCAAGTATTGGGGTGCGCGGGACCTGGACCTCGCGCTTCCGATGAACTCGTCGATCTCGATGACGCTCGACCATTGCGTGACCCGCTGTACGATCGAGATCCTCGACGGCGGCCATGACGAGATCTGGCTGAGCGAGCCCGACGGCGGCTTCGGTACCCCCGACCCCGAGTTCACCCGGCGCGTGGTAGAGCAGCTCGACCGCGTCCGCCAGTGGGCCGGCCGGGACGAGCCGTTCCGCGTCGCCACCCGCAATACGTTCCCGAGCGCGGCGGGCCTCGCCTCGTCGGCCTCGGGCTTCGCGGCCCTGACCCTGGCCGCGGCGGGCGCCCTCGGGCAGCCGGGAGCGCCGGCCAAGGAGATGTCGGCGCTCGCGCGCCGCAGCGGCTCGGGCTCCGCCGCCCGCTCCGTGCTCGGCGGCTACGTGGAATGGCCCGATCCCTCCTCGCCCGGCGGCGTCGACGGCGAGCCGAGCTATGCCGTGCAGCTCGCCGAGGCCTCGCGCTGGGACCTCCGCGACGTCATCGCCGTGGTGGAGATCGGCCCGAAGGTGGTCTCCTCGCGCGACGGCCATCGCCTCGCCCACACCAGCCCCTACTACTCCAAGCGCCTGGAGCTTCTTCCCGAGCGTCTGCAGGCCGTACGGCGCGCGATCGAGACGCGCGACCTCGACCTCCTCGGCCCGATCCTGGAGCAGGAGGCCGTGGACCTGCACATCGTCTCCATGTCCTCCAACCCGCCGATCTTCTACTGGAGCCCGGGCACGGTCGCGGTCCTGCGCGCCGTCCGCGAGCTGCGCCAGGAGGGCCTCGCGGCCTGGGCCACGCTCGACGCCGGGGCCAACGTCCATGTGATCTGCGACGCCGACTCCGAGGACGAGGTGGCCGAGCGCCTGGAGGATCTGCCGGCGGTCGGATTCGTAATCCGCGACGGCGTGGGCGACGGACCGGAGTACGAAAACACCCACCTCTTCTGATGGCCGAGACCCTTCTCGTCAAGCTCGGCGGGAGCCTGATCACCGAGAAGACCGATGATCGGGGAGCGGTGCGGCGCGACGTGCTCGCCCGTCTGGCCGCGGAGATCGCGAGGGCCCGGCAGGCGATCACGCCGCGCCTGGTCCTCGGCCATGGCAGCGGCTCCTTCGGCCACGTGGCCGCCCGGGAGCACGGGATCGCCGAAGGCCTCCGCTCCCCCGCCCAGCTCCCCGGCATCTCGAAGACCCAGGAGCGCGCCGCCGCGCTTCATCGCGAGGTGCTGTCGGCGCTGGCCGCGGCCAGGCTGGCCCCCTACTCCATCGCGCCGTCGAGCTGCATGGTGTTCGCCGGCGGCCGGGCGGCCGAGCTGTTCGACGAGCCGCTCCGCCTGGCGCTCGACGCCGGTCTCCTGCCCGTGGTCTATGGCGACGTGGTCATGGACCGGGAGCAGGGGGTGGCGATCTGCTCGACCGAGCGCATCCTGGAGACGCTCGCCACCCGTTTGACCGTCCGCCAGGTGCTCTGGCTGGGCGAGACCGACGGCGTCTACGGTGAAGATGGCCGGATTCTCCCCCGGATCTCCAGCCTGGAGGGCCTGCGCTTCACCTCGCCCGCTGGCACCGACGTGACCGGCGGCATGCGCCACCGGGTGGAGACGGCGCTTGCGCTGGCCCGGCATGGGGTGAAGTCGGTGATCTTCAACGGGCTCACGCCGGGCCTGCTGGAGAGGGCATTGCTCGGGGAGACCGTGCCGGGCACGGAAGTGGTCTAGTACAATCGCCCAGCCATGGACCGGCCACCCGAGCGCACCGTGGAGGACCTGGAGCGGCTGCTCGTCGCTTCCAGCCGGACGTTCGCCCTGGCCATTCCGCAGTTGCCCGAGCCGACCCGGCAGGAGGTGACCATCGCCTACCTGCTCTTCCGGATCGCGGACACCTTCGAGGATGCCTCGTCGTGGCCGCGGGCCCGCCGGGTCGAGGCCCTGGAGCGCTTCGCTCACCTGCTCAGGAATCCCGACCGGGATGAGATCCGCGAGGTGTCGCGGCAGTGGGCCGAAGAGGTGCCCTGCGAGCAGGAGGGCTACAAGGAGCTGCTGGGCGAGATCCCGTTCGTGTTCGACGCCTTCCTCGGCCTCTCCCCCGCCGCCGTCGAGCTGATCCGTGAGCATACCCTCCGCACCACCCTGGGCATGGCGGAGTTCGTGGACCGCATCGGCGAGGACGGCGAGATCCGCCTGGAGAGCCTCGCGGACCTGCGCCAGTACTGCTACATCGTGGCGGGCATCGTGGGCGAGCTGCTCACCGAGCTGTTCCTCCTCAGCCGTCCCGGCCTGGAGCCTGTCGCCGACTCGCTGCGGGAACGCTCGCGGCCGTTCGGCGAGGCCCTCCAGCTCGTCAACATCCTCAAGGACTCGGCTTCGGACGCCACCCAGGGCCGGCGCTACCTGCCCGAAGGAGTCGAACGGGCCGATGTCCTGACCCTCGCCCGCGGCGACCTGAAGACGGCCACGGACTACGTGCTCACGCTCCAGAACGCCGGAGCCGAGCGCGGGCTCGTGGCCTTCGTCGCGCTGCCCGTCCAGCTCGCGCACGCCACGCTCGACCGCGTGGAGACCGCCGGCCCCGGCTCCAAGCTCAGCCGGCCGGAGGTCTACGCGATCCTCAGCCGCCTTCACCGTGCCCTGGACCGCAACGAACCCGCGGTCACCGACCCGTCCGAGCCCATCCCCGCCGTCTGGAGATAGGCGGCCGATCTTTCGAGGTAAAACCCGCGATGAAGCGTTCATCCGTGCTCGTCCTTCCGATTCTCCTCCTGGCCGCCTGCGGCGGACAGCCGCGCCCGGCCACCGCTCCTGCGCCGGCCCCGGTCGTCCAACCGGCGGCCCGTGATCCACACTCCTTCTCGCACCCCGATGAAGTTGCGGTGGACCATCTGAAGCTCGACCTGACCGTCGACTTCGACCAGCGCCAGCTCTCCGGGCGCGCCAGCCTACGGCTCACCGACCACACCGCCGACCGGCTCATCCTGGACACCCGCGACCTCACCATCCGGCAGGTGACGCTCGACGACGGTGCGGCCACACAATTCACCCTCGGCGACGAGGTCAAGATCCTCGGCCGGCCGCTGGAGATCCGGATCCAGCCCGGCACGAAGTGGGTGCACGTGGACTACACGACCAGCCCGGACGCCGCGGCCATCCAGTGGCTCAGCCCCGAGCAGACCACGGCGGGCAGGCGGCCGTTCCTCCTCACGCAGTCCGAGGCCATCCTGGCCCGCACCTGGGCGCCGGTCCAGGACACGCCGGGCGTGCGCATGACCTACGAGGCCACCGTGCGAGTCCCCAAGGACCTGCTGGCCGTGATGAGCGCCGAGAACCCGACGCAGAAGAGCGCCGACGGCGTCTACCACTTCCGCATGCCGCAGCGCATCCCTTCCTACCTGCTGGCCCTGGCCGTGGGCGACCTGGAATTCCGGCCGCTCGGGCCGCGCGCGGGCGTCTATGCCGAGCCGAACGTGATCGAGCAGGCCGCCTGGGAGCTGGCCGACACGCCGAAGATGATCGACGCGGCCGAAAAGCTCTACGGCCCGTACCGCTGGGGCCGCTACGACCTCCTCATCCTGCCGTCGAGCTTCCCCTATGGCGGCATGGAGAACCCACACCTGACCTTGGCCACGCCCACCATCCTGGCGCGCGACCGCTCGCTCGTGTCGCTCGTCGCCCACGAGCTGGCCCACTCCTGGTCCGGCAACCAGGTGACCAATGCCACCTGGGCCGACTTCTGGCTCAACGAAGGCTTCACCACCTACGTCGAAGGCCGCATCATGGAGGCCCTCTACGGCAAGGAGTACGCCGACATGCTGGCCGTGCTCGGCCGCCAGGATCTCGAGGACGCCTTCCAGGAGCTCGGCGGTCCCAACAGCCCCGACACCCGCCTCCATCTGGAGCTCGCCGGCCGCGATCCGGACGAGGGGTCGGGCACCGTGGCCTATGAGAAGGGCGCGCTCTTCCTCCGCACCCTGGAGCAGGCGGTCGGCCGCCAGCGCTTCGACAAGTTCCTCCGCGGCTACTTCGACACCTTCGCCTTCCAGTCCATGGACAGCGCCCGCTTCGTGGACTACCTGAGAAAGAACCTCCTCGACGGCGACGAGGCGAAGCTCCGCGATCTCAAGATCCAGGAGTGGGTGTACGAGCCGGGCATCCCGTCCAACGCGGTCGAGGTCCGCTCCGCCGCCTTCGAGAAGGTCGACCAGGCCGTCGCCGCCATCCAGCAGGGGACTCCCCCGTCGCAGATCCAGACCCAGGGCTGGACGACCCATCACTGGGTGCACTTCCTGCGCAACCTGCCCTCTCCGATGAACGTCGAGACGATGGCGCAGCTCGACGATGCGTTCCGCTTCTCGGCCTCGAACAACTCGGAGATCCTGAGCGCCTGGCTGTTGCTCGCGGTGCAGAGCCGTTACGAGCGGGCCTATCCGGCGTTGGAGGCGTTCCTGACCGGCATGGGCCGGCGCAAGTTCCTCCAGCCGCTCTACGCCGAGCTGGCCAAGACGCCGGAAGGCACCGAGATGGCGCTGCGGATCTACAAGAAGGCGCGCCCGGGTTACCATTCGGTATCGCGCCAGACCGTCGACGAGATCCTGGACTGGAGAGGGTGAGGAGAGACCGATGAGCGACCGTCATGCGGGGCCCTTCGAGCGCCTGCGGGCCAGCGTCCTGGAGGGGCCGGGAGAGCTGGAGCCCCGGGTGAGACAGGCCATCGCAGAGGAGCGGGCTGTCGGCGCGGCGGCGCCGGTCCTTCTCCCCTACCTGGAAAAGGTCGCCTACCAGGCCTGGACCATCACGGACGAAGACGTCGAAGCCCTGAAGAAGGCGGGTCTCTCCGACGACCGGATCTACGAGGCGACCGTCGCGGCCGCCGTCGGCGCCGGCCTCAAGCGGCTCCGCATCGGGCTCTCCGTCCTGGAGAAGGAGTGATCCCATGCCCCTGCGCCTGCAGAAGCTCAACAACGGCCACACCTGGCTCCGCAAGCTCCAGTTCCTGGTGATGCCCTGGATGATGGGTTTCCCGGCGAGCGGCGTGATCAAGACCCTCACCTACCGTCCGCAGTTCTTCGGGTATCCGTTCTCGGACGTGGTCCAGAGCGCGCTGCGGGGTCCGTCGTTCTGGACCGTGGCCGAGCGGGAGCTCTTCGCCGGCTGGGTCTCGGTCCGCAACCAGTGCATGTTCTGAACCGCCTCGCACGCCGCGGTCGCGGCGGAGGCCGACGGGACGATCGCCGAAGTGGTGGCCGGAGGCATGACCGGGCGCTGGAAGACCGAGCTTCTGCGCCCGGAGGTCCAGGCCATCCTCCCCTTCCTGGAGAAGCTGACCCTGCTGCCGGAGGAGATCACGCCGGACGACGTGCAGCCCCTGCGCGAAGCCGGACTGACCGACGAAGCGATCCGCGACGCCATCGCCGTCTGCGCCACCTTCAACACGATCGACCGCCTGGCCGACGCCTTCCACTTCGACGTCCCGACCACCGAAAACCTCCGCGGCTCGGCCCGGTTCCTGCTGAAGGTGGGATACAAGCTGTAGGGCGCCCTGCCGGACCTGCTATCATCGTACAAACAACCGGCTGAGCATCACAACGCGCTGGCAGCCTTGCAGGAGGCGCCGTGAAGAAATCGGTCAACTGGCAGTTGGTCCAGACGGGGCTCATCGTCGCACTGGTCGTGGTGAACACTCCCCGCGGTCCCGCGATCGACGCGGCTCATGCCCGCAATGCCCTGATCTTCAGGCTCGCCGTCACCCTGGTGGCCCTCGTGGGCGTCCCCATCACCTGGAAGATGATCAAGAAGACCCAGGCCGCTGAGAAGGCTGCGGCTGCGGTTGCGGTCGGGGACACCGTCGAAGAGATCCAGTACCAGAGCACGCCGGCCGCGCTGTGGCGGTGCAACCTCCATGGCTTCCAGCGTCCCAAGTTTCTTGCGGTCGTCCTGGTTCCAACGCTGCTCCTCAGCGCGTCGGAGGCCGCCACCCTCCAGGACAGCTCCCTGGTCTTCAAGATCTTCATGTTCCTGACCATGTCCGTGGTCTCGTCCCTGGGTCTTGCAGCCTTCCTGCTGCTGGTGCTCTGGCTCTTCCTGCGCTCCCTGAAGCCCTCCGGTTCCAGCCCGCGCGTGACCAAGACCACCCTCACGCGGACCGCGGTCGTGGACTCGACCCCGGAGAGGCAGACCATCATCCCCTGGCGCGAGGTCGCCGAAATCCGCCACCACCAGGGGGACATCTACTTCTGGGCGAGCAACTCGGGCTGCTTCATCCCTCGCGAGGCCTTCGCCGATCCGAGATCCGCCCTGCGCTTCTTCGAAACCGCAAGGCAGCTCTGGCAGGAAGGGAAACTGGCGGCCACGGCGAAAGCCGCCTGAGAACCTGCGCGGCAGCTTTCCAGGCCGCCGGAACGCGGGGCAGCGCCTGCCCTTCAAGGGGCGGTGCTTGCCCTCATAGGGCAACGGCTGCCCCTCAAGGGACGATGACTGCCCTTGTAGGGCAACGGTTGCCCCATGAGGGATGGTCATTGCCCTGAAGGGGCAGCCGTTGCCCCGTGAGGGACGGTCGTTGCCCTGCAAGGGACAGCCGTTGCCCTAGGAGGGCAGCCGTTGCCCTGCAAGGGATGGTCGTTGCCCCATGAGGGCAGCCGCTGCCCTTCCTGGATCTGTCTTGCGGCGCTTCTCGGGAAGCGGCTACGGCCGTCTCGCGTCGTAGGCGACGAAGCGCGGCAGAAGAAGGCCGCAGAGGAGCACGCCCACCACGCACAGCACGCCGCCGGAGATGACCGAGGTCCGCACGCTGAACGCGGCCGCGACCAGGCCGGCCTCGACGTGCCCGAGCAGGGGGCCGCTCGTGTAGCTCACCATCTCGATGCCGGCCATGCGCCCGCGCAGGGAGTCCGGGATTGTCTGGTTCCAGAGCGTCATCCGGAACATGCCGCTCACCGCGTCCGCGCCCCCCGCGAGCGCCAGGAAGACGACGGCGGGCGCGAACCGGCTGCTGAACCCGAAGGCCACGATCGCGAGGCCCCACACGGTGGCGGCCAGCATCACGGCCAGACCGTGCCGGTGGACCCTGGACGTCCAGCGGCTCGTGAGACTCGCGACGAGCGCTCCGCAGGCCGGCGCCGCGTAGAGCAGGCCTAGGGTCTTCGGTCCGCCGAACGACTGCGACAGCGCGGGGAACAGGGCCAGCGGCATGCCGAACACCATGGCCACGATGTCCACGACGTAGGTGCCGATCAATTCCTGACGTGTGCGGGTGTAGCGGAAGCCCTCCAGCACGCTCTCCAGACTCGGCTTCTCCGCCGACTCCGGCGGGAGCATGGCGCGGATGCGGCTGACGGCGAGCAGAGAGAAGATGTAGGTCAGCAGGTCGAAGAGATAAGTGGTGGTCAGACCGGCGGAGGCGATCAGGGCACCGCCCAGGGCCGGTCCGGCGATCATGCCGACGCTGCCGCGGAAAGCGGTCAGACCCGCGGCCGCCGGGATCTCCTCGCGGTCCACGAGCCGGGGCGTCAGCGCCTCCAGCGAGGGCCGCTGCAGACCATTGAGCGCCGACATGAGGGCGGCGATCGTATAGAGCGTCCAGACCGGCGGATGCCCGGAGAGCGCGGTGAAAGCGAGCAGACCGCTGCCCAGCCCGAGCCCCAGCTCGGTGACGAGCACCATGCGGCGGCGGTCCACGGCATCGGCCAGGGCGCCGCCCAGGAAGGCGGTCACCAGGAGCGGCAGAAGCTCGGCGAGCCCGAGCAGGCCCACGGCCAGCGAGGAGCCGGTGAGCTTGTACATCTGGTACGGCAGGGCCACGTACGTGACCATCGTGCCCAGGAAGGAGATGAACTGGGCGGCGAACAGCCACCGGTAATCGCGATGGCGCCGGAGGGGCGTGAAGTCCATGAGAGCACGGACTTTGTCATAAAACGGATATCAGAGAGTACTGCCGTGGTATATTTTGCCTTCACCTCCAGCATATGCGGCCCAGGCCCATCGTAAAGGAGTTCTTGATGAAGCCTCCTACGCTCGCTCTCCTGTTCGCCGCATCGACTCTCCTCCTCACTCCCGCGGTCCAGGCGGCTGTCTCGAATGAAGAGCTCGTCCGCTACGCGGATCAGCTCTTCTCCCAGACCTATCCGGCCGGCGAGCCGGGCGCTGCGGTCCTGGTCGCGAAGGGCGGACAGATTCTGCTCCGCAAGGGGTACGGCCTCGCCAACCTCGAGCTCGGGGTGCCGATCCAGCCCGACATGGTCTTCGAGGTCGGCTCGCTCACCAAGCAATTCACCTCGGCGGCCATCCTCCTGCTCCAGGAGCGCGGCAAGCTGTCCGTCACCGACGACATCACCAAGTACCTGCCCGACTATCCGACCCACGGCCAGAAGATCACCCTCGATCATCTGCTGACTCACCTGTCGGGCGTCCCCGACTACACCAGTCTGCCGGAATGGCTGCCGCGGGTGCGCGAGGATCTGACGGTCCAGCAGATCATCGACCTGTTCAAGGACAAGCCCCTGGACTTCAGCCCCGGCGAGAAGTGGTCCTACAGCAACTCGGGCTACATCCTCCTCGGCGCCGTCATCGAAAAAGCCTCTGGGAAGACCTACGAGGACTTCGTCGAGCAGGAGATCTTCGCCCCCCTGGGCATGAAGCGCTCCCGCTACGGGCATCAGAACGAGGTCGTGCCGGGCCGGGTGGCGGGCTACGAAAAAGGGGAGGACGGTTACAAGATCGCCGACTACGTCAGCATGACCCAGCCCTATGCGGCCGGCGCCCTCCTGTCCACGGTCGACGACCTGGCGCTCTGGGCCGAGGCCCTGTCCGGCGGGAAGCTGCTCGAGAAAGCCTCGCTGGAGCGGATGACCACCTCGGCGAAGCTGATCTCGGGGCAGTCCACTCACTACGCCTACGGCCTCGGGATCTCGAGCGAGGACGGGATGCAGATCCTCGAGCACGGTGGCGGCATCCCCGGATTCACCAGCTACCTGCTGACCATCCCCGACCAGCGCCTGCTGGTGATCGTCCTCTCGAACAATCGCAGTCAGGAGCCGTCGCCGAACATGCTGGCATTCCGCGTCACGATGAAAGCGCTGGGCAAGTCGGTCGAAGAGCGCAAGGGCGTGGACCTCGACCCGGCCACGCTGGCCGACTATGTCGGCGTCTACCGCTTCGACGAAAAGGTCCTCCGGGCGATCTCCCGCGAGGGGAACAAGCTCTTCGCCCACCGCAGCGGCGGCGAGACCTACGAGATCCTGCCGGTCTCCCGTGACGACTTCTACTATCCGGCATTGGAAAACCGCCTTCATTTCCGGCGGGACGACCAGGGAAAGATCACCGGGATGGACTTCCTTCAGCGCTTCGGGCCCGGCGACGTGGGGGTGAAGACGGACGAGCCGCTCCCGCCCGAGCGCCAGGCGGCACAGGTGGACCCCGCCCTCTATGACAATTACGTCGGCGTCTACGAGTTGGCGCCCGGGTTTCTCCTGACGGTGACCCGCGAAGGGGACCACCTCATGACCCAGGCCACGCGCCAGTCGAAGATCGAGATCTTCCCCGAGTCGGAGACCAGATTCTTCCTGAAGGTGGTGGACGCCCAGATCGAGTTCCAGCGCGGACCGGA
>DATANP010000299.1:0-36449 GCA_036266195.1 Thermoanaerobaculia bacterium | reverse complement strand
CCGGAACACTCTGCTATATTGAAAACTCTTTGCAGTCCAGGCGCGCCCCCTCTTTTGCGGCAGGAGACCGCCTCAACCGCAGTACCTCGCCGGCCCTCCGCCGGCCAAGACAACCGGCCCCAGGGGCCGAAGGAGCGACAGACTGATGGGCAGGAAGCTTTTCGTCGGAAACCTCAACTTCGCGACCACGAGCGATGACCTGCGGGAGCTCTTTGCGGATGCAGGCACGTGCGAATCCGCGACGGTGATGATGGACCGGGTCACCGGGCGCTCGCGCGGCTTCGGGTTCGTGGAGATGAGCACCGAGGAGGAGGCCCAGCGCGCCATCGAGAAGTTCAACGGGCAGCAGTTCCAGGGGCGCGGACTCAACGTGAACGAGGCGAGGGAGCGCACCCCCGGCGCGCCGCGCGGCGGTGGCTACGGCGGTGGTGGCGGCGGCTACGCCGGTGGTGGCGGCGGCGGACCGCGCGGCGGCGGCTATGGTGGCGGCGACCGTGGTCCGGGCGGCGGTGGCGGCTACGGTGGTGGCGGTGGGTACGGGGGCGGTGGTGGCGGCGACCGTGGTGGCGACCGCGGCGGCTTCGGCGGCGGGTTCGACGGCGGCGGCTTCGGCGGCGGCTACGACAACGGCGGCTTCGGCGGCGGCTTCGGCGGCGGTGGCGGCCGGAACAACAAGCCGCGCAAGGAAGGCGGCAGCCGTCGCGGCCTGCGCGCCAAGAAGCGCAGCCTCTAGTCGATTGGACGTCGATTTCGCCCGCTCGCAGTTCCCGGCCCTCGCCGGAGACTGGATCTTCCTGGACAACGCCGGCGGCTCGCAGGTCCTGCGGGCCGTCGCCGACCGCGTCCGCGACTACCTCCTGAGCACGAGCGTTCAGCTCGGAGCGACCTATGACGCGTCGCGCCGGGCCGCCGAGCGCGTCCAGGAAGGGGTGCGCGCCGCGGCCACGCTGGTCGGCTCCGATCCGGGCGAGGTCGTGCTCGGCTCGTCGGCCACTCAGCTCGTGAGCAACCTCGCCCGGGCCATGGAAGACCAGCTCGGCCCCGGCGACGAGATCGTGGTCACCATCGCCGACCACGAGGCCAACATCACCCCCTGGCTGCGCCTCGAGGAGCGCGGTGTGGAAGTCAAGGTCTGGCGTCTCCGCGAGGAGGTCCTGGATCTGGCTGATCTCGACGCCCTGATGACGCCGCGCACCCGGCTCGTCTGCTTCACCCAGGCCACGAACATCCTCGGCACGATCCACCCGGTGGAGGAGATCACGCGCTTCGTCCACGAACGCGGCGCCAGGGTCTGCGTGGACGGCGTGGCCTACGCGCCCCACCGGCTGGTGGACGTCCGCGCCTGGGACGTGGACTTCTACGTCCTCAGCCTCTACAAGGTGTTCGGCCCCCACCTCGGGCTGCTCTACGGCAAGCGCGAGCACCTGCTGGAGCTGGCGAACATCAACCATCTCTTCCTGAGCAGGGACGCGGTCCCCTACAAGCTCCAGCCGGGGAACGTGAGCTACGAGCTGGCCTGGGGTCTGCCCGCGATCGTCGAGTACCTGGAGGAGCAGGGCCGGCGCGCCGGTGGGGAAGGGGATGCGCGGGAGCTGATGGCCGCGGCCTTCGACGCCATCGCCCGCCACGAGGCCGAGACGGTGGCGCCGCTGCTCGCTCACCTCGCCGGCATGGAGGGCGTGCGCGTCCTGGGCCGGACCGATCCCGCGCCCGGGGGCCGGGTCGCCACGGTGAGCTTCGTGGTCGAGGGGCGCAGCTCGTCGGAGATCCCGCGGCAGCTCGAAGCGCACCGGATCGGCGTGCGCTACGGCGACTTCCACGCCCGGCGCCTGGTCCAGGATCTCGGCCACGCCGAGCGCGGCGGGGTGGTGCGGATCTCCCTGGGCCACTACAACACGGCCGCGGAGATCGCGCGGGTGTGCGAGGCGCTGGGCTAGTACAGGTCGAAGAGGAGAATCCGCCCCTCCAGCGGTCCGTTCATCACCGGGATGCGCCGCTTCGGCCGCAGGCCGATCTGCTTGCCGCGGTCCTCGCCGGCCAGCACCGCGGCCCTCCATCCCTTGAAGCGCTGCTTCAGGAGATCCCCCAACTCGCGCCAGCGCTCGGCATCGGTGCCGATCCTGCCACCGTGCGGAGGGTTTACCAGGACCAGGCCCGGACCTTCCGGCGGGTGGAAGTCGTTGGCCGGTCCCCGGCTCAGCACAGCGCGGCCGAGCACCTGGGCCCGCTCCAGGTTCTGCCGGGCGGCGGAGAGCGCCTCGTTCATGAGGTCGTTGCCATGCAGCCGCACGCCGGGGCCGGGCGCGGGGATGGGCTCCTTCTTCACCGACTCGAAGGCCTTGGGATCGAAGGCGGGGAGCCGCTCGAACGCCCAGCTCCGGCGCAGGCGGCCCGGCGCCCAGCCCAGCGCGAGCCAGGCGGCCTCGATCAGCAGCGTGCCCGAGCCGCACATGGGGTCCACCACCGGCCCCTGGCCGTCCCAGCCCGAGGCCAGCACGCAGGCCGCGGCAAGCTGCTCGCGCACCGGCGCGGTCGTGGTCACCGCGCGGTAGCCGCGGCGGTCGAGCGGCTCGCCGGAGGTGTCGAGCAGGAGCGCGGCGCGGTTCCGGTGAAGCCGCACCCTCAGGTGCAGGTCCGGGTCCTCGCGGTCGATCGACGACCGCTTGCCGTGGCGGTCGCGCTGGCCATCCACGAGACCATCCTTCACGGACAAGGCGGCCCAACGCGTGTCGCGCACCTCCGAGGCGGTCGAGGTCGCCTGGATGGCGAAGCTGCGGTCCGGGTGGAGGAGGCGGCTGAGATCCACCTCGGTCCGGACCAGGCCCAGAGCCTTCGTTCGCCCGCCGACCAGCGCCCGGGCGCCGGCCGCGAGCGACGGCCCGTCCGTGGCCTCCCACGAGCCCAGCTCGACCAGCACCCGGTTCGCGGTCCGCAGCCGCCAGTTGGCGCGCCAGCAGTCCTTCCAGTGTCCCTGGAACGTCACCGCGCCGCGCTCCTGCTCCAGATCCTCATACCCGAGACCGCGCAGCTCGTCCTCCAGGATCTCCTCCAGGCCGAGCACGCAGGTGGCCACGATTCCCAGCGCCATCAGTGTTTCTCCAGGAAGGGGAGCATGACCTGGAGCAGCTCCTCGGGGCGCTCTTCCATGGGGATGTGGCCGGTGCGCTCCAGGACCACGAACTCGCCGTGCGGGAACTGATGCGCGGCCCGGCGGCCGGCGCTCACGGCGATGAGCTGGTCGTTCGAGCCCCAGACCACCAGCGCCGGCACCTCGATCGACTCCAGGCGGACCGGCTCCGGCTTCGTGCGCAACGGCGCGGTCAGGCCGACGTAGGCGTCGAGCACCCCCTCGACGCGCAGCCGGTCGTAGTACTCCCGCACCAGCTCCGGCGTGACCAGCGAGTCGTCGTAGACCGAGTTGACCAGCGAGCGCCGTACCGAGCCCGGCCGCAGCAGGGCGCGCAGGGCGAGCGAGGCGACCAGCCGCAGGCCGGCCAGCCGGCTCCGGCGGTCGTTGGCGTAGGTCGGAGCCGAGCTGTCCACCAGCACCAGCGATCGCAGCCTCTCCGGGTGCCGCGAGGCGATCCAGATCGAGATGCCGCCGCCGTAGGAGTGGCCCGCGAGATGAGCCTTTTCGATCCCCAACGCGTCCATCGCCCGCAGCACGAGGTCCGCCTGGCCCTCGCGGGTGTAGCTCTCGAAGTCCTTGGGCCGCTGGGTGTACCCGAAGCCGTTGAGGTCGATCGCGATGACGTGGAACCGCGCCGCGAGCCCGGGCATGACCTTGCGCCAGGCATAGGTCGAGGCGCCGAAGCCGTGGAGCAGGATGACCGGCTCGCCCGTGCCCGCCTGCTCGATGTGGACGAGCTGGTCGCCCAGGCGCAGGAAGGAGTCCTCGGGTACCAGCCGGCGGATCTCGGAGAACGGCCGCACCGAAGCGCAGGCGACCAGGGGAAGGAGGGCGAGGAGGAGGAGAGCGCGCATGGACCGCGTAGCATACCGGAGAGGTTCCAAAACCCGCCGATTTTGTCACCACCCTTCGACTGACACTGTCACCCCCGCCGCCTAATCTGGCCTCGCTGTCGAGGTTCGACCGAGAGGAGGCGTGCATGTCCATCGTGGTGGAGGAGCTGACCAAGCGCTATGCCGGGCACCCGGTCGTCAACGGGGTGTCCCTGGAGGTGGCCGACGGCGAGTTCTTCGTCCTGCTCGGCTCGTCCGGGAGCGGCAAGAGCACGCTGCTGCGGATGATCGCCGGCCTGTCCGAGGTGGACGCCGGGCGGGTCCTGCTGCACGGCCGCGACGTCACCGACCTGCCGCCCGCCAAGCGCGGCGTGGGCTTCGTGTTCCAGAGCTACGCGCTCTTCCGCGGCATGACCGTGGCCGAGAACGTCGAGTTCGCGCTCTCGATCCGCGGCGTATCCAAGGCCGAGCGCCGCAGCCGCCGCGACGAGCTGCTGGAGCTGGTCGGACTCGCCGGCCTCGGCGGACGCATGCCGCGCCAGCTCTCCGGCGGCCAGCAGCAGCGCGTGGCCCTGGCGCGCGCCCTGGCCCACCGCCCCGAGGTCCTCCTCCTCGACGAGCCGTTCGGCGCCCTCGACGCCAAGGTGCGCGTGGACCTGCGCCGCACCGTCCGCGAGATCCAGCGCGAGCTGGGCATCACCACCGTCTTCGTCACCCACGACCAGGAGGAGGCCTTCGAGCTGGCCGACCGCCTGGCCGTGCTGAGCTTCGGCCGGCTGCTCGAAGTCGGCCCGCCCGACGAGCTCTACCTGCGGCCGGAGACCGAATTCGTCGCCACCTTCCTCGGCACCGCCAACCTCCTGGTGGGCGAGTGCGCGGCCGGCGGCGTGCGGCTCGGCCCGGTCGAGTTCCCGCTCACCACCCGCGCCGAGGTCGCGGACGCTTCCCGCCGCGTCCAGGTTCTGTTCCGGCCCGAGGACGTGGCGCTCCGCAACTCGGCCGACGGCCTGGCCTGCCCGAGCCTCGGCGAGGCCGTGGTGGAGCAGCGCGCGTTCGTCGGCTCGTTCGAGAAGCTCCGGCTTCGCCTCCCTCCGCTGCCGGGCGTGCGCGCCATCGCGCCGCCGGTGCCGTTCGGCCATGACGGCGTGTGGGTCGAGGCCGCCCGGTCGCAGGACCAGGCGCGCCGCTTCCCGCTCCAGCCGGGCGACACCACCTGGGTCGGCGTCCAGCGCGTCCACGCCCTGGTCCACCCCGGGATGAAGTTCCTGATCGCCTCCGACGTGCCGCTCGGCCGCGAGCTGGCCCAGCTTGCCCATGCCCAGGAGATCGCGTTCGAGGGCAGCCCGGGCGACGAAGGCGAGGAGGCCGAGCGCCACGGCTGCGATCTCGTGATCCTGACGCCGCCGCCGCGCGAGGAGCTGGAGCGGGCCGAGCGCGCGCTGCGCGACGGCCAACACCACCTGCTGCTCGTGCCGCAGGCCCACAAGGGGCAGACCCCGTCGCGCGTGCTGATCTGCGTGGCCGTGGGCGAGCCGGGCAAGGAGGACGTCTCGTTCTCCGGCCGGCTGGCGCGCCACCTCGGCGCCGAGGCTACCGTCCTCACGATCCTGCCGGAGGAGGCCAAGGAGGGAAACCGCGCCCAGGCCGAGCGCTTCCTGGCCGGCAGCGCGCGCACCCTCTGGCGCCTGGGCGTCACCGCTTCAACTCGCATCCGTCAAGGGAACGTCCGCGACGAGATCCTCGCCGAGCTCGCGGAGGGCAAGCACGACCTCCTCGTCCTCGGCACACCGCTTCCGGGCCGCGACGGCGAGCTGTCCCTGGGCGGATTGGTGGAGAAGCTTCTCCCCCTGCCGCTCCTCGCCGAGCTGCCGGTTCTGCTCGTCCGGTCGCCCGAGACCGTGTCATGACAAGGAGAGATCGAATGAGACAGATGGGTTGCTGGGCGTTCGGCGCCTGGCTGTTGTTCTCCGGTGTTGCTCTCGCGCAGGAGCCCACCGAGCCGACCGCGACAGACGAGGAGCAGCCGAAGTCCGTGGAGGAGCGCCTCGACGAGTTGGACCAGAAGGTCCGCGTGCTCGACCGCAAGGACGAGCTGGACAAGGAGGCGGCGGCCGAGAAGGCCAAGACCGCCTCGACTGTCACCTCCGGCAAGGACGGCTTCTCGATCAAGTCGGCCGACGGCGCCTATGTGCTCAAGCTGCGCGGCTACACCCACTTCGACGGCCGGTTCTACCAGGGGGACGACCAGCGGCCCGCGGCCGACACCTTCCTCCTGCGCCGCATCCGGCCGATCGTCGAGGGCACCGTCTTCAAGATCTTCGACTTCCGGATCATGCCGGACTTCGCCCAGGGCACGACCGTCCTCCAGGACGGCTACCTCGAAGGCCGCTTCTCGCCAGCGTTCCGCGTGCGCGCCGGCAAGTTCAAGCCGCCGGTCGGCCTGGAGCGCCTCCAGAGCGCGACCGACATCCTGTTCGTCGAGCGCGCCTTTCCGACCGCCCTGGTGCCGAACCGCGACATGGGCATCCAGCTCTCGGGCGACCTCGCGGGGGGCAGCGTCAACTGGGCGGCCGGGTACTTCAACGGCGTGCCCGACGGCGGCAGTAACGATGTCGACGTCGAGGACCGCAAGGATGCCGCGGCCCGGATCTTCTTCACTCCGCTCAAGGGTCTGGGCATCGGCATCGCCGCCACCCAGGGCAAGCAGACCGGCACCCTCTCGGCACCCGGTCTCGCGGCCTACCGCACGCCCGGCCAGCAGACGTTCTTCTCCTACCGGACGGATGGCACTGCGGCCGGCACCGTAATCGCGGCCGGCGACCGCGAGCGGCTGTCTCCCCAGGCCTATTTCTATGCCGGCCCGTTCGGCATTCTGACCGAGTACGTGACCTCGAGCCAGGAGGTGCGGCGCGGCGACGTGCTCGCGGACCTGGAGAGCACGGCCTGGCAGGTGGCGGCCTCCTGGGTGATCGCCGGCGGCGAGCCCACCTTCAAGGCGGTGAGCCCGAAGCAGCCGTTCGACCTCCAGGCCCACACCTGGGGCGCCTTCGAGCTGGCCGCCCGCATCAGCCGCCTGGAGGTGGACGACGATGCGTTCCCCCTCTTCGCCAATCCGGCCAGCTCGGCCTCCTCGGCCGAGTCGCTGGGCCTCGGATTCAACTGGTACCTGAACCGCAACCTCCGGGTGGCGCTCAACTATGAGGTTACGGAATTCGAAGGCGGCGCCGCGACCGGAGACCGGGAGGACGAGAAGGTCCTCCTCAGCCGGTTCCAGATCTCCTTCTGATCCAGAAAGGGAATGACCGACATGAAATTCACCAAGACCCTCCCCCTGATGGCCCTGCTGCTGGCCGTCAGCCTGGCCACGCCGGTTTTCGCGGCAAGCGTGCAGCTTCTCAACGTCTCCTACGATCCGACCCGCGAGCTCTACCAGGACGTCAACGCCGCCTTCGCCAAACAGTGGAAGGCGAAGACCGGCCAGGACCTCACCGTCCAGCAGTCCCACGGCGGCTCGGGCAAGCAGGCGCGCTCCGTGATCGACGGCCTGCCGGCCGACGTGGTCACCCTGGCGCTCGCCTGGGACATCGACGCCATCGCCAACGCCGGCCTGCTGCCGAAGAACTGGCAGACCCGGCTGCCCAACAACAGCTCGCCCTACACCTCGACCATCGTCTTCCTGGTGCGCAAGGGCAATCCCAAGCAGATCAAGGACTGGAACGACCTCGCGAAGCCGGGCGTCTCGGTCATCACGCCGAACCCGAAGACCTCGGGCGGCGCGCGCTGGAACTACCTGGCGGCCTGGGGCTATGCCCTGCGGCACAACGGCAACGACCCGGCCAAGGCCCAGGACTTCGTCCGCCGGATCTACAAGAACGTACCCGTGCTGGACACCGGCGCCCGCGGCGCCACCGTGACCTTCGTGGAACGTGGCATCGGCGACGTGCTGATCGCCTGGGAGAACGAGGCGCTGCTCGCGGTGCGGGAGATGGGCAAGGGGAAGTTCCAGATCGTGGCGCCGTCGCTGAGCATCCTGGCCGAGCCGCCGGTCGCCGTGGTCGACAAGGTCGCCAACAAGAAGAAGACCGCGGCCGTGGCCAAGGCCTACCTGGAGTTCCTCTACACCCCCGAGGCCCAGGAGATCGCCGCGAAGAACTACTACCGGCCGCGCCTGCCCGCCGTGGCGCAGAAGTACGCGCAGCAGTTCCCGCAGGTGCAGCTCTTCACCATCGACCAGGTCTTCGGCGGCTGGGCCAAGGCGCAGCAGGTCCACTTCGCCGACGGCGGGGTCTTCGACAAGATCTACGAGGGGCGGTGACATGGTCGGGACGGCAGACAAGCGACTGGTGCCCAAACGAGGTAAGGACCGCAGCCTGCCGTCCCCGATCCCCGTCTCCGCAAGAAAACCCAGACGGTTCCGGGGAGGCAGCGTCCTCCCCGGGTTCGGCCTCGCGCTGGGCTTCACCCTCCTGTATCTGAGCCTCGTCATCCTGATCCCGATCTCGGCGGTCTTCCTGAAGACCGCCACGCTCACGTGGGAGGCCTTCTGGCACAAGGTCGCGGCCCCGCGGACGCTGGCGGCCTTCCGGCTGAGCTTCCTGGCGGCCTTCGCGGCGGCGGTGATCAACTCGGTCTTCGGCCTGCTGGTGGCCTGGGTGCTGGAGCGCTACCGCTTCCCGGGCAGGAAGCTCCTGGACGCCATGGTCGACCTGCCGTTCGCGCTGCCCACGGCCGTGGCCGGCATCGCGCTGGTCACGATCTACGCCAACAACGGCTGGATCGGGCAGTGGCTGGAGCCGCTGGGCATCCAGGTGGCCTACGCGCCGCTCGGCATCGTGGTGGCACTCACCTTCATCGGCCTGCCGTTCGTGGTGCGCACGGTGCAGCCGGTGCTGGCCGATCTCGACCCGGAGGTGGAGGAGGCCGCGGCCAGCCTCGGCGCCGGCCGCTTCAAGACCTTCCGCCGCGTCATCCTGCCCGAGTTGCTGCCGGCCTTGGCCACCGGCTTCGTCCTGGCCTTCGCGCGCGGGCTCGGCGAGTACGGCTCGGTCATCTTCATCTCCAGCAACATGCCCTCGAAGACCGAGATCACGCCGCTCCTCATCATGATCCAGCTCGAGCAGTACGACTATGCGGGCGCGACCGCCATCGCGTCCGTCTTCCTCTGCGCGTCGTTCTCGCTGCTCCTGCTGATCAACATCCTGACCTGGCGGCGCGGCCGGCGGCTGGCCGGCGGCGCCGAGGCGAGGTGATCCATGGCCGGTGCCGTTCCCGTCACGATCCGCACATCCTCTCGGGAGTCCCAGGGCGCCGCCCTCTCCGAGCCGCGCTGGGTGCGCTGGCTGCTGCTCGGGATCGCGCTGACCTTCCTGGCGTTCTTCCTGTTCGTGCCGCTGCTCCTGGTGTTCACCAAGGCGCTGGCGGACGGCTGGGAGACCTATCTCGCCTCGGTGCGCGACCCGATCACGCTCGCGGCCGTGAGGCTGACCCTCCTCACCGCCGCGGTCTCCGTGCCGCTCAACCTGCTCTTCGGCCTGGCCGCGGCCTGGGCGATCGCCCGGTTCCAGTTCCGAGGCAAGGGGGTGCTGGTCACTCTGATCGACCTGCCGTTCAGCGTCTCGCCGGTGATCTCGGGCATGATCTTCGTCCTGCTCTTCGGCGCCCAGGGTTTCTTCGGCCCGTGGCTCGCGGAGCACGACTGGAAGATCATCTTCGCGGTGCCCGGCATCGTCCTGGCGACCCTCTTCGTGACCTCGCCCATGGTGGCGCGCGAGCTGATCCCGCTCATGCAGTCGCAGGGGAGCGACGAGGAGGAGGCCGCGCTGACGCTCGGGGCCTCGGGCCTCCAGACCTTCTTCCGGGTCAGCCTGCCGAAGATCCGCTGGGGCCTGCTCTACGGCGTGATCCTCTGCAACGCCCGGGCGATGGGCGAGTTCGGCGCAGTTTCCGTGGTCTCGGGGCACATCCGGGGGCTCACGAACACGCTCCCACTCCACGTCGAGATCCTCTACAACGAGTATCAGTTCTCAGCCGCCTTCGCCGTGGCCTCGCTCCTTACCCTGCTCGCCCTCGCGACCCTGGGTCTGAAGAGCTTGATCGAATGGAAGATGGCCCGGTGACGGGCTGTTAAGCTTTGCCGGATGCGCCGGACCCGACTGAGCACCCTGCTGATCGGAGTCAACGCCGCCCTGGTCCTCCTGGCGGTGGTATGCGTGCTCTTCGCCTCCATGGGCCTGCTCCGGCGGCTCGCGGACGAGCAGGCGCTGGCGCACGTGGACCTGGCGGGGAAGGCCGCGCTCGAAGCCGTCGAACGGTCGGCGGAGGATGTCCGGACCTCGGCGCGGCTGCTCGGCGAGCGGCCCACGGTCGGCCGTCTGCTCCAGGCCCGGGACGCCGCCGGCCTCGACGCATTCCTGGAGCGCTTCCGCGTCACCAGCCATCTCACCGGCTGCGCCGTGTTCGTGGGCGGGCAGCGGTTCGCCCACGCCGGAACGCTGGACGGCAGGCTGACCGCCACGGTGCCGGTCACCTTCTATCCCGGAGCCACGGCGACCGTGGCGCTGGCGCTCGACGCGACGTTCGTTGCGGGGGTCTCCCGGCAGGTCGGCCTTCCGGTGGCGATCGTCTCGGTCCAGGACGCGCAGGCCCGCACGGAAGATCCGCGCTACCTCCTCCGCGACCAGGTGCTCTCCAGCGGCCGTCCCGCGTCGGGCCGCCTGGACGAAGCCGGAGCCTACGTCTCGATCCTGCCGGTTGCGGGCGGTCTCGTCGAGACCTCGCTCCCGACCGAGCCGATCGCGTCGTCCCTCGGAGATCTGGTCCACACGCTCCTGTATCTCTCCCTCTGGGTGGCGCTCCTCGCCACGGCCGCCGGCTGGCTCATCAGCCGCCGACTGGCGCGGCCGGTCCAGGCGCTCACCGCCGCCGCCGCCCGGATTGGGCGCGGCGACCTTTCGACGCCGACCCCCCGGGCGCCGGGCGCCGAGCTGGGCACGCTCTCGGCCACGATGGAGGAGACCCGCCTGCGCCTGCTGCGCCTGACCTCCGAGCTGCGCCGCCGCCAGGCCGAGGGGGAGGCGATCCTCACCGGCATCGCCGAGGGGGTGTTCAGCGTGGACCGCGACCGCCGCGTCCGATACCTTAACCCCCAGGCCGCGGCTCTGCTCGGCATCCGACCGGAGGACGCGATCGGCCGCTTCTGCGGCGACGTGCTCAACGCCGTGCTGCCGGACGGCTCGCGCCCGTGCTTCGAGCACTGCCCGATCCTCCACGCGCGGTTCCGGGGCGCCACGCGGGCCACGGAGAACCTGCTGCTCGCGGATGGCAGCCGCCGCGCCGTGGTGGTGACGAGCTCGCCGGCCGTCGAGGACCACCAGTTCCAGGTGATGCGCGACGAGACCGACGTGGAAGCCGCCCGCAGGCTGCGCGACTCCGTCCTGGCGAACATCTCCCACGAGTTCCGCACCCCGCTGTCGGCGCAGCTCGCCTCGCTGGAGCTGCTCCTCGACCGCATCCAGAAGCAGGGGTCCGATCCGGAGACCGAGGCGCTCGTCCTGTCGCTGGAGCGCGGCACCCTGCGCCTGACCCAGCTCATCGACAACCTCCTGGAGAGCGTGCGCATCGAAGCGGGTCAGGACTCGATCCGCCGCCGGCCCGTGGCCCTCGACGAGGTGGTGGAGAACGCCGTGGAGATGACCTCGCCGCTGATGGTCCAGCGCGGCCAGCGGATCCGGGTGGACCTGCCCTATCCGCTGCCGGTTCTGGAAGGGGACGCCCCGCGCCTGACCCAGGTCTTCGTGAACCTCCTTGCCAACGCGAACAAGTACGCGCCCGCAGGCTCGGAGATCCGCATCGGAGGCAAGCTGAACGGCAGCGCCGTCCACCTGTGGGTGGAGGACGAGGGTCCAGGTCTGCCCGGGGAGGGCGCGCTCTTCGACCCGTTCGTGCGCGGCGGAGCCACCGAGCCGGAGCAGAGCGGCGTGGGGCTCGGCTTGTGGATCGTGCAGTCGATCGTGGAGCGCCACGGCGGCACCGTCGAGGCGCGGCGCGAGGGCGCCGGCACGAGGATGTATGTCATCCTGCCGCTGTCATCCCCAGGGGAGCCTTCATGAAGATTCTGGTGGTGGACGACGATCAGGAGCTGCTCGGTCTCGTGGCCTACGCCCTGCGGCAGGCCAGCTACATGGTCGTCGAGGCCTCGGACGGAGCCGCGGCGCTGGCCACCTTCGAGCGTGAGGAGCCTTCGCTCGTGGTCCTGGACGTGAACCTCCCGAAGCTGAGCGGCCTGGAGGTCTGCCGGAAGATCCGCGAGTCCTCCGGCGTCCCCGTGATGATGCTCACCGTCCGTTCGGCCGAGGAGGACCAGGTGCAGGCGCTCGACCTCGGGGCGGACGATTACCTGACCAAGCCGTTCAGCCCAAGGACCCTGCTGGCCCGGGTGAGGGCCCTGCTGCGCCGGGCCGGCTCCGAGAAGCCCGCCCCGCTCGCGGCCGGCGACTTCACGCTCGACCTGGAGCGCCAGTGCGTGACAATCGCCGGGGGGACGGCGGTCCGGCTGACCAACCTGGAGGTCCGCCTGCTGCAACTCCTGCTCGCCAACGCCGGCCATACGCTGCCGGCCGAGCGCCTGCTGAGCCACGTCTGGGGCTCGCGGGGCGCGGGAGACCGCCAGATCCTCAAGCAGCTCGTGCACCGGCTCCGGCAGAAGATCGAGATGGACGCCGCCGATCCGCGCTATCTCGTGACCGTGGCGGGCGTGGGCTACGCCTTCCGGCCCGAGGGCGGCGGCGAGGTGGAGTGAACGAGCCCTCGTCTGCTTCTTCGGCCGGGCTACAGCCGATGGCCCCACCACCCCCAACCGAACACCGCCGTCAGGTAGGTCCACAGGAGGGTGAAGACGACGTGCACGGCGGTATAGCGCGGGTTTCCACGCCAGAGGCTGCGGTCGTAGATGAACTGCTGCGTGAACAGGCGCGCGGCCCAGAAGATCGCGAGGCCGCCGAGCACCGCCCGGGCGAGCCGGCTCGGCGCGGCGAGGTCCTCGGCATAGAGGATCATGAGCGTGCCCATCAGGACCAGCGTCAGCACGATGAAGCCGGTGTGGACCAGGAAGACCTGGCGGTTCACCGGGGTGAGCTTCAACAGATCCTCCTTCCAGCCTAGCTCCTTCGGCATCAGGGGGTGGAGGGCGGCCAGGAAGAGGAGCAGGGCGCCGGCGATACGGAGGTGAAGCTCGAGGCTCAAACCGGTCTCTCCAGGACGAGCACGGCCACGAACGGGGTGATCCGGCTCTCCTGCCTCACCGCGAGCCCCGATTCCCGCGCCAGGCGCAGCCACTCGCGCCGGGCGAGGAAGTGGACGAAGCCGGGACCGAAGACGAGGAAGTTGCGTGCGTCCCGCAGGTGCTCGACGAGCACCACCCGTCCGCCCGGCGCGAGCGACCGGGCGATCTCGCGGAAGAAGAGCAGCCGCGACTCCGGCCGGCGAAGCTCGTGGGCGGCGAAGATCAGGAAGACCGCGTCGAGCGAGCTGTCCTCAAACGGCAGAGACCGGAAGTCGGCCACGGTCGCCGGAACAACCGCGCGGGTGGGGGCCAGCCGCCGCGCCCGCTCGATCGAGGGCTCGGTCATCTCCCTTGGATCGTAGACGTCGAGGGTCGTGCCGCCGTTCGGAAAGAGCCGCTCGAGCTCCCCGAAAGTCTCATCGAGACCGGCGTGCAGGCTCGCCCAGCGTCGCGGCGGCGCCGGGAGGAGACCGGAAAGCCAGCTCCACGCCGAGAGCGGGGAGCGGTCGTAGATGTAATGCGAGGCCAGGAGCGAGGAGACCGACCACAGGAGCCCCATGGCTGCGCCCAGCGCCGCGAGAGCGGCGAGCGGCCGGGGGAGCGGCAGGAGGGCGATCGCCAGCGCCACGGCCAGGCAGCCCGCGAGGGCCGCGAGGTACATCGGCAGGTTGTAGCGCAGGATCTGGAGCATCCCCTGGTATCGTGCCGCGCTCATTCCACGGCCTCTCGCAGGACCCGCTCGACCATGCCGCGCTCCCAGCGGTACGGAACGTCCTTGAGGTGGAAGGCGTTGGCCAGCACCGGCGTCTCCGAGGCGAACGGCGGACGACGCAGGAAACCGCACTCGCGCACCTCGACGCTCACCGGCTGCGGGTCCCATCGCTTCCGCACCCCCTGGATGAGCACCATCGATCCGGTCTCCGGCTCGTAGTCGAAGGTGTAGGGGAGCGGACCCGCGAACCTGCGGGCTTCCCGGAGGTCGGCGAAGGGCGAGCCTTCGGGCAGCGCGGCGGGCTTGCCGGCGAGGTCCGCGATCACGTGGAGGTCGGCCTCGCCGCCGGTGTCAATGCGGATCTCCAGGCTTCCGCCGTCCTCGGCCGCGGCCACGTCGCACTTGACGTAGTTGTAGTGGGTCAGGAGGTTGCCGGCCACGACCATCCGCCGCTTGTCGGTGTCGCTGCGCAGGATGCGCAGGCCGCGCAGCGACCGGCCCGCCCCGGTACGGAAGCGGCTGAAGATCCGGTATCCAGTGAGGAAGAAGTCCTGTCCGAGCGAGGCGGGAGCGCCGACGGGCCGGAGCCCCTCGGTCTGGACCATCGCGACGGCCAGGAACCCGAGGTTGTGCGCGCTGTCGAGCGTGAGCCCCGGCGGCAGCAACGGTTGCAGGACCCGCTCCGGGAAGGCGTAGGTAAGGACGAGGCAGTGACGGAAGTGGGCCCGGATCGGGATCGGGTGACGCTTCAGCCAGTGGAGCATCGGATCTATCTTGCCGCCGATCCGATGTCCTTGGCAACGTCCACCACATGGATCGCTCCCCAGAGCAGCGACCTGTCGCGGGCCGCCCACTCCGCGGCGGCCTGGTCTCCAGGCTCCCAGAAGCTGCGCAGCACGAGCACGGCTTCGGGAGCGGCCGCCCGGCGGACGGCGGCGAGCAGGCGCTCCCGATAGACCGGCGGGACCGCATCCAGCATGTTGGAAAGGGAGAAGCCGTCGAAGGTGGCCGGCGGACAGGACTCCAGGTACTCGGCGGCGTCCGCGCACACCAGCTCGATCTCTTCCGCCAGCATTCCCGGAGGCTCGGCGGATGGCGGCTCCTCGCCGAGCAGCAGCCGCCACGCGTAGGGGTTGTCCCGGTTCGGGTGGTTGGCCCAGGCGCGCTCGAAGCGGCCGCGGACGATCCGGTCGAAGTGCGGCGGCAGGGAGTCGACGAAGCGGGCTCCGTGAGGGAGGCGGAGCGCGGCCGGATGGAGAGCGCAGCGCAGGGCCGCCCGGAAGCGCCAGGTGTCGAGGCGCTCGCGCCAGACGCGGACCTGCTCGGCGGGGTCCGAGAGCTGGAGGAAGGCGCGGAGGTCGGGCTCGCGCATGCCGAGGAGCGGGAGCGCGCGGCACAGCCGGGCCATCCAGCGCTCCGCCACGCCCTGTCGGACCGGCGCACCGGCGAATCGGGCGCGGGCGTATTCGACCTGGACCGGGTTGATATCGGCTGCGGTCACCCGGAACCCGCGCGCGGCGAGCGCCAGAGCCGTGCAGCCGGAGGAGGCGATGCAGAAGATCCTGCCGCCCGGACGGAAGGCTTCGGCCTCGACGCGCCAGTCCTCGTGCATCCGGCCGAACAGGAGCTGCGGCGGACCGGCCCTGCCGTCCAGCCGCCCGCTCTGCCACGGGCTCTCCGTCTCCTCAGTCCCCTGCCGCCGCCCGGTCCCGGCGACGATCCAGGCCAGGGTGAGGAAGGCGAAGTTCTGCGTGAGCATCGCGCCCGGATCGGCGATGTGCTCCCGTCCCCAGAGCAGGCCGCCGCCATTCATGGCGACGAGGAGAATCGTCTGGACCAGGGCGGCGGCGCGGAGCCGCCAGCCGGACAGGACCCAGGCGGCCAGCCCGGTCTCCAACAGGCCGAGGCCGGCGAGGAGGATCGCGCCACCGCCCGGGCCGAGCCATGGCATGGCTTCCACGATCGCCCGGTGGCCCGGGCAACCGCCGAGCAGCTTGCACCACAGGCCCTGGTAGAGCCAGACGAGCGCGACCGCGAGCCGGGCGATCCTCACCGTTCTGCCCTGACGTCGACGCTGGCGATCAGCTCCTTGGCCCCGAGTTTTACTCAGAAGCCGAGGTCGTCGAGAGAGGAGGCGGCGAGGAGCCGCTTACCAAGGGTCTTGAGTTCTTCGGGATCCTGAATCTGCTCGATTCGAGGGCGAACCGAGCTCGGCAGGGGACCGAAGCGCTCCTCCATCTGGACGAGAAGAAAGTCCTGAAACGCCGCGAGGCCTTCTCGGCGGCCTTCCTGGCGACCCCTCTGAAGGCCCTCCTCCAGGCCTTCCTTCTTCCACTCCTGGGTCCATTCCATGACGCGCTCTGCAAGCATCGTGTGGATCTCCTTCAGACCTTCGGTCTCCGCCATGGAGGCACCTGGGAATTTTGCCGGCAGCAGCACCTGGGTCAGCCAGGTTTGTACCGATCTCCTCAACCCATCATCGAGCCCCGGAGCCGCCGCCAACCGGCCGACCTCCTGCTTCAAAGCTTCCAGATCACGGCTCTTCTCCAGCCGGAAGAGGGCCGCTGCCAGATTCCGTTCGGACTCGAGCTCCATCTCCGGGATCTGCGACTCGTCCAGCAGGGCGTAGCGCAGACGGGGGCGGTAGGCTTCGAGCCCGCCGGGCACCGCCTCGATCAGGTCGGCCACTTCCGAGGCGGCCTGCCAGGGCCGTTTCCCATTGTACAGGACCAGGATGAAGACCGGCGGCAGCTTGCCCGAGGGGGTGAAGGCCTTCTGCTTGAGCAGATCCTGTAGCCGGCATCGTGATGCGCCATCCGTCCTCCCGGAATCTGGGTCTCTCCAAAGAGAGACGGAGGGTATCACAACACGGAAGACGTTTGTCACCTGACATCGAGACTGGCTGAGACGCCGCTGAGGAATGCCGGCACGATCCTCAACAGGTCCTCCCGCCTCACCTTCCGCACCTCCCGCTCCCACTCCTCGTTCGTGAGAAGCCGGCCGCGCTCGATCCACTCGCGGGCGTAGGCGGCGGAGATCTCCTCGTTGCTCATAGGGGCGGTGAGACGCCGGCCGATCAGGTACTGCCGGGCTTCTTCGACTTCGGCCTCGGTAGGCGGGTGGTCCTGGAAGGCTTTGAGCATGCCGAAGAAGAGGGGGGTGGTCTCGTCGAGGCGGTCGGGGTTCACGCCGGAGATGAGCGAGAGCCAGGCGGTGCGACCGTCGGAGTGCCAGGCGGTCCCGATGTAGTAGAGGAGGCCGCGGCGGGCGATCAGCTCCTTGCCGAGCCGGCCTTCGTAGTCGTGGGCGGCGAGGTAGAGGAGCATCCGCCAGGGCAGCGCGGCGGCGGGATCGGCGGGCACCGCGTAGCCGATCTGCGACTGGGCCTTGCCCGGCATGGCGATCTTCAACTCGGACTGCTTCACCTGGAGGGGCTGGATTGGGAGCGGCCGGTTGCGGGGGAGACCCTTGAAGGTGGTTTCCAGGAGACGGAGGGCTTCGTCCTCGTCCAGGTCTCCGATGGCTATGACGGCGGCCGGGGTCGAGGCGCCGGTGGCGGGCACGACGCCGAGCGCGTCCTGCATCGCCTGGAGCAGGCGCAACTCGGGGTCTTCGGTCTCCTCGGGAGGGGCCGGCGTTTCGATCCTGATCTGGGAGATCGCCTGCGCCAGCTCTCCAGCCTGGAAGCTGAGGCCGTGGGTCCGATCGTCGCCCGGGAGGACTACGCGCAGGTAGCCGGCGGGGACCCGGGGGATGCGACGGACGATCAGGGCGATGCCGTTCTTCAGGACCTTCACCCGGGGAGCGCTCCGGGCTGCCTCGGCGGGTTGGGCCTGCGTAGGACGATCCTGCAGAGGCGGCGCGGATCTCGTGGCTGGGATCGTGGGCATCGGTCCGGGATGCACCCAGCCGATGGTCCTCTGCTCCGGTCTCAGCCAGGTGGATGCGGCGCGCTGGATGTCTTCCGGGGTGACGGCGGCCACCAGCTCCGGCAGGTGCTTGAGGACTGCGAAGGCCCCGATGCCTTCGAAGAAGGCCATCTGGTGCGCGGCGTCCTCGGTGGTCTCGACGTCGAGCTCCAGATCGGCCAGGAAGTCCTTGCGGACGCGGTTGAGCTCTTCCGTGGAGACGGGAGATTCGCGGAGGCTGGCGATCCGTTCCTCGATTTTTGTTTCGAGGTCTCCCTCCGCGTCGGCCTGGGCCCGGATGGAGAAGAGGTACGGCTGGGTCGTGGGCGCGAAGACGGTCGAAGCGTCGAGGCCATCCAGCCGCGTGCCGGGACGGGCAGCCATGGGGTCGCCATCCTGCCGGAAGCTGGCTCCGGTCGAGCCGGTGAGGAGGGCCTGGATCAGGAGGAAGACCGGGTAGTCCGGGTCCGATGCGGCGGGCGCGCGGTAGGAGATCTGGAGCCACGCCGAGCCGCCTCCACCGGGCAGGTCCACGCGGCGCTCTCCGATCTGGGGCGGCTCGGTGGTCGTGGGAAGCGGTGCGGCGTCTCCAGCGGGGATGCCTTCGAAGGTCCGGCGCACCAGGGCCAGCGCCTCGGAGGGGCGTATGTCTCCGGCGATGGCGAGCACGGCGTTCGCCGGCCGGTAGTAACGCCGGTAGAAATCGGCCACGTCGGCGTGGGTGATCCGCTCCACGTCGCTGGTCCAGCCGATGACGTTCTGGCGGTAGGGGTGCTGGGTGAAGGAGACGGCGGCCACGGCGTCGTTGAGGACGCTCGCGGGGTCGTTTTCATAGCCGTGCAACTCGGTGAGGACCGCGCCGCGCTCGGCTTCCAGCTCCTTCTCGGGGAGGCGGAGGCGCGCCATGCGGTCCGCCTCGATGTCCAGGACGAGCGGGAGGTGCTCCCTGGGGACGGTCTCGAAGTAGGTGGTCTGGTCGATCCAGGTATAGCCGTGCCACTCGCCGCCCACGCCGTAGATCCGGCTCACCACGTCGGTGTCCGGGAAGCGCTCGGTGGCGCGGTAGGCCATGTGCTCCACGAAGTGAGCGAGACCGGTCGCCCCGGTCTGCTCGTTGCGGCCTCCGGCCTTGTAGAGCATCTGCACGCTCACGATCGGCAGGGTGTGGTCCTCCAGGAGGAGGATCGTGAGACCGTTGTCGAGCCGCTCCACCATGGCGCCGTCCAGCCGGCCGGCGGCAGCCGGGGAGCTGAGCAGCAGGGCGGCCAGGCAGGCCAGGGCTCGCTTCATGGGTGAGAAGAGGGTACCAGAGGCGATTGGCATTCTGTTTGCCAGAAAACAGCCAGCATGGAGAACCTACCCTCGCCCCACCTGACGCGCCCGGGGCTGCTGATCGCGATCGGCGGCGCCGAGGACAAGACGCGCGAGCGTGTCATTCTGCGCTACTTCCTCCAGTCGGCCGGCGGGCCGGACGCCAACGTCGTGGTGCTCGCCACGGCCTCGGAGGTGCCGGAGACCGGCGAGCGCTACGCCGAGCTGTTCTTCGGCCTGCGCGCCGAGACCGTCGAGGTCCTCAAGATCGAGAACCGCGAGGACGCCCTGGGCGCCGGCCAGGACATGCTCGACGTCCTGGAGTACGCGACCGGGCTCTTCATCACCGGCGGCAGCCAGCTCAAGTTCTCCGCCGCGCTCGGCGGCACCCCGCTCGCGGAGACCATCAAGCGGCGGCACCAGGAGGGCATGGTGGTGGCCGGCACCAGCGCCGGCGCCAGCCTGATCGCCGAGCACATGATCGCTCTCGGCGACAGCGGCGCCACGCCCCGCCGCCGACTGGTCCACCTCGCCAAGGGGCTCGGCCTCGCGCCCAACCTCATTGTCGACCAGCACTTCCGGCGCCGCGACCGCCTCGGCCGGCTGCTCACCGCGCTGTCCTACAACCCCGAACCGATCGGCATCGGCATCGACGAGGACACGGCCGCGATCATCGAGGCCGGCGGCGTCATGAACGTGCTTGGGGCCGGCGGCGTCACGGTCATCGACGCCTCGGGCATGCGCTACACCGACAGCTACGCGGTCCAGCGCGGCCAGCCGCTCGCCATGCTCGGGCTCAAGCTCGACTTTCTCACCTCCGGCTGCCGCTACGACCTGCGCGGACGCAGGGGGATCCCGCCGCAGTCGGCGGTGCGCATCGACCCGCTCATGGAGCCGGTGCCCCCGGAGACAACGGAAGAGGCTCCCACCGAGGCGACCCCGGTCGGCCTGCGCGACGGAGAGTAGCCATGGACATCCTGGAAACCCGGGTCTATCGCGGCCCCAATATCTACGCTCTCTGGCCCATGATCCGCCTCAAGGTGGACCTGGGCGAGTTGGAGGACTTCCCCACGGTCAAGCTGCCCGGCTTCGCCGAGCGGCTCCTCGACCTCGTGCCTACCCTGGCCGAGCACAACTGCGGCCTCGGCGTGCCGGGCGGCTTCGTCGAGCGCATGAAGGAGGACGGCGGCACCTGGCTCGGCCACGTGCTGGAGCACTTGGCGATCGAGCTTCAGAGCCTGGCCGGCACGCCCGTCACTTTCGGCAAGACGCGCCAGGAGAACCTGCCGCTGGGGCAGTATTACGTGGTCTACAGCTACGTGGAGGAGGCCGTCGGCCTGGAGGCCGGGCGCCTCGGGGTGCGCCTGATCCGCCACCTGCTGCCGCCGGAGCGCGCGGCCCACGACGCTTCGCCGTTCGACTTCAGGTTCGAGTTCGAGCGCCTGGTGCGCCTGGCCCAGCGCCGCGCCCTGGGCCCGACCACGGCCGCCCTGGTGCGCGCCGCGGAGGAGCGCGGCATCCCCTGGCTGCGGCTCAACGACCGCTCCCTCGTGCAGCTCGGCCACGGCAAGTACCAGCGCCGTATCCAGGCGAGCATCACCAGCGAGACCCGGCAGATCGCCGCCGAGATCGCCTCGGACAAGCGCCTGACCCACCGCATTCTGGAAGACCTCGGGCTGCCCGTGCCGCGCCAGGTGCTGGTGGACGAGGTGGATGAGGCCATGGAGGAGGCCGGACGGCTCGGCTTCCCCGTGGTGGTCAAGCCGCTGGACGGCAATCACGGTCGCGGCGTCGCGATCGGGCTCAAGACCCCGGAGCAGGTGCGGGCCGCCTTCGAGTCCGCCCGCGAGCACTCCGGCCAGGTGATCGTCGAGGCCTGCCAGTCAGGCAACGACTACCGCGTTCTGGTCGTCAACGGCAGGGTCGTGGCCGTGGCCCAACGGGTGCCCGGCCACGTGATCGGCGACGGCAGGCGCACCGTGGCCGAGCTGGTCGACCAGGTGAACGCCGACCCCCGGCGCGGCGTCGGCCATGAGAAGGTGCTCACCCGGCTGGAGATCGACCGCCAGGCCCGGCGCCTTCTCGAAGCGCAGGGGCTCACGCTCGAATCGGTGCCGCAGGAGGGCCGGACGGTCTTCCTGCGCTCGACCGGCAACCTGTCGACCGGCGGCACGGCCATCGACCGGACCGACGTCATCCACCCGGACAACCGCGAGATGGCCGAGCGGGCGGTGCAGGCGATCGGCCTCGACGTCGGCGGTGTGGACTTCATCTGCCCGGACATCGCCCGCAGCTACAAGGACGTGGGCGGCGCGATCGTGGAGATCAACGCCGCGCCGGGGTTCCGCATGCACGTAGCTCCGACTGAAGGCACGCCGCGCGACGTGGCCGGCCCGGTGATCGACATGCTGTTCCCCAGGGGCACCCCGTGCCGCATCCCGATCGCGGCCATCACGGGCACCAACGGCAAGACCACGACCACCCGGATGGTCGGCCACATCCTGCGCAAGGCCGGCTACACGGTGGGCATGGCGACCACGGACGGGGTCTACATCGACGGCGCGATGACGGTGCGGGGCGACATGACCGGCCCCTGGTCGAGCCAGCTCGTGCTGCGCGACCCGCGGGTGGACGCGGCGGTGCTGGAGACGGCGCGCGGCGGCATCGTGCGCTCGGGACTGGGCTGGCGCAAGTGCAGCGTCGGGGCGGTGCTCAACGTCGCCTCGGACCACCTGGGGCTGGGCGGGGTCACCACGCTCGACGAGCTGGCCGAGGTCAAGCGGATCGTGGTCGAGGTGGCGCAGGACTACTGCGTGCTCAACGCGGACGACCCCCGGGTCGCGGCCATGGTGGAGCACTGCCGGGCCGAGCCGATCTACGTCACCACGGACTGCAGGAGCGAGCTGGTGCGCCGCCACATCCGGAGGCGCCGGCGGGCGGTGGTGCTGGAGGAGGGGCTCAACGGACCGATGCTCGTGCTCTACCAGGGCGAGGAGCAGACCCCGGTCCTCTCGGCGCACCAGATCCCGGCCACCCTGGACGGCGCCGCGGTCCACAACATCCAGAACGCCATGTTCGCCGCGGCCGTGGCCTGCGGCCTGGGCGTGGACATCGAGGACATCCGCGAGGGGCTGCGCACCTTCACCACGGACTTCGACCAGGCGCCGGGCCGGCTCAACCTCTACACCGGCCATCCATTCCGGGTGCTGCTCGACTACGCGCACAACGCCGCCGCCATGGAGCTGCTGGCGCGCACGGTGCGCGAGATGGCGGTGCCGGGCCGCCGCATCGGGGTGATCGCCTCGCCGGGCGACCGCCGCGACGAGGACGTGCTGGCGCTGGCCGCGGCCGCGGCGCCGGCCTTCGACTACTTCATTCTCCGGGAGGACGACGACCTGCGCGGCCGGCAGCCCGGGGAGACCGGCGCGATCCTGCGGCAGGGGCTGATCGCCGCCGGCGTACCGCCGGAGAGGGTCTGCGAAGAGGTGTACAGCGAGACGGAATCGATCCTGCACGCCCTGGAGCTGGCACGGGCCGGCGACCTCGTGGTGATCTTCGGCGACAAGCTCCAGCGCGCCTGGGACCTGATCGTCAATTTCCAGTGCCGGGTGCCGGAACGCGACGAGGAGATCCGCAAGGAGGCGCCGGTCCGCGAGGAGGTGCTGGAGGAGGCGTCTAGCCGGGGACTTCGGACGGCCTGACGGAGCCCAGAAGCTCCAGCACCTCGGCCCGCCGGGTGTGGACGAGGAGCAGGAGGAGGTCGCCGGGCCGCGCCCAGGCGAGCGCCTTGCGGGCCGCGTCCAGGTCGTCCTCGGCGCGGACCACGGCGTCGGCCGGGACGCCCAGGCGGCGCAGCTCGTCCTCCAGGATGGCCGGGATCTCGCCGGGGTTCCGGCCGCGGAGCATCTCCGGCATCTCCTTGACGACGATCCGGTCGGGCCGGAACGTCCAGGCCGTGCGCACCAGGTTGCGCATCTCCTCCTCGGAGCGGTCGCCGGCCTGGCCCAGGACGATCAGCCGCCTCCGGGCCGGGAGGCTGGAGGCGAAGCCGAGCAGCGCGGCGAGGCCGTGCGGGTTGTGCGCATAGTCGAGCAGCACCCTGGCGCCGTTGACCTCGAACACGTTGCCCCGGCCCGGGTTGTCCCCCGGGGTGCCGCGGAAGGAGCGCAGCCCCTCGCGCATGGCATCCACGGAGAGTCCGAGCGCGCCGGCCAGGCCGATGGCGCAGAGCGCGTTCGCGAGGTTGTGCCGGGCCGCGCCCTCGAAGGCGATCGGCACCTCGTCCACCCGGGCGATGACCTGCCGCCGCTCCTCGCCGTAGCGCACCAGCTCGCCCTCTTCGAGCGTACAGCCGGCATAGCCGGAGACCAGGAGGTCGTCGAAGCCCGGCTGGTCGGGGTCGAGCGAGAACCAGACGACCGGCGCGCCGAAGTTGCCGGTGCGGGCGCGCAGCTCGGGGTCGTCGGCGTTGAGCACCACGCGGCCGTGCGGCCGGACCACGCGGGCCGGCACCAGCTTGGCTTCGGCCAGGGCGGCGAGGTCGGAGATGCCGAACTCGCCCAGGTGGTCGGCGGCGACGTTGGTGACCGCCGCGGCGTCGGCCTGGGTCACGGCCAGGCCGCGCCGCAGGATGCCGCCGCGGGCGGTCTCCAGGATCGCGACCTCGACCCGGCGGTCACGCAGCAGGGTGCGGGCGCCGCCGGGGCCGGAGCAGTCGCCCTGGTCCAGGACCTCGCCGTCCACCTCGACGCGGTCGGTCGAGGTGGTGCCCACCACCACGCCCGCGGCCCGCACCATCGCGGCCAGCAGGCGGACGGTGGTGGTCTTGCCGTTGGTGCCGGTGACCAGGACGACCGGGATGTCGGACACCTGGTCCCACGGCACCTCGCGCGGGGTCGGCAGGTCGGAGAGCGCCCAGGTCAGCGATCCGGAGCCGCGGCCGAGGGTGGCGTACCGGGCGTCCCAGAGAAAGGAGACGCGGCGGGCGCTCGCGGCGTCGCGCAGGGCGAGGAGCGCGGGATTGCGCTCGCGCTCGGTCTCCTCGCGCAGCCGGGCCGCGGCCTCGGCGAGGTCGGCGTCCGAGGGCGGCCGGCCGGCGAGCTCGGCGGCCGCGGCGTCCAGGGCCCACTCGTTAACCTCGGTCGCGGTGTAGAGGCGGTCGATCTGCGCCGAGAGGCCCAGGCTGGCGCCGCCCGGGAAGCGCCGGACGCACAGCTCCTCGGCGCCCCAGCCGACCGTCTCCAGGATGCGGCCGGCGTGCCGCACCCAGGCCTCGGTGACCGGACAGGCCTCCTCCTCGGACAGCGCCACGTCGAGCACCGCCCCTTCCAGATCCCAGAGCAGGTTCGGGCCGGTCAGCCGGCGCGAATCGAGAAGCTTCATTTGAGAGAAAAGCCTATCAGCAATGCTAGGATTCGGATCGCCTTACGGCGAAAGCTCGGGCTCACGCGCGCGGCTCCATTGGGACGGCCGCGGTTGGAGGGGATTGTCCATGGCAGGGACTCTGATGGCGATCGGCGGTGCGGAGGACAAGGTCCGCGAGCGGGTGATCCTGCGCGCCTTCGTGGAGGCGGCGGGCGGGCCCGACGCGAACCTCGTGGTGATTGCCACGGCCTCGGAGCTGGCCGAGACGGGCGACCGCTACGCCGCGCTCTTCGAGTCCATGCACGCCGACACGGTCGAGGTCCTGCGGGTGCGCAGCCGCGAGGACGCGCTGGACGCCGGCTCCGGGGTGCTCGACCTGCTGGAGTTCGCGAGCGGCCTGTTCATTACCGGCGGCAGCCAGCTCCGGATCTCCGCCGCGCTCGGCGGCACGGCCATCGCCGACACGATCCGCCGCCGCCACGCCGAGGGCATGGTGGTGGCCGGCACGAGCGCGGGTGCCGCGGTCCTCTCCGAGCACATGATCTCCATGGGCGACAGCGGCGCCACGCCGCGCCGCCGCCTGGTCCAGATGGCCAAGGGGCTCGGCCTCGCGCCGGATCTCGTCGTCGACCAGCACTTCCGCCAGCGCGACCGCCTGGGCCGGCTGGTGACCGCCCTGTCCTACAACCCCGGGCCGCTCGGCGTGGGGGTGGACGAGGACACGGCGGCCGTGGTCGAGGACGGTATCCTGCGGGTGATCGGCAGCGGCGCGGTGACCGTGATCGACGCCTCGGGCCTGCGCTACACGGACAGCCCCGAGGTGCGCCGCGGCCAGCCGCTCGCGCTGCTCGGCCTCAAGCTCGACTTCCTCACGGCCGGCTGCCGCTATGATCTCCGTCGGCGCGTCGGCCTGCCTCCCGAGGAGGCGCCGCGCCGCCGGGAGGAAGAGAAGGAGCCGGAAGCCTTGATCGGGAGCCTGCCGCGATGAAGATTCTCGACACTCGCGTCTACCGTGGGCCGAACCTCTACGCGCTGCGCAAGGTCATCCGCCTGAAGGTCGACCTCGGCGAGCTGGAGGAGTACCCGACCGTCAAGCTCCCCGGCTTCACGGAGCGGCTCCTGGAGATGATCCCGACCCTGCGCGAGCACACCTGCTCGTACGACGAGCCCGGCGGCTTCGTGCGGCGGATGACCGAGGACGAGGGGACCTGGCTCGGCCACGTCCTGGAGCACGTCGCCATCGAGCTGCAGTGCCTGGCCGGCACGCCGGTCTCCTATGGCAAGACCCGCAGCAATGACCTCCCGACCGGCCAGTACTGGGTCATCTACAGCTTCGACGAGGAGACCGTCGGCCTGGAGGCCGGGGACCTGGCGCTCCGCATCATCCGCCACCTCCTGCCGCCGGAGCGCGCGGCCTACGACCCGTCGCCGTTCGACTTCCCGGCGGAGCTGGAGTCGCTGGTCCGCCTGGCGCAGCGCAAGGCGTTCGGCCCCTCGACCGGCTCGCTCGTGCGCGCAGCCGAGGAGCGGGACATCCCGTGGATCCGCCTGAACGAGCGCTCCCTGGTCCAGCTCGGCCACGGCAAGTTCCAGCGCCGCATCCAGGCGACCGTCACCAGCGAGACCCGCCACATCGCGGTCGAGATCGCCTCGGACAAGCGGCTGACCAACCAGATTCTCCACGACCTCGGCCTGCCGGTGCCGCGCCAGCAGCGCATCCGCACGGTCGAGGGCGCGGTCGAGGCCGCCCGGGAGATCGGCTACCCGGTGGTAGTGAAGCCGCTCGACGGCAACCACGGGCGCGGCGTCTCGATCAACCTCAAGACCGAGGAGCAGGTGCGGGCCGCGTTCGGCGAGGCCTACGAGCGCTCGTCGGTGGTCATCGTCGAGAGCTTCCAGGAGGGGCACGACTACCGCATCCTGGTGGTCAACGGCAAGGTCTTCGCCGTGTCCCAGCGGGTCCCGGGCCACGTGGTGGGCGACGGCGTCCACACCATCGGCCAACTCGTCGACATCGTGAACTCGGACCCCCGCCGCGGCGTCGGCCACGAGAAGGTCCTCACCCGCCTGGAGATCGACGTCCAGGCGAACACCCTGCTGGAGCAGGCCGGGCTGACCCTCGACGCGGTGCTGCCGGAGGGCCAGGTCTTCTACCTGCGCTCGACCGGCAACCTGTCGACCGGCGGCACGGCCATCGACCGCACCGACGTCCTGCACTACGACAACCGGATCATGGCCGAGCGCGCGGTCAAGGCCGTGGGCCTGGACGTGGGCGGCGTGGACTACATCTCGCCGGACATCAGCCGCAGCTACAAGGAGGTGGGGGGGGCGATCGTCGAGATCAACGCCGCGCCCGGCTTCCGCATGCACGTGGCTCCCACGGAAGGCACGCCGCGCGACGTGGCCGGCCCGGTGATCGACATGCTCTTCCCCAGGGACACGCCCTACCGCATCCCGATCGCGGCCATCACGGGCACCAACGGCAAGACCACCACCACCCGCATGGTCGGCCACATCCTCAAGCTCTCGGGCTGCACGGTGGGGATGACCACGAGCGACGGCGTGTACATCGACGGCAACCTGACGGTGAAGGGGGACATGACCGGCCCCTGGGCGAGCCACCTCGTTCTGCGCGACCCCTCGGTGGATGCGGCCGTGCTGGAGACCGCCCGCGGCGGCATCGTGCGGGCCGGCCTGGGCTGGCGCAGGTGCAAGGTGGGCGCGGTGCTCAACGTCGCCTCCGACCATCTGGGCATGGGCGGTGTCGACGACCTGGACGAACTGGCCCGCATCAAGCAGGTGATCGCCGAGGTCTCCCAGGAATTCGTGGTCCTGAACGCCGACGATCCGCGGGTGGCGCCCATGGCGGCCCACAGCCGGGCGAAGCCGGTCTACGTGACCCTGCAGCGCAACAACGAGCTGGTGCGGCGGCACATCCGGGACCGCGGCCGGGCCGTGGCGCTGGAGGAGGGGCTGAACGGCAAGATGATCGTGGTCTACGAGGGCGAGGAGCACATCCCGCTGCTGTGGGCCCGCCAGATCCCGGCGACGGTCGAGGGCCACGCGATCCACAACGTGCAGAACGCCATGTTCGCGGCGGCGATCGCGCATGCCATGGGGATCAGCCTGGACAACATCCGCCAGGGCCTGCGGACGTTCACCACCGACTTCTTCCAGACCCCGGGGCGGATGAACTTCTACAACGAGCATCCGTTCCGGGTGCTGCTCGACTATGCCCACAACGCCCACGGCATGGAGGCCATGGCGCGCACGGTGCGCGAGCTGACCGTCCACGGCCGGCGCATCGGCGTGCTGGCCGCGCCCGGCGACCGCCGGGACCAGGACATCCTGGACCTCGCCCGCGCCGCGGCCCCGGCCTTCGACCTGATCATCCTGCGCGAGGACGACAGCCTCCGCGGCCGCAAGCCGGGAGAGGTGGGGGAGATGCTCCGCCGCGGACTCGTCGAAGCCGGCTTCCCGGCGGAGAGGATCGCCCAGGGCGTGCTCCCGGAGCCCGAGGCCGTGCAGCGCGCCCTGGACGAGGCGAAGCCGACCGATCTCCTGGTGATCTTCGGCGACAAGCTCGACCGCACCTGGAACCAGATCGTGACCTTCGGCCGGCCGGAGACGCCGGTGCCGGCTACGGCCGAGCCGCTCTTCGCCCGGGAAGAGGACCTGCCGGCCCTGCTGGCCCGCACCGCCATGGACCTGGTGCCCGCGCGCGTGGGGGAGCACGAGGACTGAACCTCACCCCCTGTCCCCCTCTCCCATCTCCCAACCACCCAACCCCGGGAGAGGGGGGACCTTTCTGGGGCGATGCAGCCAGGCTTCAGCCTTACCGGTTCGGATGAGTTCCCCCTCTCCCGGCGGGGGTCGGGGTGGGAGATGGGAGAGGGGGACAGGGGGTGAGGTCCGCAGGCCGCGGACGCCGCCTTAAAGTCCTTTCAGCAGCGCCCGCGCCTCCACCAGATCAGGAATCTCCAGCCCTTCGCTGAAGCCGGCATAGACCGGCTCCAGCACCTCGCGGGCCTCGGCCTGGCGGCCGCGGGCGGACCAGTGGCGGGCGAGGCTCGCGGCGGCGCGCAGCTCCAGGCTGCGGGCGCCCTGCTGGCGCGCGACGCCGAGGGCGCAACCAAGCTGGTCCTCGACCTCCGGGTCCTCGGCGCCCTGCTCGGCCAGCAGCTCGCCGCGCAGGCGGTGCAGCTCGGCCTGGTAGAGGGTCTGGCCGGCGTCCACCATGTCCGCGGACTCGGAGAGGGCGGCCAGGGCCTCGTCGATCTTCCCCTGGCTGCGGTAGGCCTCGGCCAGGAAGGCGAAGACGTGCGGGTCGCGCCGCAGGCCGCCGAAGTTCGAGCCGGCGCGGATGTCCGCGACCGCCTCCTCGGCCCGGCCATCCTGCATGTGCAGCCAGCCGCGCTGGGCCGTGCCCATGGTGAGCCAGTAGGGGAAGCTCTGCCGGGTCGAAAGCTCCATCAGCTCCTCGTTGTGCTCCCGCATGGCGTCGGGCTCGCGGCGGAAGGCCCGCAGCTCCGCGGCGAAGAAGAGAGCGCAGGCGATCGAGAACGGCTGGCCCAACTCGCGCGCCTCCTCCAGCATCTGGCGGCTGCGCTCCAGGGCTTGATCGGGATGACCCAGGAACCAGAGCGTCCAGGCCAGATTGCCGAGGATCTCCACGCCGGGCTGCGGACCGGCCAGGATCGGGGCCGAGCGGGCGAGCTCGCGGTCGTAGTGCTCGATGCCGGCTTCCAGGTAGATCCGGGCCTGCGGCAGGTCGCCGAGCACCATGGCCGTGAAACCCATGGCCTGGTGCGCGCTCACCCGGTGGACCGGGTCGTTGCCGGCGTCGGCCAGGTTGAGAAGCTGCTGTGCGGTCTCGCGCGCCGTTCGCGGCTTGCCGGTCAGGACGTAGAAGATGTAGAGGCCGCGCAGCGCCGGGAAGAGCTGCGGCGTCTGGCCTACCCGGCCGCAGAGATCCCGGGCGCGCTCGAACGAGCCCTGCACGTCGGGCTCCGAGAAGCTCGTGGCCGAGCCCGCGGCCACGCCCAGGGACACCCGCAGGCCGATCTCCCTTTGGTCGCGCTCGGGGCTGGCCGGCAGGGTCTCCAGCAGCTCCAGCGCGCGGGTGAGATGCCCGACCGCCTCCTGGTGGCCTGAGCCGCGCAGCGCCTTCTGGCCTGCCCGGTGCCACCAGTTGATCGCGTCCGTGACGCGGCCCGCCTCGGTCGCGTGATGGGCCACCAGCTCCGGCTGGCCCTCGGCGATCTCGGGGAAGCGGCGCTCCAGCGCCTCGGCGATCCGGCCGTGGAACTCCTGGCGGTGGCTGCGCAGCAGCGACTCGTAGGCCGCGTCCTGGATCAGGCCGTGCTTGAACAGGTACCGGGCCCGCGGCGGCAGGCCGCGGCGGTAGAGCAGCTCGGCGTCCACCAGCCGGTTCAGCTCGCGCTGGAGATGGTCCTCGTCCCAGGGCGAGACCGCGACCAGGATCTCGTGCGAGAACTCGCGGCCGAGAGTCGCCGCGAGCTGCGCCACCTCCTTGGCCGAGCCCAGCCGGTCGAGGCGCGCCATCAGCGAGTCGCGCAGCGTGGCCGGGATCTCCAGCGGCTTCACCGGTCCGGACCCCTGGGGCTGCCCGGATTCCAGGACCATCTTGACCATCTCCTCGATGACCAGCGGCACGCCGTCGGCCTTCTCGACGATCTGATTCACCACCGCCTTTGGCAGCGACCGGCCGCCAGCCAGCCGCTCGATCATCTGCTCGATCTGGCGCTGCGACAGCGGGCCCAGGTTGAGCTGCGTGATGTACGAACGCTGACCCCAGGGCGGCTGGAAGTCCGGCCGGAAGGTCATCAGGGTGAAGATCCGCGCCGCCGCGCCCTGCTGGAGGACGTGCCCGAGCAGCTCCAGCGTCGAGGGGTCGACCCACTGCAGGTCGTCCACCGCGAACACCAGGGACTTGCGCTCGGCCATCTCCAGGAGCACGGCGAGGACGGCCTCCAGCGTCCGCTTGCGCTGCCCCTCGGGGCTCAGGTCGAGCGGCTGGTAGCGGTCGCCGAGCGGCACCCCGAGCAGGGCGGCGAAGATCGGCACGGTCTCCTCCAGTGGGAAGCCGTAGCGCCGCAGCGCGTGCTCGATGCGCGAGAGCGGGTCCTGGCCACCCGTCTCCTCAGGGCTGCGGCCCAGCTCCATCCAGCGCCGCATCAGGTCCACCACGGGGTAGAGGACGCTGTTGCGGTGGTAGGGCGAGCCGTGCAGCTCCAGCCACTCCGGCCGGTCGGCGGCGATCTGGTGCTTGAGCTCCCGCACCAGGCGCGACTTGCCGATGCCCGCCTCGCCGCCGAGGAGCACCACCTGGCCCTTGCCCTCGCGGGCCATGGCCCAGCGCTCCAGCATCAGGTCCAGCTCCTGGCTGCGCGCGACCAGCGGCTGGAGCACGCCGGTCGTCTGGTCCTCGGGGCTCTGGAGGTCGCGCTCCTGGAGCACGCGGTAGACCCGCACGGCTCCCGACGAGCCCAGCGGTTCGCACACGAAGTAGCGCTCGATCAGGCGGTGGGTGGAGCCGCTCACCAGCACGTCGCCTGGACCGCCCGCGCCCTGCACCACGCCGGCCAGATTCGGCAGGTCGCCCAGCGCCAGCTCCTCGCGGTAGGCGCCGGCCGCGCGCGCCACCACCACGGTGCCCGTGTGCAGGCCGACCCGCACGCCCGGCCCGCTGGCGGGCAGCGCGCGGGCGGCGATCTCCATCGCGGTATGGACGGCCCGCCGGGCGTCGTCCTCGTGCGCCTGCGGATAGCCGAAGCAGGCGTGGAGCTCGCCGCCCAGGGCGGGCTCCAGGTGGCCCTCGAAGCGCTGCACGGTCTCTGACACCAGCGACTGGAGGCGGGGGAGCCACTCCAGCATCTCCTCGGGGTCGAGCGACTGGCCGTTCCGGCCCACCAGGCTGCAGCGCACCACCGTGACCTGCCGGCGCTCGCCGCTCGCCCGCCGGGTGGCGACCGTGGTCGGCGGCCCGTCCACCGACGCCGTGTAGGCCGAGTGCATGGAGGACGAGCCGGCGCCGGTCGAGGGGAGCATGCCGGAGGGGAGATTGAAACCGCCGCCGGACGACGACGACTGGTCCGGGATGCCGCTGATCCGCTCCAGGGCCGAGAGCACGGCCTGGGCGTTCTGCGGCCGCAGCGCCGGGTCCTTCTGGAGCAGGTGGTCGATCAGCCCCGACAGCTCCTCCGGCAGCCGCGGGTTGGTCTCGCGGGCCGGCGACTGGCGCAGCAGGCAGACGCGCTTGAGCGTCTCGATCACGCTCTTGTCGAAGAACGGCGAGACGCCGGTGAACGTCTCGTAGAGCAGCGTGCCGAAGGAGAAGAGGTCGGTGCGGGGGTCGATCGCCCGGCCTTCGATCTGCTCCGGCGCCATGGACCGGCAGGTGCCGAGCACCATGCCGTCCACCGTGAGCGCGGCCTCGGCCGGGGTGGTCTCGGGCTCCATCCGCTTGGCGAGGCCGAAGTCGAGGATCTTGGGCCGGCCCGAGGCCGTGACGATCACGTTCTCCGACTTCAGATCGCGGTGGATGACCCCGTGCCGGTGGGCCTCGGCCAGCGCCGAGGCGACCTCCCGGGCCAGGGTGAGACCCTGCTTGAGGTCGAGCGGGCCCTCGCGCAGGATCTGCGCGAGCGTGCGGCCTTCCACCAGCTCCATGACGATGCCGTCGCCCTCGTCCGTCCGCACCATGTCGTAGATCTGGACGATCGCGGGGTGGCTCAGGCGGGCGCTTGCGCGGGCCTCGCGGCGCAGGCGCTCGCGGCCGACCGCGTCCTCGTGCTTGCCCGGCTGGATGAACTTGACCGCCACCCAGCGGTCGAGCCGCTCGTCGTAGGCGCGGTACACCACGCCCATACCCCCGGCGCCGATCTGCTCCTCCAGACGGTAGGGTCCTATCCTGGTGAGTTGCACTCGGGCGGGGTCCTTGGGGTCTCGCGGGTCTCGCGTCCGTTTGATTCGGAGCGGATATCTTAAGCCCCCCTGCCGCCGTTCGCCAAACTTTCAGTCATCGATAAGAAGTTGTCCTGTTTTCGCCGGCCGGGAGCTTGTGCTAGCCTTGCGCAGCTACCCGAATTCTGTGTTTTTGTCACTTGCACGCTCAGGAGGCGCCGAGCGCATGAACGGTCTCGACCGGCTGTTCCCCCGGAACGGCCAACTTCCCTGTCCCTTCATCCTTCGCCAGAACGGCAGCTCCAAGCAGATCGGCAACGGCGAGCCGGCCTTCGAGCTGCACGTCCGCAACGACAACGGGGCCCGCGCCCTGCGCAGCTTCAACGAGCTGGCCATCGCCGAGGCCTACGTGCGCGGCGACCTCGAGATCGAGGGCGACATCATCCGCGCCATGTGGTTCCGCGGGCTGCTCTCGGACGACAACCTCTGGATCAAGTCCTGGCGCAAGCTCCAGCCCCTGCTCCTCGGCCGCCTCAGGCTCAACCCGGCCTGGATCGCCAAGCACTACGACTCGAAGAACATCCAGCTCTACGCGCTCGACCGCGACTACCGGGCCTACACCCCGGGCATCTACCACACGGGCGACGAGACCCTGGAGCAGAGCACGGCGGAGAAGTACCGCTTCGCCCTCGACTCGCTGCGCGTCAAGGAAGGGGAGCACGTGCTGGAGGTCGGCTGCGGCTGGGGCGGGTTCACCCACTACTGCTCGGACCGCGGCCTCCAGGTGACCGGCATCACGCTTTCCAAGGACCAGTTCGGCTACACCGGCCAGCTCATCAAGGACCGGAGCCTCAACGCCGAGGTGCTCTACCAGGACTTCTTCACCTTCCGGCCCGGCAGGCGGTTCGACGGCATCTCCATGATGGGAGTGATCGAGGATCTTTCGGACTACCCCTGGGTGCTGCGGCGCCTGTCCGAGTTGGTCAAGCCGGGCGGCCGGGTCTACCTGGACTTCGCCGCGGGCAAGGAGCCGGTCGCGACCTCCAGCTTCATCACCAAGTACGTCTGGCCCGGCTCGTTCCGCATGGTCTACATGCCCGAGCTGATGGCTGCGGCCGACGAGGCGCGCGTCCACGTCGTCGGAGTCTGGGACGACCGCCGCAACTACCACCTGTGGGCGAAGAACGGCCACACCCGCTGGATCGAGAACCGGGAGCAGGTCGTCCGCGAGTCGAGCGAGGAGACCTGGCGCCTGTTCAAGCTCCTCTTCGCGGGCACGTCGGGCGTGATGAACGACCCGTCGCACGAGGTCACCGCCTACCGGATGGTGCTGGAATTACCTCCGCGCTGAGGTCCGTCCGGGAGGCTTCCCGGGCCGGCGGAGACCCTCCCCGGCTCTGCGGGGACCCTCCCGGCCCGTCCGGGAACCCTTCCCAGCCGCCCGGAGACCCTTCCCGGGCCGGCAGGGACCCTTCCCGACTCTGCGGGGACTCTTCCCAGCCGTCCGGGAACCCTTCCCGGCCCTCCGGGGACCCTTTCCCAAACCGCCGGGAACCCTCCCGGCCGCGCCAGGGACCCTCCCGGCCGGATCGCGAACCCTCCCGGCCGGGCCGGGAACACTGCTTTTATTTCGCCAGCGGCGTTCGCAGTAGAATGGGTCCCCCATGGCCGAGACCGCCAAAGCACCCGACGTCACCCAGCTCCTCCTGGCTTACGGCAGCGGCGACCGTGAAGCCTTCAACCACCTCCTGCCGCTGGTCTACGAGGACCTGCGGAAGGTGGCGCGCCGACAGCTCAACCGGGTGGGCAACCCGGACCGGGTCCTCGACACCACGGGCCTGGTCCACGAGTCCTACCTCAAGATGGTCGACCAGACGCGCGTCAACTGGACGAGCCGCTCGCACTTCCTGGGCGTGGCGGCGCGCGCCATGCGGCAGGTGGTCATCGACTACGCCCGGCGGCGCGGCGCGGCCAAGCGCGGCGGCGGCGCCATCCAGACCACCATCGAAGAGGGGCACATCGCGGTCGAGGACCAGGCCGACTGGCTCCTCTCCCTCGACCAGGCGCTGACCCGCCTCGAAAACCGCAACCCGCGGCTGGCCCGCATCGTCGAGTGCCGCTTCTTCGCCGGCCTCTCCGAAGAAGAGACCGCCGAGGCGCTCGGCATTTCGCTGCGCACCGTGCAGCGCGACTGGATGAAGGCCCGCGCCTGGCTTCAGGAGGACCTGCGGCCCGGAGCCTGACCATGGCTGACGATCGACAATCGGTCACGGAAGACCTCTGGCAGAAGGCGGACGAGCTCCTCGACGAGGCCCTCGACCTGCCACCCGGCCAGCGCTCCCCCTTCCTGGACCAGGCGTGCGGCGACAACCGTCAGCTCCGCGGGCTGGTCGAACGCCTGATCTCCGCCGCGGAGCTCGAAGACCCCGAGTTCAAGTCCGGCGGCGCGCTCCAGGGGCCGCTCGGCGACCTCGTGCGCACCGAGCTGGCGGAGGAGGAGTCGCTCACCGGCACCATGGTGGGGCGCTACCGCATCGTCCGCGAGCTCGGCCGGGGCGGCATGGCCGTGGTCTACCTGGCCGAGCGCGCCGACGGCCAGTTCCGCCAGGAGGTGGCGCTCAAGCTCCTCTCGGCCGGGCTCGTGGCCTCGCACGTCGGCCGGCGCTTCGACCGCGAGCGCCAGATCCTCGCCCACGCCCGGCACCCCGGCGTCGCCCGCCTGCTCGACGGCGGCGCCGGACCCTCGGGCCGACCCTACCTCGTCATGGAGTACGTGGACGGGCGGCCGATCGATCGCTACTGCGACGAGGAGAAGCTCAGCGTCGAGGCGCGCCTCGACCTCTTCCTCCAGGTCGCCCGGGTGGTCGAGGACGCGCACCGCAACCTGATCGTCCACCGCGACATCAAGCCCTCGAACATCCTGGTGACCGCGGAAGGCCACGCCAAGCTGCTCGACTTCGGCATCGCGAAGCTGCTCGATCCGGAGGCCACCTCGGGCGAGGCGCCGGTCTCGGGCTCGGCCATCCGGTTGATGACGCCGGCCTATGCCAGTCCGGAGCAGGTGCGGGGCAACCCCGTGACCACCGCGTCGGACACCTACCAGCTCGGCCTGCTCCTCTACATCCTGCTCACCGGCCGCTTCCCGTACGACCTGGGAGACGGCGATCCGGCCGAGCGCATGCGGGCCATCGTGCAGCGCGAGCCGGTGCGGCCATCCACCGCGGTCGCCTCGCCCGAGGGCTGGCCGCCGCCGGGCCAGGATCCGCGCACGCCCGGCGAGATCGCCTACGACCGGGGCACCACCGCGGCGAAGCTGCGCCGCATGCTCGCGGGCGACCTCGATGCGATCCTCTGCCGGGCGCTGGGCAAGGAGCCCGAGACCCGCTACGGCTCGGTCTCGCAGCTCATCGAGGACATCGAGCGCTACAAGCTGGGGCGGACCGTCACCGCCCGTCCGGACACCTGGGCCTACCGCACGGGCAAGCTGATGCGCCGCCACTCCGCGGTGTTCGCCACGGCGGCGATCGCGGCCCTGCTGGTGCTGGGGCTCGGCCTGGTCTACACCGCGGGTCTGGCGCGCGAGCGCGACCGCGCCCGCCAGGAGGCGGCGCGCGAGGCGCGGGTCTCCGAATTCATGCGCACCCTGTTCGTGGTGCCGCCGGGCACGGGCTCGCTCACCCCGCGGCAGATCCTGGACCGCGCCGTGGCGCGCGTGGACCTGGAGCTGAACGGTGAGCCGGAGGTGCAGTCCGACCTCCTGGCCCTGCTGGCCGGGATGTACCGGGACCTGGGGCTCCAGACCGAGGCGCGGGCGCTGCAGAAGAGGTCGGACGATCTGGCCCAGGGCCCCAATACCAAAAATCGGGGCCGGCCCGGGCCGGTCCCGAAAGAAACGTCGACGAATTAGAAACTGCAAGAGGTCGTCACCCCCTACGCCGGTGCCGCGGCGCCGGCTGCTTGGTGACCAGCTCGTGGAGCCTCGCAC
>DATANP010000298.1:0-39708 GCA_036266195.1 Thermoanaerobaculia bacterium | reverse complement strand
AAACTGTGGGCTTTCCTCCGACGGCATTGAGCGTGTAGTCCAGCCAACCGTTGAAAAAGACGGTCAAAAGCCCCGGGGCTTCGTTTTGGCGATCCACGCTCGTTTGGACGCTCGGATTTTCCGACCAGCCTTGACCGCCCTGCAAGGGCGGGGCATTGCCGATCCGGCTCCAAAACTCTCGCGGGCTCTCGCCAAAGTAGACCATGAGCTCGATACTCTGATCGCTGCGGCATTTCCTTCGGCCAAGAAGAAAGCTGCCTAGCGGTATTAACCTATCAAAAAATGTGTCTCGTCTGTCCAGAAGTCTGCCCGAATCTGGGAACCTATCGACCCAAGGAGGCCCCAAACTCGTTTAGGGTGCGCGTCCATGAGTTGCCCGAGACGTTCTGAGCCTCTCCAAGCTCAGTCCAAGGCCTCCGCTGTCCCGTCAGGGTAGAGAAGCCTTCGGCCTCAAACCGACGAGGAGTTCATCAACCCAAAGTGAGGGGGTTCGCTTGGCAGGAGCGTCTACTCATCCAGAGTAGAGGACGTTGGACTGCAGAGAGTAGACAGAATCGCGGTTAAAGCGTCCAATTGACGACGTATCACATTGATGAAGCGGGAGGTGTAGGATGCACTGTCACGCGAGCGCTGTGCAGTTGTCGGCCATGGCAGTCATGATTGCCGCAGTGGCCGTCGCTGCCGATGCAGCGACGACGATCAACGCGTTCGGCGCATACGACCTGAACAGCGGACAGGGATATGATCAGGGATATGCAACATTCCGCGCGGTTATCGACGTGAATGCCGATCATCGCGCCGACTACTGCCGCTTCGTTGGCGCGTCGAACACGCCATATCTCTCCTGCGGTCTGGCCACGGGCTCCGGGTTCGGCAACTACGACTTCAACAGCGCTCCCGGAATCGACCTGGGCTACTCCTTCTTTCGAGCGCTGGTGGACGTCAACGCCGATGGCCGCGCCGACTACTGCCGCTTCGTCGGATCGTCGAGCACGCCCTATCTCTCCTGTGCCTTGGCGAAGAGCAACAATACGTTCGGCAACTACGACTTCAACAGCGCTTCCGGAATCGACCTGGGCTATGCCACGTTTCGAGCGCTCGCGGATGTCAACACTGACGGCCGCGCCGACTATTGCCGCTTCGTCGGATCGTCGAGCACACCCTATCTCTCCTGCGCCTTGGCGAAGAGCAATAACACGTTCGGCAACTACGACTTCAATAGCGCTTCCGGGATTGACCAGGGCTACGCCACGTTTCGAGCGCTGGCGGACGTCAACGCCGATGGCCGCGCCGACTACTGCCGCTTCGTCGGATCGTCGAGCACGCCCTATCTCTCCTGCGCCTTGGCAAAGAGCAACAACACGTTCGGCAACTACGACTTCAATAGCGCTCCCGGGATCGACCAGGGCTACTCCGACTTCCGGGCACTGGTCGACATCAACGCCGACGGCCGCGCCGATTACTGCCGCTTCGTCGGACCGAGCGTAGGGAAGTTCCTCTCCTGTGCCCTCGCCATGGCCAGCGGCTTCGGGAACTACGAGGTGAACGGCGGCACTCCGTACGACATCGGGTATGCGACGTTTCGGGCCATGGCTGACGTCAATGCCGACGGCCGCGCCGACTACGTCCGTTTCGTGGGCAACAACCCGTCGGTTTACCTGTCGGCCGGCTTGGCGAAAGGCATTACTATCATCGACATCATTCCGAAGACGCTCAGTGCCGAGACGTACCAGGACAGCGAGCCATTCCTTTCCGCCGATCCTTCGAGCGCGCAAAGAATGGCTGCCTCTGCGTTCACCCCGAATCCCGCCGGACCGACCGCGACGACAGCACCGATCTTCGTCACCTCCGACGGTGGCGGCACCTGGACACTGAACAATATCGTTCCCAGCCAGTCGATAACCAGCGACATTAGTCATGCGTTCGATCCGGCTGGCGCGCTTTACGCCGGTATCGTGAAACGACCGCCTATGAACCTGCCGCTCAACGAGCTGCGCACGCCGACGTTTCTCACCGGCCCGACGATGACGGTGCAGGCTTCGCGGCTTGGGGTCGACCAGCCATTCGTGAGTACAAACGCGATCAGTGGAAGTCGGATTTACGTCGGCCTTAACGATTTCGCCGCCCCCTCAGGCAGGACTGCCACGGTGGATGTCTCTAATAACGGTGGAACGAGCTATACGCCCGTGCGCCTCGAAAAGCGCGCCACGCCGGGACAAAACGCGCCGTCGATCCGGCTGGCCGTAGCGAGTAACAATGTCGTCTATGCGGCGTTCTTTGGCTGGCGGGCGTTCAGTGGCACGAGCATGAACGCGATCGTCACCTCGGACGTCGTGATCAACCGCGACGACAACGGCGGCTTCGGCGCAAATCCGTTCGGTGCGCTCATCGACACCGGCGTCGCAGGAAAACGAATCGTCACGAACCGAAGCATCCCCTGGTCGCCCGTCCCGACCCTAGGTCAGGAGCGGCTCGGTTCGACGCTCTCGACCGCGGTCGATCCGAGCAACAGCGCGATCGTGTATGTGGCTTGGGGCGATCGGACCGGCAGCGATATCTATACGCTTCACGTCCGCCGCTCAACGGACTCCGGCGTGACGTGGTCGGGTAGCGACCTCAGGACGTTGTCGAACGCCACCAACCCTGCGTTGGCCATAAATCTCGCTGGTGTAGTTGCGCTGATGTATCAGCAGGTGTCCGTCGTTTCCGGAACGCCGCGCTGGGTGACGCATCTGGAGCAGACGAAGACCGCGTTCGCGACGACGAGCGATACGATACTCGCCAGTGTACCGACCTCCACGCCGCCGATGGTTTTCCTGCCCTACCTCGGCGACTACGCCTATCTTATGGCATTGAACAAGGAATTCCGGGGAATCTTCTGCGCCGGCAACAAGCCCGATTCGGCCAATTTTCCGTCGGGTGTGACGTTCCAGCGAGCCATTAGCATTCCGCCCGCGCTCAACAACGGCAGCGGAGGCAGCGTGGCGGTCTCAATCGATCCCTTCTACTTCAGCGTTCCCGCGATCCCCTAGTGGCCGCGAGGAAGGACTACGACATGAAATGCCGCTCATTTGTCACCGTTACCGCACTAGCGTTCCTCTTCGCCCTCGTCGCCGAGGCCGAGGTTTCGCGCGCCGTCCTCACCGAAGCGGACATCGTCTTCACCGGAAAGGTCGAGCGTGACGGGCCCGTTGCGCCGAGCGAAATTCCGGAAGGCACCCCGGCGGTGACCGTTGTTATCGATCGCATCATCGTCAAGCCAACCGCGGTCGTACTGGCGAAGGACAACCGCATTACCGTCGCCATCGCCGGTTCCCTCTCCAATTACCCTGCCGGAACGCGTGCGACGTTCTATACAGTTGGCTGGATCTATGGAGATACCGTAGCCGTGCGGGAACTCGCGCACGAAGCCTCTGCTCCTCCTGGAGCGTTCGCGCCCGCGACCCTGCCGGCGAGCATCGATAGTGACCTCCGCGATGCGAAGCTCGCAAGGCTCATCGATGAAGCCGACGCGGTGGTGGTAGGACGTGTCGTCTCGGTTGGACCGTCTACCCCGGCGGCAGCACCCGCCGGCGGAAGCGCGCAGCCGGTCAGCGAGCACGAGCCGCAATGGCGCGACGCCACAGTCCAGGTCGAGTCCTGGCTTAAAGGAGTGAATCAGCAGCAGCAAATCGTCGTTCGCTTTCCCGCGTCGATCGACGTGGCTTGGTACAACGTTCCGAAGCTGAAGAGCGGGATGGAAGGGACGTTCCTTCTGCACAAGGATCGCTTCAGCGGACGCGCCGCGGCGCGGACCGCGGGCGGCTTGAATCGGCCGACCTTCGCGCTGATCGCCCCGACAGATCTCGTTCCGGCAAACGACGCTCCGCGCGCGCGCCGACTTATGAGTGAGAAATAGCGACCAGGCGGCGCCGCAGCGCGGAATAGACGTTGGTGTCGAGAGGTATCTTCACTGCCATAAGGATTAGTGGCCTGTCCGCGTGACACTGAAAGCGAGATTTAAGCTATTATGAGGCATGCCACTGAACCTCCGTTCTCCCAGATGAGGTGTCTGGCACCTTTTGGGGCGGCACCTTTTGGGGCGCCCGAGTCTTGGCCGGTTCGGAGAGAACAGCCTATGAAGAAGAAGCCTCAAGACGACCTGGGGGACGATCTTCGGCCGGAATACGACCTCCGGCAGATGCTCCGCGGATCGGAACAAGGCAGATACGGGGAACGCTTCCGTCAGGGAACCAACCTGCCAGGAGATCCTTCGCCAGGCGCTTCTTCCTCACAGAAGGCGAAAAGGTCGCTGAAGGATCTCCTGCTCGCCATGCCGGCCGAGGGCGACGACGACGATTTCACGCGGGCCCGCGATGAGGACTGAGGTCTATTGAGCTCCCGGCCCTTGGCCCGGCCGGAAGGCGGCCCGGTTTCTCGATTCGGCGGCTCGCCGGACGCGGAAGGCGGCCCGGTTTCCCGATCCGACGCCTTGCCGAGTGCTTCCGGAAGGTCTTTGGATGCGTTCAACGGCTCGTTGGACGCGGAGGGCGGCCCGATTTCCAGATCCGGCGGCCCGCCGAGTCCATCCGGCGGGCCATTGGATCGAGCCAACGACTCTCCGGGTGCGTCCAACGGCTCGTTGGATGGAGAAGGCGGCCGATTTCCCGATCCGGCGGCTCGCCGAGTCCATCCGGCGGGCCATTGGATCGAGCCAACGACTCTCCGGGTGCATCCAACGGCTCGTTGGATCGAGAAGACGGCCGGTTTCCCGATCCGGCGGCTCGCCGAGTCCATCCGGCGGGCCATTGGATCGAGCCAACGACTCTTCGGGTGCATCCAACGGCTCGTTGGATGGAGAAGTCGGCCGGTTTCTCGATCCAACGGCTCACCGGATGCATCCGGCAAGCCGTTGGATTCTTCCGGCGAAGCGCCGGATCGGGTCATCCGGAGCGGTGCTGCTCGCGGCGAGACGTCAGGTCCGGTCGTAGAAGGGCGGAGGAGCGATACCCAGCGCCCGCAGGTGGACGTAGCCCCGGCCGCGGTGGTGGGCACCTCTCCCACTGTGCATGCAGAGGCGCCATCTTCCACTCGGCAAGCACCTTGAAAGGTGAAAGGAGACCCTTACGATGCGGAAGCTCGTCCTGACCCTCGCCCTCGCCACCCTGCTCCTCCCCGGCCTCTCCTTCGCGGAGACGACCGCGGCGCCGCAGCCCGCTCCAGAGTACCAGGCCGTCCTGACTTTCGAGGAGATCTTCCTCGCAAGCTCGTGCCTGACGGAGAGTGCGCTCCTGTCGCCCCCCGGCTGCGCCAAGCCCTGCAAGACCGACCTGAACTGCCCCTATTATCCTGAACAGGTCTGCCTGAGCGGCTGCTGCGTCTTTTGAAGAGAGCCACAGACCTGCGGGGTCGTGCGGCGGCTGCGCACTCCTGTGCGGCAGCCGCCTTGCGACGAGGATCACTCCCGCTCGTAGAACGGCGGCGGCGCGATCTCCAGCGCCCGGAGGTACACGTAGCCCTGGCCGCGGTGGTGGATCTCGTTGTCGATGACGTAGAGGATCAGGTTGTGCAGCTTGTCGGTGTACTGGCCAAAGGCGGTCATCGTCTCCTGGAAGCGCTCCGCCGGGATCTGCTTCCAGAGGGTTTCGAGCTGCTCGGTGCTCTCGTCCCAGAGGCGCAGGACCTCCTGCTTCGGACGCGCGTCGCGGCTCGACGAGAAGCTCCATTCGCCGGAGGCCGCGCCTCGCACCATGGGCACGCCCATGGTCACGATCTCCATCGCGAGCTCGCCGAAGGTCCGCATGCCGCCGACCGAAAAGGTGAACAGCTTGTCCTCGGGAAAGGCGTCGATCACGCGCCGGGTCAGCCGGCGATGGCCCTGCCAGTGGGCCAGGAGGGCGTCAGGGGTGATGAAGGGGGCTTCTGTGGACATGGGTAGCTCCTTTTGTTGGCAAAGGACATAAGAGACTGCAAGGGCTGCAGGGACTCAAGGCTTGCGGCGGTGCTCCAGGCGGGCTCGGGTCATGCGCTCGCGCAGGCCGCCTTCCTCGACGAAGGCTTTCTCCAGATGGCGGATCTGGCGGTCCAGCAGGAAGCTGGTCACTCGGATCAGGCCGATGATCACGTTGGCGGCGATAGCCGGGTCGGAACTTTCGATTCCCTTGCGAAAGTTGGCATAGGTGGCCCCTGGAATGCGGTTGAGCTCCCGCAGCCGGAGGGCATAAGGGTGGTTTGCGGGCCACTCCTCGAGGCCTCGCACTCTCAGGTAATCACGGTAGTCGGCCAGCAGCTCTTCGAGGCTGGCCCGCGCCACGTTGACCAGTTTGATCTCGGTCTCTTTCGAGGTGCCCGAGGCCATGCTGGCCTCGATGATGTTCTGCTTGCCCGACCTCGCGGCCTGGATCATCTGGTCCTGGGTACGGCTTTGCCGGTCCACGAAGCGCCTGCAGAAATGTACGGTGGCGTCGTAGACGATCTCGGCTTTCTGGTAGGAAAGCAGGTTCTTGTAGCCTCCGTGCGGAGGCAGGCAGACTCCGGTCACCGGGTGTTTTTATCAAAGGACGAAAAGGACTGCAAGGACTTCAGGGACCAAAGATTTGGTCCTTGATGACCTTGCAGTCCTTTGGGTCCCTTCAGGTATCTCTCTGCAGAAGGAGCCAGCCGAGGAAAACAGTCAGCGGAGCCAGGGCGCCGGCGACGAGGGCAGCCACGAGCGGCGGCGCGGCAGCAAAGAGGGATACCGGAGTCAGGAGGACCAGAGCGAACGCGATGGCTCGACCCAAAAGGAGCGGACGCTCCGCCTCCCGGACCGCCTCTTCGCGCTCGACCCAGCGGCGGATGATCTCGGCGCGCCACCAGAGCTCGCCGGCTTCCGGCAGGCGGTGAGGGGGACGGGTCTCCCGGGCGAGTTGCCGCAAGCCATCCTCTAAATCCTCGGGTTTCATGCGAGCTCCTTCTCCAGCTTTCTTCGTGCCCGGAAGAGCAGCACCCGGACGCTGCCTTCCTTCAGGTTGAAAATCCCGGCGATCTCCCGGTGATCGTATCCCTCGACGTAGGCCAGCCAGAGCAGGGCGCGTTCGCGCTGCGGAAGACGCTGCAAGGCGCTGCCCATATCGAGCGACAGGGCTCCACCGCTCCGTTCGGAACGGGCCGGCCAGAGGGATAGAAACCTTTCCACAAGAGAGCGTTCCCGCTCCCGGGTGCGCCAGCCGTCGCGGGCCAGGTTGGTGGCGATCTGAAAGAGATAACCACGCTGCTCCCGCTGGTCCCGGCTCGCCCTAGGCGGATGGCGAAGGAATCTCAGATAACTCTCCTGGAGAGCGTCGTCGGCGAGTGTCGGATCGCCAAGGAGACGCCGCAGGTAGGCCCAGAGCGCCTGTGCGGTCTGGGCGTGGAATCGCTCGAAGGCGGCCTCGTCCATCGGGCTCTCCGATGCCTCGCCGGCACGGCTGCCGAGATGGGCCATGATCCCGTCCATGGGGGCGATCCCAGGACCTGTTACGACTCCTCGCCCGGGCCGTCCCGCCGGGCCCGAGGAGGCATCAATCCCGCGTACCTGTAAAGCGCGGCCGAGATGATCGCCGCGACCAGGATGCCTACCCCTCCCACGAGGCCGAGAGTCCCGGCAATCCGGAATCCGATCCGGTCGGAGTCTTGCACGAACTTGGAGACGATCTCGAACGCGCCGCCGGCGAAGATCGAAATGATTCCGGCGACCACGGTCGCGGCGATCGACTTGATGGGGTGGGAAGCCCGTTCTCCCAGAAGGTTCATATAGCGCGTACCCGCGGAGGAGCTCAGGAATTCGGTGACCTCCTGTCCGGAGGAGAAGCGCTCGAGCACCCGCGCCCGCTCCTCCGCGCGCTGCCGCACCCGTGCCTCCCGGGCGCGGAAGGCCATCCAGATGATGAAGCCTACGAAGGCGAGTTGTCCCAGCATGAGTATGACGAGCCATCTGTCCATGGCGTCTCCCTTGTCTGATTGACCACGACGTCTCCTCGTCCGCGGTCGCACTCCTGAGACGAACAGCCCCGGCCCAAGGTTAACAGGCCGGGACCAGCACGGCCTCGAGCCCGAGAAACGCTCCATACCGGCGAGCCACCGGGGCCAAGGCGCGCGCCTGCGACTTGCTCAGCGGTTCGAACGGGCTCGGCGTGATGACGACCTCTCCCCGTTTCAACGTCCGTTTCCAGGTGCCGACGACCCGGCCGTCGACCACGAGGATCGGATAGAAGATGCCGTTGCCGGTCGCCGCCCGCTTTGCGTGCACCGGGTCCAGGACGGCGCTGCGATCGCTGTAGGCGACCGTGTACTCGTCGTAGGCCGGCAGCAGGTGGACCGCCGGCGACCTTTCTCTTTCGAAAGATGCCGAGAATGGAAGCCAGTAGTCCTGATCGCCGATCGTCTCCCGCAGCAGGCTCGGCGCGACCATGTCGAGGCCAGCCCCGGCGTCTGCCACTGTCAGGCCCGACCACCAGGCGAAGTCCTGCAACGTCGCGGGCCCGCGGCTCGTGAAGTAGCGTCTAGCCAGCTCGGCCAGAGCCTCGTCCTTCTCCAGGCGTTTCGCTCCGGGCAGCCATTCGTCGAGCAGCACGAAGGTCTGCTGCTTGCCCTCCCTCGCGCCGAAGCAGAGCAAACCCTCCTGTGCCAGCCACCAGAGGATGTGGAGGCCCCGTTGGCCCTTGGCGGAGATGTTTTCAGCCTCCAGCACCTCGTACATGCCATCGCGGGTCAACTGCCGGCCGCCCTGAAGGTTTTGAATGAAGAGATCCCGGCTCCGGCCGATGACGGTCTCGTTGATTTCAAACTCACGCAGGAGGCGAAGCCGGTTGCGCGCGATGACCCTCGGAGTCATCAGCTCCAACATCCAGCGGACGTCCGGCGCGGCCACGAAATGCAGGGTGCCGCGCATCGGCCAGGTGCGGACGATGGTCCTCTCGGCCAGCGACCGCTCGACGTCCGCTTCGGTAGTTTTGCTGCGTAGACCGACCGCCCAGAGCGCCCCGAGGTAGTCCTGGGCCTGGACCGCGCCCAGCCAGCCCACGACGTCGCCAGGCGTGGAAGAGGGAGGGCTCGCAATGCGTTGATTCGAGAGCCGGAGGGTGGCGAGATCCATTGGGTGATTGTAGATCGCGTCGGAGATCAGATCGCTCCCTGCTCCTGCAACTCCATCTCCAGGAACTGCTTCAGCTCCTCCTTCTTCGGCAATTCGACCTGATAACGCGAGACGAAGAGCCGGCTGTCCATACCGGCCAGGGCGTACTCGATGAGCGCATGGTTCTTGCGCGTACAGAGCAGAAGGCCAACAGGTGGGTTGTCGCCATCAGCCATCTCATGCTTCCGGAACCAGTTGACGTAAGTGTTGAGCTGGCCAAGGTGCTCATGGCGGAACTCTCCGGCCTTGAGCTCGATGAGGACATGGCATTTGAGGATGCGGTGGTAGAAAACCAGGTCGATGAAAAAGGACTCCCCACCGATCGAGATACGCTTCTGCCGGGCTTCGAAGCAGAACCCCCGCCCAAGCTCCAGAAGAAATTCCTGGACCCTGTCGAGCAACGCGTCTTCAAGATCGCTCTCTCCCATCACCTCGCGCGCCTTGATGCCGAGGAACTCGAAGATGTAGGGATCACGGATCGCGAGCGCCGGGGTCCTGGTCTCGCCCCCTTGCCGGACCAGTTCCGCAAGTTTCTCCTTGTCCGTGGAGAGTCCGGTACGCTCGAACAGGAGGGAGCCGATCTGCCGGCGAAGCTCACGCACCGACCACTGCCCGCGGATCGCCTCGGCCTGGTAGAAGCTGCGCCGGAGATCGTCTTCCAACCCGATCAACAGCTCGAAGTGGCTGTAGGAGAGCCGGTTCCAGAGAGCATCCGGCGAGAGGGCAGATTGTGCGGACACCGTCCGCACAATCGCGTCGAGGCTAGGGGAGGGGCCTGAAACGAGACCCCGGGATTGTGCGGATGCTGTCCGCACAATCTGGGGATAAGCACGATAGAAGGTGAGGTACTGGTACAACTGCCGTCGCCCGACATTGCTGATGCCGAGCCGCTTCAGCTCTCGCGAAAGCTCATCGAGGAGGTGTTCCCCATATCGAGCCCGGTCAGCACCGCGCAACTCGAATTCCGCGATATACAGACCGAAGCACCAGTTTCGCAGGGTGAGGCTCAGACTGACCGCGCGAGCGGCCTGGGTCCTGAGTTGGGAGTCGAGCGCCTGAATGGAGGCGATCAAGGCCTCGAATGTGAGGCTGTCACCATGAGCCACGCCCCTCGGCAGGTCCTGCAGGTCTTCGGTTTCCATATCTCTCCAGGTTTGCGTTGCGGACTGCAAGATATCATTTCCTCGTTCAAGGCAAGAGCTTTCGGCTTTCGGCGAACCACTCCAGCGCCAGAAGGGGGCGAGCTGCTTCTCCGTTTCTTCATCTCCGGTTCATACGGCGTCCTTGTTTGAACGGCAATCTGTCCTTGGCGAGGCACAAGCCCGCCAAGGAGGATTGCAATGAAACGGTCAGGTAGGGCACTGGTTGTGGGTCTGGTCGTCGGTCTGGCGCTCCTGGTGGCGCGCCAGGGCTCCGCGGCCGATCCGGATTCGGATGAGACGCTGTCGCCGTATTTCTTCGTGGAGGACGGCGACCCTGCGGTCGACCGGCTGCCGCTCAAGGAGACCCGGGCCGACGTCCGCATCGCGGGGGTCATCGCCGACGTGGTCGTCACCCAGGTCTATCGCAACGAAGGGGCCCGCCCCTTGAACGCGCGCTATGAGTTCCCGGCCTCCACCCGGGCCGCGGTACACGGCATGACGATCGAGGTCGGCGGAAAGCGGATTCGGGCGAAGATCCGCGAAAAGCAGCAGGCGCAACGGGAGTTCGACGCGGCGAAGAAGGAGGGCAAGAGCGCGGCCCTTCTCGAGCAGCATCGGCCCAACGTGTTCGGCATGAGCGTGGCGAACATCCTGCCGCAGGACGAGATCCGGGTCGAGCTTCATTACAGCGAGCTGCTGGTGCCGACGGACGGCACCTATGAGTTCGTCTATCCCACTGTGGTCGGTCCGCGCTATTCGAAGGCCCAGGAATCGGCGGACACCGCCGAACCGGACACCCGCACGGTGAAGAACCCTTATCTCCACCAGGGCGAGGCGCCGACCTCCACGTTTTCCATCGAGACGCGCATCGCCGCCGGCATGCCGATCGCGGAGGTGCTCTGCCCATCTCACAAGACTCGGGTCGAGTGGCTGGACCTGAGCGCGGCGCGGGTTGAGTTGGATGGGACCGAAACCAACGGCGGCGATCGTGACTACATCCTGCGCTACCGCCTGCAAGGCGAGCAGGTGGAGACCGGCCTGCTGCTCTACCCTGGCAAGGAAGAGAGCTTCTTCCTGTTGATGGTGCAGCCGCCGCAGCGCGTGGCTCCCGATCAGATCCCACCGCGCGAGTACATCTTCGTCCTCGACGTCTCCGGTTCGATGTCCGGGTTCCCGCTCGACACGGCCAAGGCGCTGATGCGCGAGCTGATCGGCGGGCTGCGGCCGACGGACCGGTTCAACGTCGTTCTCTTCGCGGGCGGATCGACGCTGCTCTCTCCGAGCTCTCTGAGCGCCACGCCGGAGAACGTTCGTCGGGCCATCTGGTTGATCGAAAACGAGAATGGAGGCGGCGGAACGGAGCTCGGAGCGGCCCTCGACCGCGCTCTGGCGCTGCCTGGCGACAAAGGCGTTTCGCGCACGGCGATCGTGGTGACGGACGGCTTCATCTCGGCCGAGGCCGACGTGTTCCGGAAGATCCGCGCCAACCTGGGCCGCTCGAACCTGTTCGCCTTCGGCATCGGCAGCTCGGTGAACCGCCATCTGATCGAAGGCATGGCGCGGGCGGGCCAGGGCGAGCCGTTCGTCGCGACCGATGCCGCGGAGGCGGTCGCGGTCGCGAAACGTTTCAAATCCTACGTGCAGTCGCCGGTGCTCACGGACGTGAAGGTCGAGACGGAAGGGTTCGACTCGTACGATGTCGAGCCGCAGTCGATCCCGGATCTGTTCGCGGAGCGTCCTCTGGTGGTGTTCGGCAAATGGCACGGCCAGGCGGCCGGCACGATCAGGGTCCGAGGCGAGGGCGGCGAGGGGTCTTATGAAAAGGTTTTCGACGTATCGGACGCACAGTCGTCGGAGGAGAACCGGGCGCTGGGCTACCTGTGGGCGCGGTCGCGGGTGGCGCGGCTCTCCGACGACGGCGGCACTGACGAAGAGACTCGCAAGGCCGTGACCTCGCTCGGCTTGACCTACGAGCTGCTGACCGCCTACACCTCATTCATCGCGGTGCACGAGGTGGTGCGAAACCCGGACGGCTCGGCGAAGGATGTCTGTCAGCCGCAGCCGCTGCCGAAGGGCGTCTCGGACCTCGCGGTCGGAGGAGCTGGCGAGGAGGTGCCCGAGCCGGAGCTGGTGGTGCTGTCGATCCTCGCCCTGCTGCTCTTCGTCGTGAAGCTGGCGAAGCGATGAGATGGTTCGGAGACGGTCGGCCCTGGATCTCCTGGGTTGCGACGGCGATCGTGGCGTACAGTCTGAAGTGGCACTACAGCCGGGCCTCGGTCGAGGACCTCGCATGGGTCCTCGAACCGACGGCCCGGGCGGTCGGCTGGCTCCGCGGCGAGTCGCTCGTCCAGGACCCGGCCGGGTGGATGCCGGTGGATGGCTCGTACGTGATCGCTCCGGCCTGCGCCGGGGTGAATTTCCTGATCCTGGCGCTGACCGTCTCCGTGCTTGGCTTTTCTCACCGCCTGCGCTCTCCCGGGCAGCGGTTCGGCTGGTGGTTCGGGTCGCTGCTCGGGGCATGGGTCCTGACGATCGGAGTCAACACGGCGCGCATCCTGGCCGCAGTCGAGCTTTACAGCCTCGGCCTTGGGGAGCAGGCGCACCGACTCCTCGGCATCGTGGTGTATCTGGGCGCGCTGTGGGTCCTCTATGGCGCGCTCGACAGGCTGACCGGCCCCCGATCGCGGCTGACGGTCCTGGTGCCGGTCGCCTATCTTGGAATGACGCTGGGCGTGCCGCTCCTGACCGGCGCCTTCCGGCAGCCGGGCGGCCTGTATGCCGAGCATGCCATGATGGTCGTCCTGGTTACACTGATCTCGACAGTCGCAATGATCGGCCTGAGAAGGCGGGAGAAGACGTGACGGAAAAACCTACGATCCTGGTGGTCGAGGACGAGCCGGCGATCGCCGACACCATCGTGTATGCCCTCGAATCGGAAGGGTTCCGGTGCCGCTGGCTGGAGGTGGGCGCGGGTGTGGTCGAGATGCTCGACCGGGAGCCGGTGGCGCTGGTGGTGCTCGACATCGGCCTGCCGGACATGAGCGGCATCGAGGTGTGCCGCCGGATCCGGCAGCGCCACGAGGTACCTGTCATCTTCCTGACGGCACGCGCCAGCGAGGTGGACCGCGTGGTCGGCCTGGAGCTGGGGGCGGACGACTATGTCACCAAGCCGTTCAGCCCGCGGGAGCTTGCGGCGCGCACCAAGGCGGTCCTGCGGCGCGCTCGGCATGGCGGCGGACCGCCGGCTCCTCCAGGCAATGCCTTTGTTCTCGACGAGGAGCGGCGGCAGATCTCCTACTTCGGCAGGCCGCTCGACCTGTCGCGCTACGAGTACCGGCTGCTGGCGGTGCTTCTTAAACGGCCCGGCCGGGTCTACAGCCGCGACGAGCTGCTGGATCTCGTCTGGGACGAGCCCGAGGCGAGCCTGGACCGCACGGTCGACGCGCACGTCAAGAACCTGCGGGCGAAGCTCCGGGAGTTCCGGCCGGACCTGGATCCGATCGCGACCCATCGCGGCATGGGCTATTCGCTGAAGGAAGGGTTATGAGGAAAAGGTTATGAAGCTGGGGCTCCGGATCTTCCTCGCCTATCTCGCGATCTTCTCGGCATGCCTGTACTTCGCCACGGACTGGATCTGGACCACGCTCCGCACGCGCTATCTGGAAAGCCTTGAGGAGCCGCTCGTCGACTCGGCCAACATCCTCGCGAGCCTCGTCGAGCAGGACATGACGAGGCCGGATTTCGTCTTGTCCGACCTGGAAGCTCCTCTCGCCCGCGCTCACGCCCGCCGGCTGTCGGCCCGGATTTACGATCTCCACAAGACGGACGTAGACCTGAATCTCTACATCGCCGACGCCTCCGGGAGGCTCGTGCTCGACACCCGCCGACCCGGGGAGGTCGGCGAGGACTACAGCCGGTATCACGACGTGAAGCTCACCCTGGAGGGGCGGTACGGCGCGCGGGCCAGCCGCCGGGACCCGGCCGATCCGTTCTCGACGGCGCTCCACATCGCCGCGCCGATCTATCAGGACGGACAGATCGTGGGCTCGCTCTCGGTCGTCAAGCCGACGGTCAACATCGAAACCTTTCTGGAGCTTGCGCGGCCGGCCTTCGTGCGCGCCGCGCTCCTCACGCTCGGCGTCGCGGCGCTGCTCGGTTTCGCTGTCTCGTACCTGCTGACCCGGCCCATCCATCGCCTGGAGACGTACGCGGACGGCATTGGGATGGGGTTGCACCCGGCGTTCCCGAAGCTCGGGAGCACGGAGATCGCCGGCCTGGGCCTGGCCCTGCGCCGCATGCAGGAGGCATTGGAAGGGCGGCAGTACGCGGAGGAGTACGTCCAGACGCTCACTCACGAGCTCAAGAGTCCGATCTCCGCGATCCGCGGCGCGGCCGAGCTGCTCCAGGAGGGGGTGCCGCCGCGGGACCAGGCCCGGTTCGTGGCCAACATCCGCCACGAGGCCGAGCGGATCGCGCTGATCGTGGACCGCATGCTGGAGTTGGCCCGGCTCGAAAACCGTCGCGAGAAGCCGGAGATGGAGCCGGTCGAGCTGAGCGCGATGATCCGCACGGTGGCCGAGAGCCACGAACCCCTGCTGGCCGCCAAGGATATCCGCCTGGAGGCCGCGGCTCCGGAACGGCTGACGGTCGAAGGCAATCCGTTCCTCCTCCATCAGGCGTTGGAGAACCTGGTCCAGAACGCGATCGAGTTCAGCCCGGCCGGCGGCACGGTGAGGGTGGAGGTTGTCGAGGATCGCGACTCGGTGGCGATCTCCGTGGCGGACGAAGGGCCGGGCATTCCCGAGTACGCGCTCGACCGGATCTTCGACCGCTTCTACTCGCTCGGCCGGCCCGACACCGGCAAGAAGAGCACCGGCCTGGGTCTCAACTTCGTCCAGGAGGTGGCGAAGTCACACGGCGGAACCATCCGCGTCACGAACCGTCCCGGGGGTGGAGCGCTCGCGGAGCTGAGGTTGCCGGGCCGCAGGGTCTAGCTGGACCGCTCACGCATCGCGGACGATGTAGTCGAAGTAAAGGTCCGTGAATGCAGCCCGCGATGTGAACTCGTCCCAGGTCTCCTGCGGGATTTCGTCCGGCTTCTCCGGTCGATCGATATCCATCTGGAACACCCGCCCCTGAGTTTTCTTGAGCAGCGCGCTGCGGATGGAGGGCAGGGGATGGTTCCAGGGCTTCGGCTTGACCTGGATGGCCCACTGGTGGACGGCGGTGATCATCGCGGTGAACTCGCTGGCGAACGCGCCCTGCCCCATCCAGGAAAGGTTTGCGTATTTGTCGTCGACGCCGCCCGCGAGCGTGGCGTTGTGGCTCCCGTGATGGCCGACCTTGTAGAGCACCGTGCGCTCGAGGAGGTCGCGGGCCGTGATGGTCCGGTCGCCGTCCTTCCACTCGAGGTCCTTCCACGAGATCCAGTTGCCGCGCTGCGCGTCGCCCACGAACAGCAGGACCTTCTTCCTGGCCGGCAGCTCGAAGGCGAGCACCAGGCTGGTGTTGTTGATCCCGTCGTTCAGGGAGAGCGCCAGGCTCTCCGCCGAGTAGAGCCATTCGTTGTCGATGCGCCGCCAGGCTGCGTTGTTCCGCACCTCGACGCCGCCCTTGTCGTTCTCGCCCTGCTTTCCCTGGCCATAGTGCGCAACGAAGAACGACTTGGGATCGGGGTCGGCGAGCGCCTCGGCTTTCGAGACGCAGTGCCGCGGGCTGAACGGGGCCGCGCTCTCGCCGGGCCCGGACTTCTTCGCGACGGCCGCCGCGCTGAAGGACAGCCCCTGCATGCCTGCCGCCTGCTGCGGGAAGCCCTCCTTGCCGACCGGGTCTTCCTGCCTGAGCAGGCCCGGATTGCGCGGCGGGCCGAGGACGAACGCGCGGATGCCCTTGGACCCGGGGATGTCCCAGATCTCTCCCGGCAGCAGGTATTGGACTCCGCGGTGCTTCCGCGCTTCGTCCTTGACCAGCTTCATCGACTGCTTGTTGCCGGAATTCGCCGGGTCCTTGACCGCCGCCAGCACCGCCGCCATGGGGATCAGCTCGTCTTCGCCGCCCAGCTCCAGGGCGAGGAGGCTGTCGAGGCGCTGGACCGCGGAGTCGTCCTCTCCGGCGGCGAGGGCGAGCTTGTTCCGCGCCTCGACGAGGCCCACCAGAACGTCCTTGTGCTGCGCCCGCAGATCGTTGGCGACGCCGTCGTTCGGGTTCTCGGTCCAGGCGAACCAGGCTTCGTCGATGCGGAAGTCCTTGAAGTACGGATCGCTCTGCTTCCAGAAGCCGTTGACGTGGTCCTGGTGCTCGTGGGTGACGATCACGAGGTCCAGGTGAAAGCCGGTCGCCTCCCCGATCTGGTCGACGACGTCCTGGATCGTCTTCTTCTTGAGGAACGCCGGCGAGCCGGGCTTGTAGCCGCAGTCGATGAGCACGTACACGGGATCGCCGCCGCCCTGGCGCGGCAGCGCGAGGAGGAAGCAGTCGCCGTGACCCTGCCGGTACATGCGCACCGTGACTTCGCCGTCCTGCAGCTCGAGCTTCGGCATGATCAGTCCTCCATCCGGTGAAGCAGGGCGAACGGCTCGTTGCGCATCCGGGAGCCGGTGAGGCCGAGGCTCCCGGGCCGGCCGGCGTCGAAGGCGTTGCCGGCGGCCCCCGTCTCCCCGACGAGGAAGCGCCTCACCCGTTCGAGCTCCCCGTCGTCCGCGATCGTGCCCGCCGTGCGGATGACCCGGCGCACCTCGGCGGTCACCGGATCGATGAGGACGGTGCAGCCCGCGCGGAAGGTGAAGTCGCGCGGCTCCAGTGCCTTGCCCGGCGCGGGCAAGCGCTCGTCCATTCTCTTCTGGACGTCGGGATCGAAGTAGCCGCGCCGGCGCTGTGTGATCTCGATCACCAGGTCGGTGCGCGCGCTGCCGTTCAGGGTGCGCCGGAGCGCGGGGCGCGCCGCGTGGATCTCGACGTCGGGTACGGAGCCGGTCCGGAAGACGGTTGGCTGCGCGGCGCCGTCGTCGATCACGAGCCCGAAGAGGCGCGCGTAGTCGCGGCCGACGCTGTCGCCGTCGCGCAGCCAGCCTTCGAGCTCCTTGCGGACGCGGGCGGAATCCTTCCAGACCGCGTAGCGGTTGCTTTCGAGGTTCCAGTTCCGGGCGGCCTGCAGCACGAAGCTCTTCAGCTCGCCCCGGAGTTGCTCTTCCCGCTCCTCCGCAAGGCCCCACGCCTGGAGGTCGTCCAGCAGCAGCTCGTCGCCGCGAGGCCAGGCCAGGGTGTCGATCCCCAGGCTGGTGACGCCCCGCGGATAGATGCCCCACTCGCGGAAGCTCTCGACGAAGACGATACGGAAGCCGGTCTCGTCCGGCGCGTAGTCGAGGTCGGCGGTGACGATGCCGCGCAGGAAGTCGCCGAAGGTGATGTCGACCGGCGGGCAGTAGTCGATCGCCCGGATGCACATCCGCAGCACCCGCTCCGCGCAGCTCGCCGCTTCGGCCGCGAGACGCCGCGTGAGGTCCGGATGGATGTCGCCCTCGGGCAGCTTGCCCGTGCCCTGCGTGGCGATCCGGAAGAGGTCCGCGCTGCGCGCGCGGTAGATCAGCAGGAACGCGCGGAAGACCGCCGCCACCAGGATCGAGCCGCGGGCATGGGGGCCCTGGGTCGTCTCGAGCGCATGCGGATCGGGGGGGCGCGGCGTCCAGGCGCCCGTGGCCTCGTCGACGGCGCCGAGCGCGTCGCGCAGGGCGGTGCCGCGGCCGGTCGCGCGGCCGAACTGCTGCGCGAGCTGGGCGAGGAGGCTTTCGGTGTGCAGGTCGCCGCGCGTGCGGCGGATCTGGCTTTCCAGAACCGACGGGTAGGAGAAGTGCTGGAACAGCGCCACGATGTCCGCGAACGCCTCGTGAAAGGCGTGGACGTCCGGGTTGCTCGGCTCGTTGAAGCGCGGATGGACGCCGTCGAGCAGGGCGTGGGTCACCTCGTGCGCGATGATGTCGTGCGAGAGGCAGGTGAAGACCAGGGTCCCCGGAGTGTTGTGCACGTCCTTCGTGGTGACCGGGAAATACCCGAACAGCAGCGCCTTCTTTTCGGGGCTGTAGTACGCGTTGCGGTCGCGGAGCGCGTGCGGATAGATGCGCAGGCGCCGCACGAACTGCACCCGGTCCTCGCCGGCGGCCTGTGGGATTCTCCGGTCCGCCCAGAAGGCGACGCGCCCGAGCGAGCGCTCGAAGTGCCGGATGGTCGTCATGGCGACGGCGTATGCCATCTGCTGATGAAACTGGGGGTTCGACTCGGAGGGCGGCAGGCCGTCCTGCGCCAGGACGTAGGGGTGATCCAGGTCGGCCGGCAGGTAGACCGTGCCGCTCGCCGGATCGACGTCGACGACCTCGATGTACTCGCCGACGGGACCGGGCCAGAGATCCTCCCAGGGAACGCTGACGGTGATCTCGTTGAGCGCCGCGGTGTCGAGCCGCGTCGCCAGGCTCGGATCGAAGGCGAGGATGCGCAGGCGCCGGGAGTTGGGCGGTTCGATCATGCGAAGCTCCTGTCGAGGGGTTCCGGCCCCACATCGGGTAGACGGACGGGGCGAAGCGGTTTCCTCATCACGCCGCCGGTCTCTCCACCAGCCCGCGCATCGACTTCATGGCCTCCACCGACTGTTCCGGCGCTCCGGGCTCGATCGGCTCGGCGCCGTAGGCGGCGAGGACATAAAGGTCGGTCAGGACGCGCGCCGGGGCTTCGAGCGGCTTCAGGCGCGGGGGCAGGCCGGCGAGGATCTCGTAGGGCGTGGCCTTCTGGGGACGTTCGTGGCCGAGGCTCTCCAGCAGGAGCAGGAAGCGCTGGTACGCGGCCAGGACGGTGTCCCGAGAGGGGAGGCTCAGCAGGTCGTCCAGCCTCTGGAATGGATCGGCTGCGGAGGCGGTCTTTTTCGGAGGACGCGCGAAGAGGCCGGCCAGGCGGTCCAGGAGAGCGCGCCAGCGGCCGGCGGCCTTGTTCCTCCAGCCTGCCAGGAGGGGCCAGAGACGCGCGAGAGTCCAGAGGGCCGCGCCCGCCAGGACCAGGACGAGAGGGATCAGCAGCCAACGGCCGATCATGGCCAGGAAGCCCAACATTCCGCCGGCCGGTCCGAGGGCTCCGGATGGCGGAGGGGGTTGCGGAGGCGGGGTCGAAGTCTGGGAAGGATCCTGGGGAGCCTGCCCGAGAGAGGGAGCCTTCGCGGGGCCGTTCGGTCCCGGCACCTCCTCGCCGAGATCTCCCTGCGGAACGAAGACGGAGGGATGGCCCGGGTCCAGGGTCTCCCGGTTGCCGCGGTTCGCCTCGACGCCTTCCGCCATGGACGGCGGCGGCTTCAGGCGGCCGGTGCCCTGATAATCGAGCCCGGGCAGGGCCAGGCCGGCGGCCAGCACTGTCATCAGGAGGAGCGCGGCCAGGGCCACCCGGCCCGGCACCAGGCCGGGGTGAACGTCGGCTCCGGCCCGCTCGGCACGGCGGAGCGTCTCCAGGGTCGAGCCGGCGGCGAGCACGACGCCGGTCGAGAACAGGAAGACCACGACCGCCGCCAGCGCCTTCACGCCGGTCTGCGGCACCGCGGCCAGCAACACGGGCTCGGTCAGGGCGAAGATCAGCAGGGCGACCGCGGCCAGTTGCGCCACCCGGGCCGCCGGGTTCCTGACCTCGATCGGAGGCTTCTTCTTTTCCGGGACTGGCAGGCTCGGTCCGCCGTAGATCTGCGGGATGGTGCGGCGGGGCCGCGGGGCGCGATCGACCTCCGGGCTCAGCTCGCGGGTCACCCGGGTCGCGAAGTGCCAGGCCAGGCCGACGATCAGGAGGTTCGCGAGCGACCGGCCGGCCTTGCCGGTCTCCGGGTCCCAGGGCGAGACGATCATCACCAGCACCGTGGCCGCGGCCAGGGCGCCGGTATAGCAGCCCTGAAGATCCCCGACCGAGGCGCGGCCGTAGCGCTCGATCAGGACGGTGGCCACGACGAAGCAGAGGCCGATCCACTTGAGGTTCGCTCCACCTCCCAGGTAGGCCGAGCGGACGTCCACGAGATAGAAGAGGAAGGACACGACCATGGCGATGACCGCCGCCGGCACCACCACGTGATGGGTGAAGAACGAGAGCGGGCTTTCGTCCAGCGGCTGGCGCTCGACGCTCACAGCGACTGGACCCCCAGCCGTTCGAGATCCGACTCCTCCAGCACCGGGTAGATCGGCACGCTTTCCAGGAGGCCGGTGGCGACCGTCCCCGCGCCGCCCTTCTGGATCCAGATCACGCCCACGTCGAAGCCCGAGCGCCGGAGCGTGCCGAGCGCGCCTCCGAGGCCGGGCCCGAGGTCGGGGGTCACGACGAGGATCACGTGGGCGCGCGACAGCCGGGGCGCCTCGGCTTCGAGCAGCTCAGCCAGGGTGAGGCCGGGCGCGAGGGTCAGCCGCGCCAGGGCCGAGCGCAGGCGGTCGAGCTGCCAGCTTCCGCGGCCGGGCTCCACCTCCACGGGCCGGAAGGCGGGCATGCGGCGGCGGGCCTCGGTCTCCTGCACGACGTCCTCCATGCGCCGGAAGCTGCCGCCGGTCCAGTCGGACGGGTAGCGGTCGGCCGCGTCGCCGCCGTTCGAGATCAGCCCCACGTCCTGCCCGTGGGCGAGGACGAACTCGGCGATCGAGGCGGCCGCGGTCACGGTCAGCTCCACGCCGGGGTCCTCCTCGGTGTCCGGCGCGGCAGCGGCAGGGAAGGCGGCCTTGCCCATCTCCACGGCGAGGAGGACGCCTTCGAGCACCGCCGGCTCGTAGAGCTTGACCTGGAGGCGGCCCGACCGAGCCGTGGCCCGCCAGTGGATGCGCCGCAGGCCGTCTCCCTGCCGGTAGTCGCGGACTCCCAGGAAGCGGGAAGGGTCTTCGAAGAGGCTGCGGCGGCGCGGCACCTCGTGGATCGGCGAATGGCCCAGCGGCCAGCCCGGGCCGATGGCCACCGTCCGCGGCAGGACGGTGAGGAAGCGGACCTCGGGGTCGACCCGGAAGCGCCGCACCAGGCCGAGGGGGTCGCTGGTCTCGATCACCGCCGGCCCGACCCGGTAGAGGCCGCGCCGGACGCCGTGGAGCACGCAGGCGGTGTGCAGGGTCTCCTCGCTCGCCAGGGTCCGGAAGCCGCAGGTGACCCCGTCCGCGGCGAGACCGGGCTCGATCGCGTCGCGCCAGAAGACCCAGAGCGCCGGGAGCTGCTTGTGGTTGTGGAGGACCAGCCGGGATTCGACAGTGCCGCCGATCTCGACCGTCTCGGCGCCGAGGCTCCGGCGCACCTCCAGCCCGAGAAGGCTCGCCGCGGGCAGGAACGCGCCGATCCCGAGCACGGCCGCGGTCACCACCGCGGCATAGAGGAAGAAGCCGGCCGAGTACAGGGAGAGGAGCAGGGCGAGGGCGGCCACGACGCCGAGCCAGAGGAACATCTGGCGGCGGCGGAGCTGTCCGACGTCGGTGGTGTCCGCGGTCGTCGCGCTCATCCGGCGGCGGCCATCTCGGGGGTGACCAGCGGCGCCGGCACCAGTCCGACCGCCTGGTCCACGACCTGAGGCACCGAGCGCTTGGAGAGCCGGCCCTCGGCGCCGAGGATCACCCGGTGATAGAGGATGGACGGGTAGAGGCGTTTGACGTCGTCCGGCATCACGAAGCTCCGCCCGGCCATGGCCGCCCGCGCCTGGCAGGCCCGGTAGAGACCCTGGGTGGCGCGCGGGCCGCCGCCCAGGACCAGCTCGCGGGCGTTGCGGGTGGAAGTGGTGACCGCCACGATGTAGCGCCGCACCTCGGGGTGGACGTGGACCTCGCGCACCCGGTCCTGGAGCTTCGCCAGGACGTCGAGGCTCAGGACCTGGACGACCCCCTCCAGCGGATCACTCCGCTCGCCGCGGATCAGCATCTGCTCCTCGGCCTGCGGGCTTGGGTAGCCGATGGACAGGCGCATGAGGAAACGGTCGAGCTGCGCTTCGGGCAGCGGGAAGGTGCCTTCGTGCTCCACCGGGTTCTGGGTGGCGATCACGAAGAACGGCCGCTTCAGGGCATAGGTCTTGTTGTCCACGCTCACCTGGCGCTCGGCCATGCACTCCAGCAGGGCGGCCTGGGCGCGCGGGGTGGCGCGGTTGATCTCGTCGGCCAGGAGGACCTGGGTGAAGACCGGGCCGGGGTGGAACTCGAACTCGCCCGCCTTCTGGTTGAAGACGCTGGAGCCGGTGACGTCGCCGGGCAGCAGGTCGGGCGTGCACTGGAGCCGCCGGAAGCCGCCGCCGAGCGTGCGCGCCAAGGTCTTGGCGAGGAGCGTCTTGGCGGTGCCGGGCACGTCCTCCAGGAGCAGGTGGCCCTCGGCGAGCAGACAGGTGAAGACCATCTCCAGGACCGGCCGCTTGCCGAAGACGACCGTCTCGAGCTGCTGGAGGACCGCCTCCGCGGCCTGTTGGACCTGCTTCACCGTTCACCTCCGGCGCCGGCGGGCACCAGCTTCAGCGTGGACTCGGTCTTGCCGGGCAGGAACGGGGTCGGCTGTCCCTCCTCCCAGGCGCGCTGGCCGTCGCGGTAGTGCGGCGAGAGCGGATGGCCGCTCTGCCCCGCCGGCATCTCGAAGAAGCCGGCCTCCTCCCTGCCGGGCGAGACCACGATGCGCTCCGAGGCGCCGAAGGTGGGCCCCAGGAAGCGCGGCATGTCGGAGTCGCCTGGAAGCTGGCGCGGCTCGACGTCCAGGTACCGGGCCACGAAGCCGGGCAGGGCCGCGGAGAGCGGGTGCCGGATGCGGGTGGTGTTCCGCTCGCCCCAGGTGCGCTGCGCCAGGTCCTGCCCCTCGTAGGGGGCGAGCACGGCGTCGGCCGCGGCCAGGAGCTGCTCGTCCCAGGTCTTGTATTTCGGGTCGAGCAGATGGGCCGGCCTTTCGGTGACCAGCCTCCAGAGCGGACCCTCGATCTGGCGCAGGTCTCCGGGATCGAAGAGCGGCTCGGCCTGGCTGCAGCGGGCCAGGATCGGCTCCAGGGTCCGGTTGCGGACCTCGCGCCGGAACTCCTTGACCAGCCGGTAGCCGACCGAATCGATCGACGCCCGGCCGGTCCAGCTCTTCTCGACCAGGTCGCGCATCTCGCGGCGACGGGGCTGGTCCTGGTTCGCGAGGGTGTTCAGGAGGAGGGTGCGCCAGCGGTCCAGGAAGAGGGCGCGGTCGTCGAGCTGGATGGCGAGCAGGTCCTCGGGCTTCGCCTTGTCGAGAGCGAGCAGGCCGTCGCGGATCTGCCGGGCCCGGGCGCCGAGCCAGTAGCCGCTGTCGCCGACCCGCGCCAGCTCGGGGCCTTCGACGACGCGGGTGTTCGCGGTCCAGATCCGGCCCGAGGGCGGGTCCACGACCTTGGGCACCTCCTCGGAGGCCAGCCAGCCGTTCCAGCCACGGGTGCCGTCGGCCCACGATTCCGGAGTCTTGCCGTCGAAGCCGAACCTCTTGGGAACCTTGCCGATGATCGTCCAGGCGATCCGGCCGTCCGCATCGGCCACCACGAAGTTCTGCGGCGGGATGCCGGCGCGGTGGGCGATCTCGACCGCCTCGTCCACGTTCCGGGCCTCTTCCAGGTCGAGCAGCTCCATGTTGACCGCGTCCGGGTGGTGGGCGATCCAGGAGAGGACGAGCGGACGGCCCTTGTGGTCGCGGTCCACGACCACCGGCCCCCAGATCGTCTCGCGCACGTCGAGGGTCACGTCCTCCCCGGCTTTCACCTTGATGATCTCCTTCCGGTGCCCGAATCGGCGCGGGCCCTGGGGGGTGCGGTAGACCTCCGGGTCCTTCGGATCGACTTCGATCACGACGAGGTCGTGCCAGTCGATGTAGCTGTTGGTGAACCCCCAGGCGATCCGGCCGGTGCTGCCCACGGCGATCACCGGCACGCCGGGCAGGCTGACGCCGGTGATCCGCCGGTCGCCGACCTTCAGGGAGGCGCGGTACCAGGTGTTCGGCACCCGGATGCCCAGGTGCATGTCGTTGGCGAGCCAGGCCCGGCCATCCGCGGTGTGGGAGCCGGCCACCGCCCAGTTGTTGCTGCCGCGCGGCGTCCGGGACGGCGGCTCGCCCACGGTGCGCCACTTGAGGGGCCTGCCCGGGGCGGGCTCCCTGCGCACGTCGAACACCTCGGGGCCGGGGATCGGCGGGGTCGCCATGGGCTCGCCGACCAGCGGCGCGTCCCACTCGCTGCCGCCCTGGGAAAGGAACTCGAAGAGCGGGCCGGGCAGGAGGTCGTGCATGACGCCGAGGGACAGCTCGCGGGTGCCCTCGGGGTCTTCCAGGTCGATGAACATGGCGAGCGCCACCAGGATCGAATCCTCCGGCCGCCAGGGGGCGGGGTCCTGCCGGAGGAGCAGATACTCGAAGGGTGGTGCGCCGAGCGCGGCCAGCCCGGAGTTGATGCCCTCGGCATAGGCCTCCAGGATGGCCTTGTCGCGCGGCGACCCGGCGGCTACGGCCTGGCGGGCCACATCGCGCAGGCCGTGGCGCCGGTGGTCCTCGTCCACGGGTACCGCCGCGGACCCGAACAGCTCCGACAGCTCGCCCGCGGGCTGCCGGCGCATCAGGTCCATCTGGAAGAACCGTTCCTGAGCATGGAGGAAGCCGAGGGCGCGCGCGGCATCCACCCGGTCCGCGGCCTGGATGGTGGGCACCCCGAGGCCGTCGCGCTCCACGGTGACCGGCGCGGCCAGTCCGGCCAGGGCGCGCTCGCCGTCCATCTGAGGCAGGCTGGCGCGGAGCTGGCTCCGGAGCCAGAGCGCGCCGGCCGCGACTGCTAGCAGGAGGAAAAGAAGGACCAGTCCGAGCCATCTCAGGGCGCGGCGAGGCCGGGGAGCCCGAGCGGGCTCCGGGATGGGGCGGGGTATGGGCAGGGCCTCGGCCATGGTCTCTCCTCGTAAGTGCGACTAGTTTAGACTCTGCCCGCCATGACGACGTTCCCGGATCTCCGCGTTTTCCTCGACCGCCTCCGCCGGGACGGCGACCTCGCCGTGGTCGAGGCCCCGGTGGACGCCCGCCTGGAGGTCGCGGAGATCCACCGCAGGGTGATCGCAGCCGGAGGCCCGGCCCTGCTCTTCACCAACGTCAAGGATTCGGACCTGCGGCTCGCCACAAACCTCTTCGGCACCGCGCGCCGGGCCGAGCTGGCGTTCGGGGAGCGCCCCCTACGCCTGATCAAAAGGCTGGTCCACCTGGCCGAGACGCTGCTGCCGCCTACACCGGGCAAGCTCTGGGGTGCGCGCGACCTGGCGGGCCAGGCGCTGAAGATCGGCCTCTCCCGGCGCCGCTCCGGCCCGGTGACCGAGGTGGTGACGGACGACGTCCGCCTGGACCGTCTGCCGGTCCTGACCACCTGGCCCGAGGACGGCGGCCCCTTCGTCACCCTGCCCCTGGTCTACACCGAGCACCCGGATGGCAAGGGTCACAACCTCGGGATGTACCGGCTCCACGTCCACGACCGGCGGACGACCGGCATGCACTGGCAGATCGGCAAGGGCGGCGGCTTCCATTACGCCGTGGCCGAGGCCCGGGGCGAGGAGCTGCCGGCGACGGTCTTCCTGGGAGGACCACCCGCGCTGATCCTGGCCGCCATCGCGCCGCTGCCCGAGAACGTGCCGGAGCTGATGCTCGCCTCGCTGATCGCCGGCGAGCGGCTGCCCCGCGTCTCGCCGCCGCCCGCCGGCCGGCATCCTCTGATCGCCAACGCCGAGATCGCACTGATCGGCCGGGTGCCGCCCCGCGAGCGCCGCCCCGAAGGACCGTTCGGCGATCACTACGGCTACTACTCGCTCCAGCACGACTACCCGGTCTTCCACCTGGACTGGATGGCGCGGCGGCGCGACGCGATCTTCCCGGCCACGGTCGTGGGCAAGCCGCGCCAGGAGGACTTCTTCATCGGCGACCTGCTCCAGGACCTCCTCTCGCCGCTCTTCCCCCTGGTCATGCCCGGGGTGCAGGCGCTGTGGTCCTACGGCGAGACCGGCTACCACTCGCTGGCCGGCGCCGTGGTGCGGGAGCGCTACAAGCGCGAAGCCATGGCGTCGGCCTTCCGCATCCTGGGCGAGGGCCAGCTCTCGCTGACCAAGTTCCTGCTGGTCACGGACCGGCCGGTCGATCTCAAGGACTTCAAGGCCACTCTCACGCACATCCTGGAGCGCACCCGGCCCGAGACCGACCTCTACGTGCTCTCGAACCTCTCGATGGACACGCTGGACTACACCGGGCCCGCGGTCAACGAAGGCTCGAAGGGGGTCTGGCTCGGCCTGGGAGATCCGGTCCGGGAGCTGCCGCGCGAGTTTTCCGTGGACCCGGTCCCGGCCGGCGTCACGGACGTCCGGGTCTTCTGCCCCGGCTGCCTGGTGGTCCAGGGCCCGCCCTACCGCGACGACGCCGGGGCCGCGGCGGCCTATGCCGCGCATCCGGCCTTCCGCAACTGGCCGCTGGTGGTGCTCACGGACGACGCGCACCGGGCCGTGGCGAGCGAGATGAACTTCCTGTGGACCACCTTCACCCGCTTCGAGCCCGCTGCCGACATCCACGCCGCGGGTTTCCGGGTAGTGCGGAACCACCTCTCCTATCAGCCGCCGATCGTGATCGACGCCCGCATGAAGCCCTGGTTCCCGGACGAGCTGTTCTGCGACGAGGAGACCGCCGCCACGGTGAGCCGCCGGTGGAAGGAGTACTTCCCTGGCGGGAAGGTGGAGATGGGGGACTCGGGGGCGGGGCACCTCACCCCCTAGCCCCCTCTCCCATCTCCCGCCCGCCCAACCCCGGGAGAGGGGGGACGCCTGCGAATCTGTCTGCCGAGATTCGGCTGCACCGCCCCAGTCACGTCCCCCCTCTCCCGGCGGGGGCGCGGGTGGGAGATGGGAGAGGGGGACAGGGGGTGAGGTCCTACAGCCAGCCGCGGTACAGATCCGGCCGGCGGTCCTTCCAGAAGAGCCGGCGGGCCGTGGAGGTGGGGCAGGCCGCCAGATCCATGTCGGCCAGGACGAGATCCTCCTCCAGGCTCTTTCCCCGAGCGAGAACCCTGCCGTCCGGATCCACCACGAACGACTCGCCCGAGAAGTGAAGCCTGCCTTCGAGGCCGACGCGGTTTGCCAGAGCCGTGAAGTAGCCGTTCTGAAACGCGGCGGTGCGGACCTCGGCCTCGTAGAGGCCCTCGGGCCACTCGCCGACCGTGCCGGCCTGCGGGATCACCACCAGCTCGGCGCCGGCCACACCCAGCGCGCGCATCACTTCGGGGTAGTGGCGGTCATAGCAGATCGCCACTCCGATCTTGCCCACCAGGGTGTCGTAGACGGGCATCCCCTTGTCTCCCGGGTGGTAATAGTCCTGCTCGTGGAACCCCTCGTAGTCGGTGATGTGGACCATGCGGGTGACGCCCAGGAGGGTGCCGTCGGCGTCGTAGACCGGCGAGCTGTCGAAACGGCGGCCCTGGGCGTCCAACTCGTAGAGGTTGAAGACCGTGACCAGCCCCAGATCGCGGGCGCGGGCAGAGATCGCGTCGCTGGTCGGTCCGGGAACGGGCTCGGCCAGTTTGAGCGCCTCGCGGTCGCCGGGCACCTGGGGGAAGAAGCGGTCGAGGATGACCTCGGGAAAGGCGATCAGGTCAGCCCCGGCCTGCCGGGCCGCGGTCATCGTGTCCAGAGCGCGGGCGAGGTTGGTCGCCCGGTCCGGGCTCGCGGAGAGTTGGGCGAGGGCGATTCTCACTTGCGTTCCTTCGCCTTGAAGGACCACGTGAACGTGAAGCGGGCGACGATGGTCCCGTCCGGCGAGGTGCCGGTGCTGACCGCCTCGAAGGTGTTGGGCTCGCCCGCCAGCGCCCGGGCCACGGCGTTGGACAGCGCCCGGCCGTCCGCGCACGTGAAGGACGTCAGGCCGGTAGCCTTCTTGCCGAACTCCGCGGTCATGCCGGTGATGAGCATCGAGACCGGCTTCGGGGCCAGCTCGACCTCCAGCAAAGCGAGCGCCCCGGTGGACATCTCGGCGGCCATGCTGAGCGCAGCGAAGTAGGTAGAGCGAAACGGGTTCGTGCTCCGCCAACCTTAGGGCACCGTGACCGTGCAGTGCTCCTCGTCCAGCTCCCGCACCCGGAGACCCGCGACGAGCGCGAGCGGCAGCTTCGACAGCATGAACCCGCGCATCATCCAGGGGCTGAGCATGCGGCGGCGGAGCTTCGCGGCGGCCGGAGCGGCTGGGGATTCGATCATGGCGACCTCCTGGTCGGAGCGACTATACCGGGAAACCTCACCCCCTGGCCCCCTCTCCCATCTCCCTCCCGCCCCCCGCCGGGGTCGCCAACGAGCGCAGCCAGCTCCTGCTGGGCCAGCCCTGATCCCGGCAACCGCCCCAGCTACGTCCCCCCTCTCCCGGGGTTGGGTGGGCGGGAGATGGGAGAGGGGGACAGGGGGTGAGGTCCTACCACGGGATCTGCCTCCGGTCCCGGAAGAACCCGCCGGTCGGGCCGCCGTCCGGCAGGGTGGCGAGCCAGACTGCCGTGTCCGCTCCGGCCTCTACGGGCCGCGGCGCGCCGCGGCCGCCCATCTCGGTCTGCACCCAGCCAGGGCACATGGTGTTCACGAGGATGTTGGTGCCGTGCAGCTCGTCCGCCAGGATGCGGGTGAGGCCGTTCAGCGCGAGCTTCGAGACCCGGTAGCTCGCGTAACCACCCATCATCTCCGACATGGCGCCGAGGCCGCTCGACACGTTCACGATCCGGCCGTAGCGGCGGCGCTGCATCATGGGCACGACCGCCTGCGAGAGCGCCCAGGGGCCGACCACGTTGGTCTCCAGCGACTCGTGGACTACCTCCATGGGGACTGTCAGTCCTCCGGTGTGATGGTCCAGAAAAACGCCGGCGTTGTTGACCAGGACGTCCACGCCGCCGAACGCCTGCTCGAGGAACGCCGTCAACCGGGCGATGCCGGGCGTATCCCGGACGTCCAGTTGATGCGCGACCACGTCCTCGCCGAGCGTGGCCGCAGCCTCCCGGGCCTTGGCCTCGTCGCGCGCGGTCAGCACCACCTTGAGCCCCAGCCCGTTGAGCTGGCGGCAGATTTCGAGACCGATCCCCCGATTGCCGCCGGTGACGACGGCGACCCGCTGCTGATCCATGCAGGAAAACCTCCTGCGGCTATTCTAAAGGATCACTTCGTATCCTTCGAACACCGGGTGCCCGGCGAGGGTCCCCTGGGGGGAGCGGGCGTCGCCATGAGCCTTGCGGAAGGCCTCCGACTCGGTCCAGGCGATGAAGGCTCGGCGCGACTCCCAGATCGAGTGGGAGAGATAGGTCGTGATCCCGTCTATGGTGTCGCCGCGGAGGAGGTGGAACTCCCGGAAGCCCGGGACCTGGTCCAGATAGGAGTCCCGGGTGCGCCACATCTGCTCGAAGCCTTCTTCGCGCCCGGCGTTCACCCGGAAGCGGTTCATCGCTATGTACATCGGTCCTCCTAGTCCAGGATGCCCTTGGCGGTCAGCCACTCCTTGTTGAATTTCGAGAGATAGCGCTCGCCCGAGTCCGGCAGCAGGGTCACCACCAGGCCGTCCTCGCCCAGACCCTGGGCTACCTGGCGCGCAGCGGCCACGGCGGCTCCGCCGGAGGAGCCGGTGAAGACTGCCTCCTTCTTCGCCAGCTCCAGGGTCGCCCGGTAGGCGGTCTTGTCGTCGACCGGGATGATGCCGTCGATGTAGTCCCACCAGACGGCCGAGGGCATGAAGTCCTCGCCGATGCCGTCGATCAGGTACTGGTGGATCTGGTCCTCGGGCGGCAGCTCGCGGTGCTCGAAGTAGTAGGCGTAGACGCTGCCGACCGTGTCCACCCCGATCACCTGGACGTTGGGGTTCTGCTCCTTGAGGTACTTGGCCGTGCCGCTGATGGTGCCGCCGGTGCCCACGCCGACCACATAGTGGGTGACCTTGCCGTCGGTCTGGCGCCAGATCTCCGGGCCCGTGGTGCGGTAGTGGGCCTCGGGGTTCGCCTGGTTGTAGTACTGGTAGGGCAGGTAGGCCCCCTCCTCGTCCCGGATCCGCTCCGCCACCTTGTAATAAGAACGCGGGTCGCTCGCCTCTACGTTCGTGGGGCAGGTGAACACGGTGGCGCCCAGGGCCTCCAGGAGGGCGATCTTCTCCTTGGGGATCTTGTCCGCGGCCGTGCAGATCAGCCGGTAGCCCCGGAGGTTGGCGGCGAGGGCCAGGCCCACGCCGGTGTTGCCCGAGGTGGGCTCCACGATGGTGCCGCCCGGCTTGAGCTTGCCCGAGCGCTCGCCCTCCTCGATCATGGCGATGCCGATGCGGTCCTTCACGCTGCCGCCGGGGTTGAAGTACTCGACCTTGGCGGCGAGCGTGGCCGGACCGGTGTGGAACCGGCCGAGCTTGACGAGGGGGGTGTTCCCCAGGGTTTCCAGGATGTCGTTGTAGATTTCCATGGCCTCTCCCAAGAGCGGCGGGATGGTAGCACACCGGTATCGGCGGGGCCGGACGGCCCCCGAAAGGTAGAATCGGCGCAAATGCGGACCAAGATCGAGCAGGAGACACCCAAGCGATCTTCTTCGGATCGGGCTCCGGACCCGGCGGCAGAAGCGGCCTGGGCCCGGCGCCGGGCCCGGCTCGCCAGCGTCCGGGTTCTTCTCCCCTTCCTGATCGCCGCCGCGCTCGGCGTCGGCCAGCGCATCAACGGCGTGCTCGGGGCCACCCGGGACCTCCAGGGCATCGCGGCGCGGACCACTTCCGAGAACGGTCCGCCGGAGACGATCAGCCATCTCGCGCACCGTCTGGCCCAGGAGGTCTACGGGGAGGAGCACGACGAGGAGGCCGCCGCCCGCTACGAAAGCCTCGTCCGGGTGGTGGCCAAGGAGACGAACCGCCTCGACGGCCGGCTCGACCGATTCGGGTCCGAGGCGCGCACCACGCTGCTGCGCAACTCCTGGTTCGCGATCGGCCTCCAGGCGCTGCTCCTCGTCTTCTTCCCGGGCCTTCTCGTCTCCGGCTTCCTGCGCGCGGCCCAGGGGATCCGGGAGGCCGAGGCCGAACCGCCCACCACGTTCGCCGCCCATGTCTGGTACCGCCGCTACCGGCACCTGCTGCAACTGCAGGAGCACCGGTTCTTCTGGCGCCGGCTCGGGTTCGCTCTGCTGATGGGCTACGGCACGATCTACCTGGTCGCGCCCCTCGGCGTGAAGGCCATGGAGATCGGCAACTACCTGACGCTGAACGCCATCCCGGGGGAGCCCACCTATCCGTTCCTCCTCATCGCGTTCCAGAAGGCGCCGCCGTTCTCGGTCGGCTTCGCCGGGTTCTATCTCTATGCCCTGACCCTGTTCGTGCGGCGCTACACCACCCACGACCTGAACGACCGGATCTACGTGCCGCTCTTCCTGCGCGGCGTCACGGTGGTGCTCCTCGGCTGGGTCCTGGCCTCGATCGGCGAGGAGAGCGGCCTGTCGCGGGCGCTGATCTTCGCGGTCGGCATCTTCCCGCAGGCCGGGCTCCAGGCGCTCGCCAAGATGACGCAGACCACGGTGGACCGCCTGTCGAACGAGGGCGGCTCCGCGTTCAAGACCATCCCGGAGATCGATTTCTGGAAGGAGACCACGCTCCAGGAGATGGGGATCAACGACTTTAACGACCTCGCCAAGGCCAACCTCGACGAGCTGCTGGTCGATCTCGGGATGAATCCCGCGGTGCTGATGCGGGCCGTGGACCGGGCGGTGCTGATCCACGTCTTCGGCGCCGAGGCCGCGGACAAGCTTGCGGCCATCCCGCTGTTCACCGCCAGCGACCTGGTGCTCTACACCCGGGGCCAGGCCGCCTGGGCCGACCGCTGGGTGCAGCACGGCGGACCGCGGTTCCCGCGCGGCGAGGTGCTCGACGCCCAGCAGCGCCGAGCGCGGGAGCAGATCGTGGAGGAGGCGATCGGCGCCAAGGACATCGGCCTCCAGCTCGAGCACCTGATCCACGACCGCAACGTCCAGACGGTCATCGACAATCTGGTGTCGTACCAGAGTCTTTAAAACCTCACCCCCTGGCCCCCTCTCCCATCTCCCGCCCACCCTTCCCCGGGAGAGGGGGAACGTTGATGAGGCGTTCTTCTGTCGGCCCTGCCTCACGGCCCCAGCTACGTTCCCCCTCTCCCGGCGGGGGGCGGAAGGGAGATGGGAGAGGGGGCCAGGGGGTGAGGTTCTACTTCTCCTCCCAGTCCCAGAAGTAGTCCTTGTTGGTGAGGACCGTCTCCTCCTCCTTCGCCTCCTCAGAGGTGTAGCCGCCCTGCTCGGGCGGGACCTCGCCGCGGATGATACCGAGTTGCTCCACCAGGTCCTCGGTCTCGCGCTCCCAGTAGTCGTTGGTGCCGAACTGCGGCCAGGCCCTGGGAAAGGCCGGGTCGTGCCAGCGCTTGGCGAGCCAGGCCGCGTAATGGACGACCCGCAGGCCGCGCAGGACCTCGACCAGGGAGAGGGTCGAGCGGTCGAATTCGCGGAGCTGCTCGTAGCCCTCCAGGAAGACCTCGCGCTGGCGCCGGGCCCAGGCGTCGCGGCCGGGGAGCGCCAGCCAGAGGTCCTGGACCGCGGGGCCGACGACCATGTCGTCGAAGTCCAGGATGCGGAGGAGACCGTCCCGGAAGAGGATGTTCCCCAGGTGGAGATCGCCGTGGAGGCGGTGGACCGGCACGCCCTCCAGGGCCCGGTCGGCGATGTCGGCGATGTCGAACGCGGCGTCGAAGTACCGGTTGCGGACGTGCTTCGGGACCGTGTCGTGCTCGGCCAGCCAGTCGACGTTTTCCCGGATGTAGGTGTCCGCGTCGAGGCGGAGCCGGTGCTCGGCCGGGCGGCGGACCGCGGCGTTGTGCATGCGGCCCACGAGCATGCCCAGGCGCCGGACCGACTCGTCGTCCAGCTCATCGGGCGCCCGGCCGCCTCGCCGGTCGGAGAGGGAGTAGTAGATGCCCTCGATCCGGCGCAGGGTGCCCCCGCCGGGAAATGGCCGCATGGTGCAGACCGGCAGCTCGTCGGCGGCGAGGTCGTCGAGGAACTGGTGCTCTTCGAGGATCTGCTCCTCGCTCCAACGGCCGGGGCGGTAGAACTTGGCGACGACGCGGGTGCGGTCGGCCAGCTCGACCTCGTAGACCCGGTTCTCGAACGAGTTCAGGGGATAGCACACCGGGTTGCAGCGCAGCCCCCCGGCCTCGACCGCGGCGAGCACCGTCTCGGGAGTGAGGGCCAGGAAGAGGTCGTCGTCCTTCATGAGGTCAGGGTAGCATGGGGCCATGCGGCTGGCCGATCTCGTCACCACCTCCTCCCGCGTCGCCGAGACCCGATCCCGGACCGAGAAGATCGCCGCCCTGTCCGGCCTGCTTCGCCGGCTCGGACCCGAGGAGGTCGACCCGGCGGTGGCCTGGCTCTCCGGGAACCTACGGCAGGGGAGGATCGGCCTCGGGCCGGCCGCGGTGCGCGACGCCTCGCCGGGGACGACCGCGGCCGAGCCCTCGCTGACGGTCGGGGAGGTGGACACCGCGTTCGACCGGATCGCCGGGGCCACGGGTGCGGGCTCGACCGCGGAACGGTCCCGGCTGCTCTCCGGTCTCCTCTCCAGGGCGACTGCCGAGGAGCAGAGCTTCCTCGTCCGGCTGATCTTCGGCGAGTTGCGCCAGGGGGCGCTGGCGGGGCTGATGGCCGAGGCCCTGGCGGCGGCCGCGGAGGTTCCGGCGGACGAGGTGCGGCGCGCCCTGATGCTGGCCGGCGAGCTGCCGGCGGTGGCGCGCGCCGTCCTTATAGAAGGAAGGCCCGGGCTCGCCCGGTTCCGGCTGGAGCTGTTCCGGCCGCTCCAGCCCATGCTCGCGCAGGCGGCCGGGGACACTTCCGAGGCGCTGGAGCGTCTCGGGGAGGCCGCTCTGGAGCTGAAGCTCGACGGCGCGCGGGTCCAGGTCCACAAGGCCGGCGGGGAGGTGCGGGTCTTCTCCCGGCGCGGCAATGAAGTAACCCCGGCGGTGCCGGAGCTGGTGGAGTCGGTCCAGGCTCTCCCCGCCGGACAGCTCCTCCTGGACGGCGAGGTCATCGCCCTCCGGCCCGACGGCTCGCCCCATCCGTTCCAGGTCACCATGCGCCGGTTCGGCCGCAAGCTGGACGTGCCCCGGATGCGCGGCGAGCTGCCGCTCACCCCGTTCTTCTTCGACGTCCTCCACCTGGACGGCGTGGATCTGATCGACCGGCCGGCCGGAGAGCGGTTCACCGCCCTGGGAGACGCGGTCCAGGGCTTGGCCGTGCCGCGGATCGTGACCGCCGATGCAGAAGCCGCGGACTCCTTCTTCGAGGAGGCCCTGTCCCGCGGTCACGAAGGGATCATGGCCAAGGCCCTGAACGCGCCCTACGAGGCGGGCCGGCGGGGGGCCTCCTGGCTGAAGATCAAGCCCGCGCACACCCTGGACCTGGTAATCCTGGCCGCCGAGTGGGGTCACGGGAGACGGCAGGGCTGGCTCTCGAACCTCCACCTCGGGGCGAGGGACCCGGAGAACGGCGGCTTCGTGATGCTCGGCAAGACCTTCAAGGGCCTCACCGACGAGATGCTCGTCTGGCAGACCCGGAAGCTCCAGGAGCTGGCCCTGGGCACCGAGGACGGCTGGGTGGTCCACGTCCGGCCCGAGCTGGTGGTGGAGGTGGCGTTCAGCGACGTGCAGGAGAGCCCGATCTACCCCGGGGGCATGGCCCTGCGGTTTGCCCGGGTGAAGCGCTACCGGGAAGACAAGCCGGCTTCCGAGGCGGACACGATCGCCACGGTCCGGAAGATCTTCGTGGGGACAAGGTAAACTCTCCCCAGCCATGCCTGACAACACCGAGTTCACCGAGCTGGCGCAGTTCGACATCGACCCCCGCTCGGTGCGCCTGCTCGAGCGCGAGTACTGCCTGGAAAACGAGGTGGTGGTCCTGGGGATCGTAGACCGCGCCAGCCAGGAGCCGGTCACGATCGGCATGCTCGACCCGTCGCGCCGGGCGCTGGCTCATGCGGTCTCGAAGACCCTTGGCCGGCCGGTGCGGGCGGTCCAGCTCAACGCCTGGGAGATCCGGCACGCTCTCGACGAAGGGTGGGGCGTGGCCGAGGAGAGCCGCTCGCGCCTGACCCTGCGGCCGGTGCGTTCGATCTCCTTCGAGCGTGAGGGCGAGATCCCCGACCTGCTCGACGAGATCCTCGGCCAGGCCGTGGACTTGAAGGCGAGCGACGTCCACATCGAGACCTACGAGGACGACGTGGACGTCCGCTTCCGGGTGGACGGCGTGCTCCGGCAGGTGGCCACCCCCCTCGCCCGGGACCACATCCAGGCCGCGATCAACCGGCTCAAGGTGCTCTCCGGCCTCGACGTGGCGGAGCGGCGCAAGGCCCAGGACGGCCGCATCCAGGCCACCTTCGAGACCCGCGAGGGCGAGCGCAACGTGGACTTCCGGCTCTCGGTCGTGCCCGGGCCGTTCGGGGAGGACGCGGTGCTGCGCATCCTCGACAGCGCCGCCCCGCTCCCCCTGGAGAAGCTCGGGCTCGGCGACGAGGAGCTCACCACGTTTGAGCACCTCATCCAGAACCCCGAGGGGCTGATCCTGGTGACCGGTCCCACCGGCAGCGGCAAGACCACCAGCCTCTATGCCGCCCTCCACCGGATCAACACGCCCGAGAACAAGATCCTCACCGTCGAGGACCCCATCGAGTACAACTTCGCGAAGACCAACCAGAAGCAGGTCTCGATGAACATGGGCTTCGCCGACTACGCCCGGGCCTTCATGCGCCAGAACCCGGACATCATCCTGATCGGCGAGATCCGCGACGAGGACACCGCGAGCGCCGCCATGCGCGCCGCCCAGACCGGCCACCTGGTGCTCTCGACCCTGCACACCACGGACTCCGTGCGCACCATCTCCCGCCTCCTCACCCTGGGCGTGGACCCGGGCCTGATCGCGGGCAGCCTGCTCGGCGCGATGTCCCAGCGGCTCGTGCGCAAGCTCTGCCCGGAGTGCCGGGTGGAGGCGGCGCCCGATTCCCGGGAGGCGGACCGCCTGGATCTGAAGCACGACGAAGGGCCGTTCTTCCGCGCGAAGTCGAACCCGGACTGCCCCACCTGCGGCGGCCGGGGCTACAAAGGCAGGGTCGGCGTCTACGAGCTGTTCGTCCTCGACTCCGAGCTGGCCGACCTGATCGCCGACCGGGCGCCGATCCACCAGATCCGCTCCATGGCGATCGGCAAGGGGATGAGGACGCTCGTCGACGACGCGCTGCGCAAGGCCCGCGAAGGCGTGACCACCCTGGAGGAGATCCTGCGGACCGTGCCGTACCGGATGCTGCCCGGCGGGACTAGACTATGACTCTGCATGACCAGGAGCGGCTCCACTCTGCAGGAGGCCCTGCATCCGGCGGACGGGCGGCGCGATTCCCCCCTTTCGCTGCCGGCGCTCACCCTCCTCGGCCATCCGGACCTCTCCAGGACGGGTGAGCGGGTCTTCCTGTCCGACCTGATCCGCGGGCGCGACGTCCTCCTCTCCCGCGAGACGCCCCTCTTCGCCCCGCCCGGGGAGCCCACGGCAAGGCCGCTCGGCGATCCCTTCCTCAGCCGCAGGCCTCTCCGCCTGGAGCCATCGGCGGATGGCGCAGTCCGTCTCCACCTCGACGGCAGCCGGACCCGGGTCGCCGTCGACGGCGAGCCGGTCACCGAAGGCCGGACCTTCGGCGCGGCCGAGATCGAAGAAGGGGTCGTGCTCGTGCTCGCGGACCGCGTGGTCCTCCTCCTCCAGCGCCGGCCGGCCCCGCTCCCCGGAGCCGCGGTCGGTTACGGGCTCCTCGGCGACAGTGCCGGGATGGAGGCCGTGCGGCGCGCCATTGCCCGGGTGGCCTCCCTGCCCACGGCCGTCCTCCTGCGCGGCGAGACCGGCACCGGCAAGGAGGTCGTGGCCCGCGCCCTTCACGAGCACAGCCCGCGGGCCCGCGGACCGTTCGTGTCCGTCAACCTCGCCGCCCTGCCCCCCTCGCTCGCCGCCGCCGAGCTGTTCGGCGCCCGCAAGGGCGCATATACCGGCTCGGTGCGCGACCAGCCGGGCTACTTCTTCCTCGCCCATGGCGGCACGCTCTACCTGGACGAGATCGGCGAGACCCCGCCCGAGGTCCAGGTGATGCTCCTGCGCGCCCTGGAGAGCGGCGAGGTGACGGCCGTGGGCGACGCCGCGCCACGCAAGGTGGACGTGCGCATCGTCTCCGCCACCGACGCCGACCTGGAGGAGGCCATCCGCCGCGGCACCTTCCGCTCGCCCCTGCTCCACCGCCTCTCGGGCTACCTGATCCGGCTGCCGCCGCTCCGCCACAGGAAGGAGGACGTCGGGCGCCTGCTCATCCACTTCCTCCGCGCCGAGCTGGAGCGGATCGGCGACACCCTGCCTCCGCCGGGTGAAGAGCCCTGGCTGCCGGCGGCCCTGGTGGCGCGGCTCGTCCGCTATTCCTGGCCGGGCAACGTGCGCCAGCTCCACAACGTGGCGCGGCAGCTCGCCATCGACGGCCGCGGCCAGCCGGTCCTCCTCGACTCCCCCGAGCTCGACGCCCTGATGCCGGGGATCGACCCGCCGGGAACCGTCCCGCCGTCTCCCGGCCGCACCCCTTCCCCGGAGGCGCCTCCGAAGGCCCGAGGCCGGCGGCCGTCCGAGGTCTCCGAGGACGAGATGATCGCCGCCCTGCGCGCCCACCGGTGGAGCCCCAAGGCGGCGGCCGACGCGCTCGGCATCCCCCGCACCTCCATGTATCTGCTCCTGGAGCGGTCGGAGAAGGTGCGCCCGGCCGCCGAGGTGCCGGCCGAGGAGATCCGCGCGGCCCACGCGCGCTGCGGCGGCGACCTCGAAGCCATGGCCGGCATGCTCGAAGTGTCGGAGCGCGGCCTCCGCCAGCGGCTCAGGGACCTGGGGCTGCGGTGAGCCAGGAAGAGGAGACCGGCTCGACGATCGGTCCCTACCGGGTGGACCGCCGGCTCGGCGGCGGCGGCATGGGCGAGGTCTTCCTGGCCTGGGACCCGCGGCTGGAGCGCGAGGTGGCGGTCAAGCGCATCCGGTCCCGGGGAGAGGAATCCGGCTCCGATCCCGAGCGCCGCGCCCGCTTCCGCCACGAGGCGCGGATCACGGCCGCGCTCAACCATCCGGCCATCGTGCAGGTCTTCGACCTGATCATCGAGGGCGACACGGACCACCTGGTCATGGAGTACGTGCCGGGGCTCAGCCTTCACCAGGTGCTCCGGCAGGGCCCCCTGCCCCTCGCCCGCGGGCTGGCCGTGGCCGCCGACGTGGCCGAGGGGCTCGCCTATGCTCACCGCCGCGGCGTGCTGCACCGCGACCTCAAGACGGAGAACGTGCTGCTCACCCCCGACGGCGAGGCCAAGATCACCGACTTCGGCATCGCCCTGCGCCGCTCCACCGAGCCGGACGCCGAGCGCCTGACCCGCGAGGGCATGGTCGTCGGCACCTGGCGGGTGATGTCGCCCGAGCAGGCCTGCGGCGAGGAGGTCGACGCCCGCTCCGACCTCTTCTCCCTGGGCGTCCTGCTCTACGAGCTGTTCACGGGCTCCTCGCCGTTCCTGGCCTCGACCGGGCGCGAGACCGTGCGGCGCATCCTGGGCGAGACGCCGCCGCCGGCCTCCGAGCTGAACCCGGAAGTCCCGATGGAGCTCTCGGACCTGATCCACGACCTCCTGGAGAAGGACCCGGTCCTGCGGCCCGCGAGCGCCCGCGAGGTGGCCGACCGCCTGCGCGCGCTCGGCACCCATCCGTCCGCCGCCGAGCAGGAGACCGTCTATCCCACGGCCCCGCTGCCGGCAACCGGCCGGCCGGCAACCAGCCCGCCGAGCCCGTCAAGACGGACGCCGGTCCTTCTGCTCGCCGGGATCGCCGTGCTGGCCGCAGCGACGCTCCTCTTCCTCCTCTTCCTCCGCGACCAGCCCGCGCCGGCCGCGCCGCCGCTCTACGTGGCCGTGCTCCAGCCCGGGCTGCGCGGCGGCACCCCTTCGGAGGAGGCCGGCTTCTTCGCCTTCGCCGTGCGCGGCGCCCTCCAGAGCGCGCTCACCCGATTCGACGGCGTCTTCGCGAAGGCGGCCTCCGAGGTGGACACCGTCTCCGGTTCGCCCGCCGCGGTGGCCCGGGCGGTGGCGGCCGACGAGATCCTGGCGCCGTCCTTCGTCTGCCAGGCCCGGACCTGCTCCGTGGAGGTCTCCCGGCTGCGCGGCAAGGACGGCGCGGTGACCTGGAGCGACCGCGTCGACCTTCCTCTCGACGACCCCCTGACCGTGGCCCAGGCCCTGGCCGTCCTGATCCGGAAGGGGTATCCCGAGCGGAAGCTCCGCCGGGGCGTGCCCGACCTGCGGGTCACGCCCGAGGACTACGCCGAGTACCTGGACGTGCGGCGGCGCATCCTCACCGGCGCGCGGGAGGACCCGGACCT